>JBIQJM010000063.1:0-18597 GCA_044507525.1 Burkholderiales bacterium
CGAAGGTCGCGAAGGAATGGCAGCCGATGTCGGTGGAAACGTGCAGCTTGCCGATTTCCTGCTCGACGAGCTTCAGCGCCGAGAACACCGGCCGTTCGGGGCAGCCGGTGCAGAAGTTCGGCGGCCGCCCGGGAAGCAGTCCCTTGAATTCCTCGGCCGCCTGCTCGCGCAGCAGTTCGACCTCGCGCAGCAGCTCGTCGGCGCCGCCGCGCGGCAGATCGGGCGCGTGCTCGGCGAGGTAGCGCGACAGCCCTTTCAGGATCAGCTCGGCGGTGTACTCGCCGCCCATCGACAGCAGGTCCTTGCCGTGCAGCTTCGTCTGCAGGTCGGCGCGGCGCAGGATGCCGCTGAGCTCCTGCTCGATGAAGTCGGGCGCGCCTTCCTCGACCAGCAGCACGGCCCGCTTGCCGGCGAAGAACTGCGTCAGTTGCTCGGGGACGAGCGGGTAGACGACGTTCAGGTTCAGGATCGGGATCTGCGTGTTGCCCCAGGCGTCGGCCAGGCCGAGCGTCTGCAGGGCGCGGATCAGGTTGTTGTACAGCCCGCCCTGCACGACGATGCCCAGCTCGTTGCGCGGCCCCTCGAACAGCTCGTTCAGCGACGCGTCGACCACGTAGCGCCGTGCCGCCGGCATGCGCACCTCCTGCTTGAGCTTCTCGTGCTGGAAGGTGACCGGAGGGTGCGAGAGCCGCGAGTAGTCGAAGGAGGCGGGCTCGCGCTGCAGCTCGCGCGTGGAGATGCGCGGCTTGCGGTTGTCCTTGCAGACGAAGCTGCCGCGCACGTGGCAGGCGCGGATGCGCAGCTGCAGCATCACCGGCGTGTTCGACGCCTCCGACAGCTCGAAGCCGTGCTCGACCATCTTCACGATCGTCGGCAGGTTCGGCCGCGGGTCGAGCAGCCACATGCCCGACTTCATCGCGAAGGCGTGCGTGCGCTCCTGGATGACGCTCGCGCCTTCGCCGTAGTCTTCGCCGACGACGATCAGCGCTCCGCCCATCACGCCCGGCGACGCGAGGTTCGACAGCGCGTCGGAGGCGACGTTCGTGCCGACCACCGACTTCCACGTGACGGCGCCGCGCACCGGATACATGATCGATGCGCCGAGCATCGCCGCGGCCGACGCCTCGTTCGTGCATGCCTCGACGTGCACGCCCAGTTCGTCCATGTAGTCGCGCGCCTGCACCATCACGTCGAGCAGGTGCGATACCGGCGCGCCCTGGTAGCCGCCGACGTAGGTGACGCCCGATTGCAGCAGCGCCTTCGTGACGGCGAGGATGCCCTCTCCGTGGAAGGTTTCGCCATTGCCGAGCGCCAGCGAGCGGATCTCGCTGCTGAAGGATATTTCCACGTTGGAACTCCCGCGGTGTGGAGTGTCGGGGGAGGGCGGGGCGGGGGGGGCGAAATCGCGCACGTGCCGCCGCGCTCGCTCTTGATCGCCCGTCAAGTTAAACGTACATTCAGTATTCGTCAAATGGATTGTCCGAATACGGAACATTGATGCCTTCAATGAAGGGGGACGCGCTCGGCGCAACGCGCGATCCGCGCTTCTTCGCGCGCCTCGACCTGAACCTGCTGCGGGTGCTGGTCGCGATCGCGCGTTTCCGGTCGGTGACCGAAGCCGGCCGTCACCTGTCGCTGAGCCAGCCGGCGACGAGCAACGCGCTGGCTCGCCTGCGGGAAGCCTTCGACGATCCGCTGTTCGTGCGTGCGCCCGGTGCGCTGATGCCGACCCCGCTGGCCGCGCGCATCGCGCCGCTCGTCGAGCGGCATCTGCAGGAACTCGAGGGCGCGCTCAGTGCGCGACACGGCTTCGATCCGGCGAGCAGTTCGATCGAATGGAGGCTGTCGCTGTCGGACCTCGGCGAGATCGTCTTCCTGTCGGCGATCGTCGAAGCGGTTCGCCGGGAAGCGCCGCGCACGCGCGTGACGAACGCGTCGGTTCCGGCCGAGCGCGTCGCCGATGCGCTGGCACGCCGGGAGATCGACCTCGCGGTCGGCATCATGGATCCGAAGCAGCGCGGCCTGCATTCCGAGGTGCTGTTTCGCGAGCGCTACGTGGCGCTCAGCCGCGCCGATCATCCGCGCGAATGGCGCACGCGTCGCGGTTTCGGCGAGGCGCCCCTGGTCGTCGCTTCACCGACGGCAACGCATCACGCCGGCATCGCCGAGCGGCTCGAACGCCACCGGCTGCACGACGGCATCGTCGTGCGCGCGCGCCACTTCTCGACCCTGCCCGAACTCGTCGAGCGGGCGGGGCTCGTCGCGATCGTTCCCGAGATGTTCGCGCAGATCGCCTGCGAGCGTCCCGCGCTTGCGATGTGGCAGGTCCCGCTGGCTACGCCGGCGTACGACATCTGCCTGGTGTGGCACGGCAGCAGCGATGACGACGCGGCGCAGCAGTGGCTGCGCGCGAAGGTGCTCGCGCTGTTTCGCAGCGTTGCCCGCGGCGGCCGCGCGCGCAAGCGGGCCTGAGCGCGAGCGGCGCTCGCGCCGCCCTCACTTCGGCCGGATCGCGTCCGCCGTTCCCTGGATGAAGGCCTGGATCTTCACCACCTGATCGGGCGTGAGCTTCCCGGTGAAATCGGGCATTCCGTCGTTGGACGCACTGCCGCGGGTGTAGACGAAGCGGTCCAGGTTCGTGATCACCTCGGCGCTCGAGTAGCCGAGGTTCGGGATGTTGCCGCCGCGGTCCACGCCCGGGACGCCGTGGCAGAACACGCAGTTGCTCACGTAGAGTCCCGTGCCTTCCTCGACGTGCGCCGGGTCGTACTTCACGCCCTGCAGCAGCGCGCCCTGCCGATACGCGACGAAGTCGGGCATCTGCGCCGTGCCGCCGAGGGCGAACGTATAGACGGTGCCCGGCCCCTTGCGTTCGGTCGCGCGTTGCGCGAGCCCGTAGACGCCGCCCCACCCGACCGCAATGGAAACGTACTGCCGGCCGTCGATCTCGTAGCTGACCGGCGCCGCGACGACTCCGGTGCCGGTGGCCGTTTCCCACAGCTTCGCGCCGCTCGTGGCGTCGTAGGCGACCAGGCGACCGTCGGCCGTTCCCTGGAAGACGAGGTTGCCGGCGGTCACGAGCGTGCCGCCGTTCCAGGGCGACACGTGCTCCTGGCGCCACGCCTCCTTCTGCGCGATCGGGTCCCAGGCGAGCAGGCGTCCGAAGGGCTTGCTCGTCGGCGGCTGCGCGTTGATGAACATCGCCGTGTTCCAGCCGAGCGCCGAATGCGGCTGGCCTGGGACGTTCGACCCGAAGGCCCAGCCCTTGTCGTCCATCAGCGTCAGCGGGATGTTCTGCGCCGGCAGGTAGACGAGGCCGGTGAGCGGGCTGTACGACATCGGATGCCAGTTGTGCGCACCGAAGGGACCCGGGACGCTGTCGCGCGCGGCGGCGGTGCCGCGTGCCTCGGCGACCTCGATCGGCCGTCCCGCGTCGTCGTAGCCGGTCGCCCAGTTCACGTCGACGAAGTTCTTCGCCGAGACGAGCTTGCCGTTCGTTCGGTCGATCACGAAGAAGAAGCCGTTCTTCGGCGCGTGCAGGATCACCTTGCGCAAGCGGCCGTCGATGCGCAGGTCGGCGAGGATCATCGGCTGCGTCGCCGTGTAGTCCCAGTTGTCGCCGGGTGTCTCCTGGTAGTGCCAGACGTATTTCCCGGTATCGGGGTCGAGCGCGACGATCGACGACAGGAAGAGGTTGTCGCCGCCTGCCGGGCTGCGACGGGCATGCGCCCACGGCGAGCCGTTGCCGGTACCGACGTACATCAGGTTCAGCTCGGGGTCGAATGCCATCGTGTCCCAGACGGTTCCCCCGCCGCCCGCTTCCCAGTAGCGACCGGCCGGATCCCAGGTCTTCGCGGCCATCGCCATCGATTCGTCCTCGAAGGGCTTGCCCGGGTCGCCCGGCACCGTGAACCAGCGCCATTTCTGTTCGCCGGTGTCCGCGTCGTACGCGGTGACGTAGCCGCGCACCCCGTACTCGGCGCCGCCGTTGCCGATGATCACCTTGCCCTTGAAGACCCGGGGTGCGCCGGTGATCGTGTACGAACGCGCGTGATCGATGATCGTGTCCCGTTCCCAGGCGACCTCGCCGGTCGCGGCGTCGAGCGCGATCAGGCGACCGTCGTAGGACCCGACGAAGACCTTGCCGCGGTACAGCGCGACGCCGCGGTTGACGACGTCGCAGCAGCCCCGGTATCCGGCTTCGCGCGGCACCTTCGGGTCGTAGCTCCACAGCCGCTTGCCGGTTCGTGCATCGATCGCGTGCACGATGCTCCACGAGCCGGTGACGTACATGACGCCGTCGACCACCAGCGGCGTGGCTTCCACGCCGCGGGTCGACGCGAGGTCGTACGCCCAGACGAGGCCGAGTCGCTGCACGTTGTTCGCGTCGATCTCGCGCAGCGGGCTGAAGCGCGTCTCGGCGTAGTCGAGGCCGTAGCTCGGCCAGTTGCGGCCTTCACGCGCGTTCGCGATGATCGCGCTGTCGTCGATCGTGCGCGTGACCGCGCGGACGTGTTCCGGGGTGCCTGGGCGTGGCGGCTGCGCCTGCCCCGACGCGGGCCCCGCGACGGCGAGCGCGCCCAGCAGTGCGAGCGAGGGGCCGACGAAGCGGCCGACGACAGAAAAGGATCCGAGGCCGCAGCGCGCGCTCATGGTGTCTCCTCCGTCGTGCGCCGGGAGGGCATGCGAGGCGGCATTTCCGCCGCCCCGCGGGCCGCTGCTCCAGGCCCGGGCGAATGCGCGCAGTTTGATCCTCGCGTGCGCCGGCGGTCAACGCCTCTTCATGCGCCTGCGAGGGCACGCGGCTTCGGCCGCGGATCGCCGTGCGGGTGCACGCGTGTCGGGGCGCTTTACAGTCGCCTGCAGCCGACCGAGGCAAGTCCTTGATTTCTCGCGCTGGTGCGATTGATGCGAGAGAAATGGAAGAGCGATCTCTTCGCCGCCCCGACGGCGCTCGTGCCGGTTTCCCGGGGCGGCTTTCGCGGAGGCAGCCTCATGACACGCGCTCCTCGTCTCCTGCTGGTGGTCGCTGCGGCGTTCCTCGTGTCGCCGGCCGCGCACGGCGCCCCGATCGTCTACACCGCCGGGCTCAGCGCAGCGGCCGAGTCGCCGCCGGTCTCCTCGCCGGGCACCGGAACGACGACGGTCGTGTTCGATCCGCAGGCCCACACGCTGAGCGTCCAGGTCGATTTCAGCGGCCTGGTCGGCACGACCACCGTCTCGCACATTCATTGCTGCACGGCGGTCCCGTTCGACGGCACCGCGGGGGTCGCGACGCAGGTGCCGACCTTCTTCGGCTTTCCGGAAGGCGTGCGCGCCGGGAGCTACTCGCAGGTCTTCGATCTCACCGATGCGGCGAGCTGGAATCCCGCGTTCGTCGCCAGCAACGGTGCAACCGTCGCCGGCGCCGAGTCGGCGCTCGGTCTCGGTCTCGCCAGCGGGCGTGCCTACCTGAACGTGCACAGCAGCTTCGCTCCGGGCGGCGAAATCCGCGGTTTCCTCGTCGCGGCGGTTCCCGAACCGGGGACGCTCGCGTTGATCGCCGCGGCACTCGCCGCCGCGGCGCTCGTCGCGCGCGCGCGGACGCCGCCGCGATCGCGCGCGCGCTGATCAGGCAGCCATTCGCTCGAGGCGCTCGACGGCGTCGCGCTGAAGCTCGTCGTCGTCGGCGTCTTCCCGGCCGGGTGCTGCCGCGCCCGTCTTGCGGGGTTGCGGCTGCGCGGCTGCCTGCGCGACGTCGCGGTCTGCGGGTCCCGTCTCTCCCAGCCGGAAGACCGCGACTGCCCGCACCAGGTCCTGCGCCTGTTCCTGCAGCATCGCCGCGGCGGCGGCGCTCTCCTCGACGAGCGCGGCATTCTGCTGCGTCGCCCGGTCCATCTCGCTCACCGCCTCGCCGACCTGCGCGAAGCCGGCGCTCTGCTCCGCGCTCGCCTTGCTGATCTGGCTCACGATCTCGGTCACGCGACCGATCGATTCGACGATCCCGGCCACCGTCTTGCCGGCATGGTCGACCTGCCGGGTGCCTGCCTCGACGCGCTCGACGCTTGCATCGATCATCGCCTTGATTTCGCGGGCCGCCTCGGCCGAACGCTGCGCGAGGTTGCGGACCTCGCTGGCGACCACCGCGAAGCCGCGGCCCTGCTCGCCGGCACGCGCTGCCTCGACCGCGGCGTTCAGCGCGAGGATGTTGGTCTGGAAGGCGATCCCGTCGATCACGTTGACGATCTCGGCGATCCGCTTCGAACTGTCGTTGATCCCCCGCATCGTGTCGACGACCTCGCCGACCACCGCGCCGCCGTCGATCGCGTTCGCGCTCGCGCTGTTGGCGAGCTCGTCGGCCTGATGGGCGTTGTCGGCGTTCTGGCGGGCGGTGGCGCCCAGTTGCTCCATCGAAGCGGCGGTTTCCTCGAGCGCGCTGGCCGCTTCCTCGGTGCGCGAGGAGAGCGTGCTGCCGCCCTGCGCGATCTGCGCACTGGCCGTCGCCACGCCCTGCGCATGGCGGCGCACTTCCGAGACGACGCCGGCAAGGTTCTGCCGCATCGCGCCGAGCGCCTGCACGAGCCGGCCGATCTCGTTGTTGCCGCGCGGATCGAGCTCCCTGCCCAGGTCGCCTTCGGCAATGGCCTGCGCCAGTTCCACCGCCTCGCGCACGGGAACGGTGACGCTGCGAACGAAGGCGACGGACAGGCCGAGCGAGAGCGCGACGACGAGCGCGAGCAGCCCGGCCACCAGGTACTCGGTTCGCTGCAGTTCGCTCACGCGCGAGCGCAGCAGATCGATCAGGCTCTTCGTTGCCGCGTCGTCGAGCGCGTATACGCTGCCGATCGCGGCCGCCAGCGTGTCGTAGTAGTCCTTGCTCGCGAAATCGATCTGCAGCGCGTCGATCAGCTTGTCGTCGATGGTCAGCAGCGACTGCCCGACGTTCTCCCTCACCGCAGACAGCTGCGCCTCCAGCTCGCCGCGCAGCGGCTCGTTGGCAGCGAAGGCCTTGTCGAGGCTGCGGGCCGCCTCGTCGAGTCGCTCGGCCACGCGCGGCATCAGGTTCGTCAGCTCGGCGCGTCGTGCGTCGGAGACGTATTGCTGCGCCAGCGCCGTGGTGCCGGTCGCGCGCATGCGGCCCAGCGTCTCGGCGAGCCATGGTGCGTGCACGAAGGCGGCGTAGCCCAGTGCATTGCTCGCGCGCTCCGGTATGAGCGCCAGGCCGAACTCGTCGCGCATGTCCTCGCTCAGCTCGAGCAGGGAGCCGATGAGTCCGGTGTGCCGCTGGAAGCTCTCGTCGACGTCCTGCAGCCGTGCGCTCTCGGCGTCCGCTGCGAGCTCCGTCCATCGCTCCTTGCGTTCCTCCCATCCGGCGACGATCCTCTCGGGCGCGTCCACGGAAGCGAGCTGTGCGTCGAGTGCCGCAACGGCGGTCGCGATCGTCTCGCGCATGGCCGGCATCCGCGCGGCGAGCACGTTGTCCTTGCCCGGCGCCGACAGCGATTGACCCCTGCCGAGCACGTCCGCCGCGAGGCCGCGATGATTCTGGACCAGCTGGATCACCTTCTGCAGCGCGATGATCGAGGTCGCTCCGTCGACCGGATGCTGCGCAGTGGCGATGTCCGCCGAGGTGCGTTGCAGGTACAGCGTCGTGGGCAGGGCGATCGTGGCGAGCGCGAGCAGGCCGAGGACCAGGAACTTGCTCGACAGGCTCATCCGGTAGAGAAGTGACATTGCTTTTTCCGAGGCTCGATACGTGTTGCGCGATGAAAGCTGCCCATCGTTTCGATCTTCGGCCGATCGGCGACGTTCTTGAGCGGGGCGCCCACGAACGGGCACGGGGCTCGCTGGCGAATTCCGCACCGTGCCGGGAGGGCCGATGCTCGCGGGCCTGGCTGCCGACATCGTCGTGCTGATCCACTTCGGATTCATCGTCTTCGTCGCAGGCGGCGGACTCCTCGTCCTGCGCTGGCCGCGTGCGGCCTGGGTGCACCTGCCGGCGGCCGCATGGGGTGCGGGCATCGTGCTGCTCGGCGGCATCTGTCCGTTGACGCCGCTCGAGAAGGCGCTTCGAAGCGCGGCCGGGGCATCCGCCTACGACGGCGGATTCATCGACGAGTACCTGATGCCCGCGATCTATCCGGCCGGGCTGACGCGCGGCGGGCAGATCGTGCTCGGTGTGCTGGTGATCGGGGTGAACCTGGTGCTGTACGCGATCGCGCTGCGGCGACAGCGGAACTAGCGAGGAGTGCCGACGCTGCGATCGGCTGCGTGCGGTGGCGCCCCCGGCACGAATCGAACGTGCGACCCTCCCCTTAGGAGGGGGATGCTCTGTCCACTGAGCTACGGGGGCGATCCGGCGGATTCTACCGAAGGCCATCCGCTTTCCGGACGACGATGCGACCATACGGTGCGCACCGCCGCGGCTGCGTCGCGGCGGCGACCCATCGCGAAGAGACGGAGCCCATGATTTCCACCGATTACCTGCACTACGTCGACGAGCGCAGCGAGCGCGCGATCGCCTCGGGCGCCCTGAAGCCGATCGTCACCGAGCAGACCGAGCTGGTCGAAGGCGGCCTGCGTTTCCTCGTTCGCTCGGTCTCGACACTGGCCGGCAAGGACGCTTCGTTCCCGGGCGGTCCGCGCGATCCGAACTTCAATCCCTTCCTGTCGCCCGAGCCGGCGCTCGACCTCGGTCCGCTCGGCGATCGGCACACGGCGATCCTGAACAAGTTCCCGGTGTCGACGCGGCACGTCGTCATCGCGACGCGGGAATTCCGCGAGCAGCTCGAGCCGCTCGATCGATCCGACTTCGCCGCGCTCGCGCAGCTGCTCGTCGCCTCGGGCGGGCTGGGTTTCTACAACGGCGGCGCCGCGGCCGGCGCCAGCCAGCGGCACAAGCACCTGCAGTGGATTCCCGAGATGCCGGGCAACGCGAGCTTGCGTGGCTGGCTGGCGCAACTGCCGCCGGAGGCGCAGCCGCTGCAGACCGCGACCCATCCGCGCTTGGCGGCAAGACACTGTTTCGTCCGCGTCGATTGCGCACCGGGCCTTGCCGTCGAGCGGGCCGCGCGAGGCCTGCACGAAGCCTTCGAGCGCGCGCTCGAAGGACTGCGGATGCAGCCGGATGGCGGCGGGTTGCTGCCGCCGTCGAACCTGCTCGTCGCCGACGGCTGGATGCTGCTCGTGCCGCGCAGTCGCGAGCACTTCGAAGACGTCTCGATCAACGCGCTCGCATTCGGCGGAACCTTCTTCGTCCGCGACCCCGCGAAGATCGAGGCGATTCGCTCGTCGGGACCGCTGCGCGTGCTCTCGGGGGTCGGGCATCGAAGCTGAGCGGCGCGTGCGCCGCGCGCTACGGCGCTCGTGCGCTGCCGGGCTTCGGCTCAGGCTTTCGTCCCGGCCGGCTGCGCCGGGCGCGGGCGCGCGTGCCGGTCGAGCAGCATCACCGCTGCGCCGCTGACGCCGATCACCGCCATCCCGACGAAGCTCAGGAGACTCGGCAGCTGGCCGAAGAAGCCCCAGCCGGCCAGCGTCGCCCAGAAGATCTGCAGGAAGATCAGCGGTGCGATGAACGATGCGCTCGACCAGTAGTACGCGCGCACCCAGGCCCACTGGCCCAGGATGCCGGTCGCGCTCAGCGAGGCGAGCAGCGCGATCTGCCGCGTGTCGAGCGACTCGGGCCATCCGCCCCAGGCGTCCTGCAGCGGAAGCACCGCGGCCGAGACGACGACGCCGACGAGCGAGCTGAGGAAGATCGTCGCCAGCGAACTTTCGTGTACCGCGAGCGTGCGCGTGAGCAACTGGAACGAAATGTTGCAGACGACCGTGAGCAGCACGAACACGATGCCGACCGGATCGAGATCGGCACCGGGACGTACGACGAGCAGCATGCCGGCGAACCCCAGCGTCGCGCCCAGCCAGCGCGGCCAGCCGACGCGTTCGCCGAGCAGCGGTCCGGCGAGCAGCATCACGGCGAAGGGCGCGATGAAATTGATCGCCGTCGCGTCCGCCTGCGGCAGCCGCCCGAGCGCCGTGAAGAAGAACAGCGTGAAGCCGGCGAGCGACAGGCCGCGCAGCAGTTGCAGTCCCGGGCGCTTCGTCCGCCACAGCGCCGCGCCGAGCGTCGGCGCGAAAAAGACCAGCATCAGCAGCGCGTGCCCCGAGTGACGCACGAGCGAGACGAGCGGGATGCCGATCTCGGTCGCCAGCTGCTTGCCGGTCGCGTCGAGGAGCACGAAGCCGATCTGTGCCGCGCTGAGGTATGCGAGCGCACGCAAGGGGCGCTCGCCGTGCGCGGGTTTCAATCGACCGTCGCTCCGGCGCGCCGATAGTCGACGATGGTGTAGCGCACGCCGTCGGCCGAGCGATGTTCCCTGCGCTCGACGACGCTCCAGTGTCGGGGGTCGAGCGCCGCGAAACGCGTGTCGCCGTCGACGTCGAGATCGATCTCGGTGACGACCGCGCGATCGGCCAGCGGCAGCGCGGCGTCGAAGATCTGTGCGCCGCCGATCACGAACACTTCGTCGGCGGCGATCGAGGGGTCGGGGCCTGGACGGGCGGCGGCCGCGATCGCTTCGTCGATCGATCGCGCGCATTCCGCGCCGGCGAACTCGCGTTGCGGGTCGCGGGTGACGACGATCGATCGGCGACCGGGCAGGGCACGCCCGATCGAGTCCCAGGTGCGCCGGCCCATGACGATCGCGTGGTGCATCGTCAACTCGCGGAAGTGCTTGAGCTCTTCCGGCAGGTGCCAGGGCAGTCCGCCGTCGGCACCGATCACGCCGTTGCGGGCGCGGGCCACGACGAGCGTGATGCGCGGGCGCGTCGCGCCGCCGGGCGCAGCGGGGTCGGAAAGGTGGGGGCGCTCGAAGGGCGGCGGCATGCGGCCGATTGTAGCGGGCCGGATGCCGCCGCCGCGGCGGCCTGCCCGCTCAGCGCGGGACGACGGCGGTGGCCTCGAGCTCGATCTTGCCCGGATTGTCGAGCAGGTCGGACACGAAGATCATGCTCATCGCCGGATAGTGCGTGCCCATGTGCTCGCGCCAGATCTTGCCGAGCTCGCGGCGTGCCGCCATGTACGCCGGCTTGTCGCAGCAGTAGGCCGTCATGCGGCAGATGTGATGCGGTTCGGCGCCCGCTTCCGCGAGCACGGCCTTGATGTTGCGCAGGGCCTGGTCGAACTGCGGCGCGATTTCCTCCGACTGGAACTTCTGCTGTTCGTCCCAGCCCACCTGGCCGGCGACGAACACGATGCGTCCGGCGTCGACCTCGATGCCGTTTGCGTAGCCGATCGGCGCGGCCCAACCTTCGGGTAGCAGCGTTCTCATTCGCGGTGTCTCCTCATGCGGGAGTGGATCATCGGATTCGAAACGCCTGGAGGGCCACGGCGAGTGGCCCTGCAGGTCCATCCAGGCGTTCAGTCGGTGTAGCGCGGCGGATCGGGATCGTCCGCCCAGTTGCGGTCGGGCTTCGGCGTCTTCGCCAGCCAGGCGCGGATCAGCTCGACGTGCTCTCGTTCTTCCTCCTGCAGCCCGAGCGCCGCCTTGCGCACCGGCTCGGTGGTGGCCGCTTCGGCGATCTGCGCGAAGAATCGCTCGGCCCGCTCCTCGCTCTCGAGCGCGAGCGTGAGCGCGTGGAACGGCTGCATCAGGTAGTGCACTTCGTCGATCGGAACCGTTTCCGGCGCCTCGAAGCCGTCCCAGGCCGGGCGCGCCGTGATCGGGCCGGGCATTTCGCTCCAACCCATCTCCGACATGATCTGGTCGGCGTGCTTGCCTTCGATCTCGGCCATCTTGCGAAAGAGCGCCGCGACCTCGAGGTTGTTGTGCGTTTCCATCGCGTCGGCGAACTCGGTGTAGCGAGCCGAGGCATCAAGCTCCATCTGCAGCGCCTGGCGCATGAAGTCGTGCAGCGTTCCCGGGACTCGATCGGGATTCATAGGGCGAACTCCGCGGTCAGCTCTTCCACTGTCTTCGTCGCCGGCTTTCCGCCGATCGGATGCGGTTTGCGGTTGCCGGCGTACAGCACGCCGATGTTGAAGCCGTCGTCGGTCATCAGCCGCCGCGCCGCGCGCGCCGCGTCGTCGGTCGGGCCGACCGGCGACGGACGCGCGACGTTCTTCCACTCCCTCTGTTCAGGTCGGAAGGTCACGCAGGGGCTGAGGATCTCGATGAACGAGAAGCCGGGGTGGCGGATCGCTTCGGCGATGATCTCGGCCGTTCCGTTCGGGTCGCCCGAGAAGGCGCGGGCGACGAAATTCGCACCCGAGGCCAATGCGATGACGAGCGGGTGGAAGGTGCGCATGCCGGTACCGCCGGGCTGCAGCTTGGAGTCCCAGTCGGGCTCGGTGGTCGGTGACGGCTGCCCCTTCGTCATGCCGTAGACCTGGTTCTCCATCACGATGTAGGTGAGGTCGACGTTGCGCCGGCACGCGTGCATGAAGTGGTTGCCGCCGATCGAGAAGCCGTCGCCGTCGCCGCCCGCGGCGAGCACGGTGAGTTCGGGGCGGGCCACTTTCAGGCCGGTGGCCGCCGCGAGCGCGCGGCCGTGCACGCCGTGAAAGCCGTAGCAGGAGGTGTACGCCGGGATGCGCGACGAGCAGCCGATGCCGGAGACGACCGCCACCATCTCGGGCGGCGCACCGACCATCGCCAGCGCCTTCGTCACCGAGCCGAGCACCGAGTAATCGCCGCAGCCCGGACACCAGACCGGCTTGTAGGCGGACTTGTAGTTCGCCGCGCTGAGCGGCTTCTTGCCCGTCTCGGCGGGCGCGACGACGTCGTTCATCGGTTTCTCCATTCGACGATGGCATCGGCGAGCTCGCCGGGGCGCAGCGGCAGCGGACCGGGGCGATGGAAGCTCTGCGGCTTGCCGGGCAGGTCGTAGACCGAGCGCAGGTAGCGCAGCAGCTGCGCGGAGTGGTTCTGCTCGACGACCAGCACGCGCTGGACGCCCTCGAGCGCGCGTTCGAGTCGCTCGGGCAGCGCCGGCGCGAGCAGGCGCAGCGCGATCAGCCGTGCGTTCACGCCGCGCTCGGCCGCGCGCGCCAGCGCTTCGCGTACGACGCCGGTGACCGAGCCGAAGGTGATGATCGCGAGCTCGCCTTCGCCCTCGACGTCGGCCCAGGCCGAGCCGTAGTCGTGCTTGAGCAGCTTGCGCTCGCGCTTGTCGAGCTGCAGCTTGTGGTCGGCGCCCTGGCTGCTCGGAATGCCTGCTTCCGTGTGCTCCAGGCCGTCGGCGGTGTAGACGACGCCGGGGGTGCCGGGAATCGACATCGGCGAGACGCCCGATTCGGTGTTGCGGTAGCGCTTGAAGTCGGGCGCGTTCGCCTCGACGACGAGCCGTTCGGCGACCAGGCCGGTGTTCGCCGGTTCGTCGATGATCGCGCGCGACTGGCCCATGAACTGGTCGGAGAGCACGATCGCCGCGGTCTGCAGCTTCTCGGCGAGGTGCACCGCCCACTGCGTCGTCGCGAGGCAGTCGGAGATCGACGTGGGCGCGAGCACCACGCGCGGCGCGTCGCCGTGCAGGCCGTTCACCGCGTACGACAGGTCGCTCTGTTCGCTCTTGGCGGGAATGCCGGTGGAAGGACCGCCGCGCATGACGTCGACGACGACGACCGGCACCTCGGCGGTGATGGCCAGGCCGAGGGCTTCGGTCATCAGCGAAAGGCCGGGCCCCGAAGTGGCGGTGAGCGACGGAACGCCGCCGTACGACGAGCCGATGATCATGTTGATCGACGCGAGTTCGTCCTCGGCCTGCAGCAGCGTGCCGCCTACCTTGGTGAGCGCGGGCGCCATCCACTCGAGCATCTCGGTGGCCGGCGTGATCGGGTAGGCGGCGACGAAGCGGATGCCGCCGCGCAGCGCGCCGAAGCCGGCGGCTTCGTTGCCGCTGATCAGCCAGCGTTTGCGGTCGGCAGCGGGCGATTCGAGCGGCGGCAGCGCGCCGATCGCGGCGCCTTTCTCGAAGCCCGCCCGCAATGCATCGACGTTCGCCGCGAGTGCCGCTTCGCCGCGCTTCCACGAACCGCGCAGCGCGGCTTCGAGCGCCTCGAGCGGAATGCCGATGATCGCGCCGGCCACGCCGAGCGCGACCATGTTCGTCCAGCTGCCGGGAATGGCCTTGGCCATCTTCTTCAGCGGAACCGATTCGGTGCGCGCGCCGTTCTTCAGGAACACCTCGGGCGCCTCGCCTTCGTCGGCGTCGCCGACGACGATCGCATCGGCGCGCATCGGGATCTCGTCGGCGAAGCGATGGATGTTCTGCCAGTCGATCGCCAGCAGCAGGTCGAAGCCGTCGTCGAGCGAGTCGGTGGGCGCTGACGCGAGCCGGATCAGCGCGGCTGCTTCGCCGCCGCGGATCTGCGGACCGCTGGTGCGCACCATCAGTCCGTACAGACCCGCTTTCGCGGCAGCGTCGAGCAGCAGCGTTCCGGCGGTCATCACGCCGCTGCCTCCGCTGCCGGCCATCGCGATCGAAATGCTGCGGCGCGCGCCGCGCGATGTGGTGTTCATGCCTGGGGTGCCTGTTGCGTTGCGAGGGTACTTCGCTTGAGCCGCGCCTTGCGGCGTCGAGCACGGTTCGCACTTTGCGGCGGCCGTGCCGGACGGCCGTTGATTTGTATCAAGGCTTGCCGAACCGCTTTGTTACACGATGATCGGCATATACCGGCAATTCGGTACCGCAATACCGAATTTACAGGATACACAACGGCGGAAGCCTCCGTCAACGCGCCGGCGACGCGTGCGCCGCGCGGCGATCGGGCGGTCTCCCCGGCCAATCGAAGGACCCCACACCCGATGAGCATCGAAGCGCACCGCTGGATCATGAGCGCGCCGAATACGCCCCTTGCGCGCGAGACCTTCGTCGCGCACGCGGGCGACGGCGAGGTCGTCGTGGCCATCGCCGGCTGCGGCGTCTGCCACACCGACCTCGGCTACTTCTACGACGGCGTGCGCACCAACCATGCGCTGCCGCTCGCGCTCGGCCACGAGATCAGCGGACGTGTCGTCGAGGCCGGGAAGGGCGCCGAGAGCTGGATCGGCAAGGCGGTCATCATCCCCGCCGTGCTGCCGTGCGGCGAATGCGACCTGTGCCAGCGCGGCCTCGGCACGATCTGCCGCAAGCAGAAGATGCCGGGCAACGACATCCAGGGCGGCTTCGGTTCGCACATCGTCGTCCCAGCGCGCGGGCTGTGCGTGGTCGACGAAGTGCGGCTCGCGCGCACCGGGCTCACGCTCGCCGAGGTGTCGATCGTCGCCGACGCGCTGACCACGCCCTTCCAGGCGGTACGTCGCGCGGGCGTGAAGCCGGGCAGCCTCGCCGTCGTCATCGGCGCGGGCGGCGTCGGCGGCTACTGCGTGCAGATCGCCGCGGCGTTCGGCGCGAAGGTCGTCGCGATCGACGTCGACGACGCGAAGCTCGAGGCGATCGCCGCAGGCGGCGCTTCGCTCACGCTGAACAGCCGCCGCCTCGACGGAAAGGCGATGAAGGCCGCGATCGTCGAGTTCGCCAAGTCCAACGGCTTGCCTTCCACCGAGTGGTTCCTGTTCGAGTGCTCGGGCACCGCGCCCGGCCAGCTCACCGCGTGGGGCCTGCTCGTGCACGGCGCGACGCTCTCGGTGGTGGGCTTCACGATGGACAAGGTCGAGGTGCGCTTGTCGAACCTGATGGCGTTCGACGCGCGCGCGATCGGCAACTGGGGCTGTCCCCCCGAGCTGTACGCAGGTGCGCTCGACCTCGTCCTCGACGGCAAGGTCGCGATCAAGCCCTTCGTCGAGACCCATCCGCTCGACGACATCAACCGCGTCTTCGACGCCGTTCACCACCGCGAGATCCGCCGGCGTGCGGTCCTCGTGCCCGCCTGAATCAAGGAGTACCGACGATGAACGCTTTCGCCGAGACCGGGATGCGCGACTTCAAGAACCACGACCTCGTCGACGACATCACGAAGCCGCAGGTTCGTTACGAGAAGCGCCCGGCGAAGACGCCGGACGGCAAGACCGTGCCCGGCCTGTACAACGCGTGGATCACGCTCGACAACCCCGAGCAATACAACTCGTACACGACCGACATGGTCAAGGGCGTGATCCTCGCGTTCCGCGCCGCGTCCAACGCGCGCGACGTCAACTGCGTGGTCTTCACCGGTGCCGGCGACAAGGCCTTCTGCACCGGCGGAAACACGAAGGAATACGCCGAGTACTACGCCGGACATCCGCAGGAGTACCGGCAGTACATGCGCCTGTTCAACGACATGGTGTCGGCGATCCTCGCCTGCGACAAGCCGGTGATCTGCCGCGTCAACGGCATGCGCATCGGCGGCGGCCAGGAGATCGGCATGGCCTGCGACTTCTCCGTCGCGCAGGATCTCGCGCGCTTCGGGCAGGCCGGTCCCAAGCACGGCTCGGCGCCGATCGGCGGCGCCACCGACTTCCTTCCGGTGATGGTCGGTGCGGAGCGTGCAATGGCCGCCTGCGTGCTGTGCGAGCCGTTCTCGGCGCACAAGGCCTACCAGATGGGCGTCCTCACCGACGTCGTGCCGGCCCTGAAGGTCGACGGCCAGTTCGTCGCGAACCCGCTGGTCGAGACGCAGAAGCTCTTCGACGAATACGGGCGCAATGCCTATGGCGAGCCGAAGTCGGGCGACGCCGCCCAGGAGGCGAAGGCGCTGATGAAGCGCGGCACGGTCGATCTCTCGCTGCTCGACGCGAAGGTCGAGGAGCTGTGCGCGAAGATGCTGCTCACCTTCCCCGACTGCACGACGAAGACGCTCGAGGAGCTGCGCAAGCCGAAGCTCGAGATCTGGAACAAGAACAAGGAGAACGCGCGTGCCTGGCTCGCGCTGAACATGATGACCGAAGCGCGCGCCGGCTTCACCGCGTTCAACGCGGGCACGAAGGACGATCGCGAGGTCGACTTCATCCTGCTGCGCCAGAAGCTCGCCGCCGGCGAGAGCTGGGTCGGGCCGCTGCACGACTCCATCCAGCCGAAGGCCAGCAAGAAAGGCTGACGCGCATGGCCCAGTCCCCGGCTGAATCCCCGCTGCGCGTCGCGCTGGAGCGCGACGGCGCGCT
This sequence comes from Burkholderiales bacterium, assembly GCA_044507525.1. Lineage (GTDB taxonomy): Bacteria > Pseudomonadota > Gammaproteobacteria > Burkholderiales > Burkholderiaceae_E > Zeimonas. The sequence continues at coordinate 17,058 of JBIQJM010000063.1, forward strand.
GCTGCATCTCACGCTGGCGCGCCCGAAGGCGAACATCGTCGATGCGCAGATGCTCGGCGCGCTGTCCGAGGCGCTGGCCGCGCATCGCAGCCGGCGCGGGCTGCGCGCCGTGCTGCTCGATGCCGAAGGGCCGCACTTCAGCTTCGGCGCGAGCGTCGAGGAGCACCTGCGCGAGCGCTGCGCGCAGATGCTCGCCACGCTGCACGCGCTGGTCGTCGCGATGGTCGAGTACCCGGCGCCGATCCTCGTCGCCGTGCGCGGCCAGTGTCTCGGCGGCGGGCTCGAGGTCGCGATGGCGGGCGGGCCGATCTTCGCCGCGCCCGACGCGCAGTTCGGCCAGCCGGAGATGAAGCTCGGCGTGTTCGCGCCGGCGGCTTCGGTCCTGCTGCCCTATCGCGTGAACCGGCCGGCCGCCGAAGACCTGCTCTTCAGCGGGCGCTCGATCGGCGCCGAAGAGGCGAAGGCGATCGGGCTCGCGCTGCAGGTCGCCGACGACCCGGCGGCCGCCGCGCTCGCGTACTTCGACGCCCACCTCGCCGACAAGAGCGCCTCCAGCCTGGCGCTCGCGCTCGCGGCAGTCCGTGCTCCGATGATCCGGCAGGTGCGGATGCGCCTGGCCGAAGTCGAGGCGCTCTACCTCGAGAAACTGATGCAAACGCGCGACGCCAACGAGGGGTTGGCCGCTTTCCTCGCCAAACGCAAGCCCGCATGGGAGCACCACTGATGTCCAACGCAAACCCGGTACAGGCGATCGTCGAGCGTTGCCAGACGCTGTTCGACGACCTGGACTTCAACGCCGTCAAGCAATGGAAGGCGGCCGTTCCCGGCCGCAAGGCGATCGGCTACATGCCGATCTACGTGCCGCGCGAACTGATCCACGCCGCCGGCATGCTCCCCGTGGGCATCCTGGGCGGCGGCGACCAGCTCGAGGTGATCCAGGGCGACGCCTACTACCAGAGCTACATCTGCCGCATTCCGCGCTCGACGATCGAGCTCGGGCTCACCGGCCGGCTCGACTGCCTCGACGGCATGATGTTCCCGTCGATCTGCGACGTGATCCGGAACCTCTCCGGCATGTGGCAGCTGATGTTCAAGGACAAGTACGTCCGCTACTTCGACGTCCCGCAGAACTACGAGGACGAGGTCGGCGGTCGCTTCTACGTGCAGGAGCTCGAGATCCTGCGCGAAGACCTCGGCAAGCTGCGCGGCAAGCCGATCACCGATGCAGAGCTCGACGCGTCGATCGCGGTCTACAACGAGAACCGCCGCGCGATCGCGGACCTCTATGCATATCGTGCCGCCAAGCCGTGGCAGGCGCCGACCTCCGAGGTTTACCTGATCCTGCGCGCCGGCATGGTGCTGCCGCCCGAGGAGCACACGCAGCTCGTGCGCGACTACCTCGCCGCCACCGACACGGTCGCGCGTCCGAAGCGCGACAACGCGCGCGTCGTCATCAACGGCTCGTTCTGCGAGCAGCCTCCGCTCAACCTGATCAAGTCGATCGAGATGGCCGGCTGCTACATCGTCGACGACGACTTCA
>JBIQJM010000005.1:0-86304 GCA_044507525.1 Burkholderiales bacterium
GGGACGAGCTCTCGCAGTACGTGATCATCGCCACCACCGAATGGCTCGACGCGCTACCGGTGTTCAACGGCATCCTCACGCGCAACTTCATCACCCCCGAGGCGGTCTCCGATCGCCTGTTCTCGCTGCTGTCCTTCCTGCACATCGGCATCCCGCTGGTCGTGCTGCTCGCGCTGTGGGTGCACACGCAACGCGTGCCGCGCGCCGCGCAGGTGCCGCCGCGCCCGCTGGCGATCGGCATCGTGGTGATGCTGCTCGCCATGTCGCTCGCCGTTCCGGTGGTCAGCCAGGCGCCGGCCGACCTCGGCACCGTGCCGCTGCGGCTCGACTTCGACTGGTTCTACCTCGTCGCCTACCCGCTGATCTACTCGTGGGATCCGATCAAGCTGTGGGTGCTCGTCGGCGGCGGCACGCTGCTGCTGCTCGCGCTTCCGTGGCTGCCGCCGGTGCGCGCCGGCCAGGCCACGAGCTACGAACTGACGGCGCACCCGGGCGCCCAGCGCGCGCCGGTGCGCTCCGGCGAGACGCTGCTCGATGCCGGGCTGCGCGCCGACATCCCGCTGCCCTACGAATGCCGCTCGGGCGGCTGCGGCGTGTGCAAGGCGACGCTGATCGGCGGCGAGATCGAGATGTCGGGCTACCAGCCGACGGCGCTGTCCGAGGACGAGCGCCGCGCCGGGCGCATCCTGCTGTGTTGCGCACGCGCACGCTCCGACGTCGAGTTCGAGTACGAGGAGCACGCGGCCGCCGCGGCCGCGCTGCGCATCCGCCAGTACGACGTCGTCGTCGAGCGGCTCGAGCGACTCGCGCACGACGTGATGCTCGTCGCGCTGCGGCTGCAGCGCGGGCAGCGCATCGAGTACGAGGCGGGCCAGTACATGAACATCGTCCTGGAGGACGGCTCGCGGCGCAGCTATTCGTTCACCGCTCCGTCCGGCGCCACCGAGCTCGTCGAGCTGCACGTCCGCCACATGCCCGGCGGACGCTTCACGACGCACGTGTTCGAGGCGATGAAGCCGGGCGACGCGCTGAAGATCGAGGGACCGATCGGGTCGTTCGTGCTGCACGAGCCGAGCGAGAAGCCGCTGATCTTCGTTGCCGGCGCAACCGGCTTTGCGCCGGTGAAGAGCCTGCTCGAGCAGGCGTTCCGCCTGGGCATCGAACGACCGTTGCACTTCTACTGGGGCGTTCGCCGGCCGCGCGATCTCTACCTGCTCGACCTGCCCTCGCAGTGGGAAAGCGAGCATCCGAACTTCCGCTTCGTGCCGGTGGCTTCCGAACCGCTGCCCGAGGACGACTGGCCGGGACGCACGGGCTTCGTGCACGAAGCGATCCTCGCCGACTTCCCCGACCTGCAGGGCTTCTCGGTCTACGCGTGCGGCTCCGTGCGCATGGTGCAGGCGGCCCGGCCCGCCTTCGTCGCGCAGGGCCTGCACGAGGACGCCTGCTATTCGGACGCGTTCACGCCGGCCTCGACGATCACGCCTGCCGGCTGAGCCGGCGCGGCGCGCAGCCGCTGGCCGCGCGGGCTAGTCGCCCGCGTCGTCGGTGTCGTCGCCCTCGCGGGCGCGGCGCCGCTCGTCGTCGATCTCCTCGGCGGTCGCGTCGCGCACCTCGAGCACCTGCAGCTCGAAGCGCAGCGCCATGCCCGCCAGCGGATGGTTCGCGTCGAGCACGACGGTCTCGTCGGTGAAGTCGGTGACGATGTGGATGCGCCGGTCGTCGGCGTCTCCCGGGATGCCTTCGAAGGACATCCCGCGCTCGAGCGCTTCGGGGAACCGCTCGCGCGGCGCGAGCTGGACCAGCGACGCGTCGTAGTCGCCGAAGGCATCGATCGGCTCGAGCCGCACGCTGCGCGAATCCCCGGGACGCGCGCCTTCGAGTGCCTGCTCGACGAGCGGGAACACCGACCCGTAGCCGCCGTGCAGGTAGGTCCACTCGCGCTCCCCGGCTTCGATCGCCTCGCCCTGCCCGTCGAACAACCGGTAGCGCACACGGACCCACCGGTCGCTCGATACCTCGGTCTGCATCCCGTTCCCCCGCGCGCCGCCCGCAGCGTTCATGGCACGAGTGTAGTGCAGCGCGCCGCCCGGCTCCGCGCACGACCGGCGGGCGTGCCGCGCAGCGCGCCGGGCACGCGAAATGCCGGTCTGGAGGGGGCGATTGGGCCTCGAAGCCACGGGATCGAAGTCATGAAGTACAAACCCCTCCTCCTCGCTTGCCTCGTCTCGGTCGGACTCGCCGGCTGCGACCGCGGCGAAGACGCCGCGACCGACTCGTCGATGCCGCCGGCCGCGGGCAGCAGCTCCGGCACGACTTCGACGACGCCGCCGGCGTCGTCGGCCGACAGCGGCGCCGGCCCCGCATCCACGACCCCGCCGGCCGCGTCGACGTCGCCCGGCACGGCGCAGCAGGACACGGCCGAAGCCGCACGGCAGGCGGCCGATTCCGCCAAGGAAGCCGGCCTGAAGGCCGAGGAAGCGGCTCGCGCGGCCAAGCAGACGGCGATGTCGGAACGCGCGCAGGAAGCCGATCGCAGCGGCGCCGCGTCGGACGCACCCGACACGACGGTACAGGCGACCGGCAACGCCGCCGACGAGGCGAAAGCGGCCGCCGAGCGCGCGGTCGCGGCGGCCGACGAAGCCGAGAAGCGCGCCGAGGCGGCGCGCCGGTGAACCCGGCAGGCGGCGTCAGACGGCGATCCAGCCGACGCCGCTGTCCTGGTCTGCGACCAGCAGTCGCGCCGGGTCGTCGTCGAAGACCGTCGCCAGCGCCGCTCGCGCGAGCTCGGGCCGGTTGTTCTGCCGGCTCAGATGCGCGGCGACCACGGTGCGCAGGCGAGACCGGTCGATCGCCGCGAGAATGCGCGCCGCTTCCTCGTTGCCCAGGTGACCCCAGGCGCCGGCGATGCGGCGCTTGAGCGAGCGCGTGTAGCGCGGGTTGGCCGCAAGCATCCCGGCGTCGTGGTTGCACTCGAGCACGAGCGCGTCCAGGCGCGCGAGCGCACGCACGACGTGCGCGCTGCCGTGCCCCAGGTCGGTGAGCACGCCGAGCCGCAGCCGGCCGTCGTCGACGACGTACTGCACGGGTTCGCGCGCGTCGTGGGGAACCGGCACCGGTTCGATGCGCAGCCCGGCGCATTCGAAGCCGGTGCACGAGTCGAACACGCGCAGCAGCGCGTCGCGATCGAAGGTCTGCGGGACGAGCCCGGCCACCGCGCGCAGCGTCCCGTGCGTCAGGTGCACGGGAATGCGGTGGCGATGCGCCAGGCGAAAGACGCCGCCGATGTGGTCGCCGTGCTCGTGCGTGACGAGGATCGCGTCGATGTCGGCCGGCTCGCAGCCGGCTGCGCGCAGCCGGCGTTCGGCTTCGCGCAGCCCGAAGCCGCAATCGACGAGCACGCGGCCGGCACCGCCGTCGCCTTCGACGAGCAGCGCGTTTCCTTCGCTGCCGCTTCCCAGGCTGGCGAAGCGCACTGCGCTACTTCATCTGTTCCTGCAGCAGCGACAGGATCCGACCGACGGTCTTGCGATCGACCTCGCCGACCGCCTGGCCCTGCGGATCGCGCACCTGCACCACGCTGCGATCGCCTTCGCCGGTGATCTCGATGCGGAAGCGCGGGCTCGCATCGGCACGCGCGGTACCGCTGCCGAAGAGGCGCGACAGGAAGCCGGGCTTCTTGCCGGCGCGCCCGCCTTCGATCTCCGGATCGATGTAGCGCACGTGGTAGACGCCCTGCGAGCGGTCGCGGTCCTCGACGGTGAATCCGCCGCGATCGAGCGCCAGGCCGACGCGGCGCCAGGCGCGGTCGAAGCCTTCGGGCAACTCCAGGCGCTGCTCGGCGCCGGTGTTCACCAGTGCGACGCGCTGCGGATCGTCGCCGGTCGTGCCGTCGCGCGCGGCCTGCGTCGCCTCGGCGCCGTCGGGCACGAAGCGCAGCATCAGCCGGCGCAGGAACTCGGCCTCGAGCTCCGGGTCGCTCGGCCGGGGCTGCCAGACGGTGCGCTCCTCGGCGGTGGAGGTGTAGACCTCCATCATGCCGCGGTGCGTGACGAAGACGGCGGTGCCGCCCTGCGGCGCAGGCTCCAGGCGCGTGCGGAACTTGTCGCGCTCGCCGGTGGAGTAGAGGTTGTCGAAGGTGCGCCCGACCGTGCGCCGAATGAAATCGAGCGGCAGCTTGGCGTGGTTCTCCGCCCAGTCGGTTTCGATGACGCCCGTCTGCGGCGATTCGCTGTCGACGGTGAAGCCCGACTCGTGCCAGAAGGCGCGCACGACCGGCCACACCTTCTCGGGCGGCAGGTCGACGACGAGCCAGCGCAGGTCGCCGTCGCGCTCGATGTGCGCACCGGCCACCTCCGGCAGCACCTGCGTCGAGACCTGCGCCGCCGGGCCGGTGCGGTTGCGTTCGAACGCCGACCACGTGCGATCGTTGCTCGCACGATCGGGAATCGCGAAGCGGTTGTCGGCGCGCGGCTTCGTCAGGTCGGGCGGTACATCGAGCGACGGCAGCTTGGTCGACGAGCGGTAGTCGATCTTGCTCGCCTCGTCGATCTTGTCGGTGATGCCGCAGGCGGCGAGCAGTACGCAGCACGAAGCGACCGCCGCGCCGCGCGCGACGGTCGACACTCTCGTCATCGTCAAGTGATCACTCCAGAGCGCTCGAGCGCCGCGCGAACCGTTGCGCGGCGTTGGGGGGACAACGGGGTCAGCGGCAGGCGGATGCCGGGAGGAATGCGCTTCATCTCGGCCAGTGCCCACTTGACGGGAATCGGGTTGGCCTCGACGAACAGGTCGAGATGCAGCGGCAGCAGCTGTCGGTTCAACGCGAGCGCCTCCGGCCAGCGGCCTTCGAGCGCGAGCGCGCACAGGCGCGCCATCTGTGCCGGCGCGACGTTGGCGGTGACCGAGATGACGCCGTGCGCGCCCATGGCGATCAACGCGAGCGCCGAATCGTCGTTGCCGCTGTAGACGGCAAAGCCCTCCGGTGCGGCGGCGAGCAGCGCCGAGCCGCGCGGGATGTCGCCGGTGGCGTCCTTCAGTCCGATGACGCCCGGCACCTCGGCGAGCCGCAGCACGGTCTCGTTGCTCATGTCGGCGACCGTGCGGCCGGGCACGTTGTAGAGGATCATCGGCAGCGCGACCGCTTCGGCGACGGCGCGGAAATGCCGGTAGATCCCTTCCTGCGTCGGCTTGTTGTAGTACGGCACCACCTGCAGCGACGCGTGCGCGCCCGCCTGCCGCGCGTACTCGCTGAGCTCGATCGCCTCGCGCGTGGAGTTGCCGCCGGCGCCGGCGATGATCGGGACGCGTCCGCGCGCATGCTCGACCGCCACGCGGATCAGCGTGGCGTGTTCCTGCATGTCGACGGTGGGCGACTCGCCCGTGGTGCCGACGACGGCGATCGCCTTCGTTCCCTGCTCGACGTGCCAGTCGATCAGGCGGCGGTAGCTGTCGAGGTCGAGGCTACCGTCCTCGTGCATCGGGCTGACGATCGCGACTATGCTGCCCCGGATCATGATGGTCGGTCGCTGAAAACGAGACATTCTAGCGGAGCGAGCCCATCGCCTCGGTACCGCGTGCGCGGATCGCGCACAGGTGCTGGACGACGGCCGGCGAAGGCCGGTGCACGATGCCCGTCTCGTAGTCGAGCGCGGTGAGGCCGGCGAGGCGCGCCCGCTCGAGCAGCTCGCCCGGCCGCAGCAGGAAGTCCGGGTTCGACGGTCGGCCGTAGCGCTCGTTGCCCTGCGCGAAGGTCTCGTACACGAGCAGGCCGCCCGGCGCGACGAGCGACGCGAGCAGCGCGAAGCGCGGCCGGAACAGGTAGTTCGCGACGACGACCGCGTCGAATCGTTCGTGCGCCGCGAACGGCCACGGGCCCGATTCCAGGTCGACGGCACGCGACCGGATCGTCGGCGAACCGGCGGCCTGGCCGTCGGGAAGGCGGGCGAGCGCCTGTTCGTCGCGGTCGACGGCGAGCACCTGCAGCCCGCGCTCGGCGGCCGCCCGCGCGTGCCGTCCCGAACCCGCGGCGAAATCGAGCACCGACGCACCCCGGGGCAGGCGGTCGAGCCAGCGGAGGATCCACGGAGAGCCGGCGCCGGTCGGCGCGCCGGGTCCTGCATTCGACTGCGACAAGACAAATTCCTCGTTGCAAGAGCCTGCTTCGGCTACAGTTGCGCCGACCTCCGGCCGCCGCCGGCCGCCAGCAGGAGAACGAGATTCCGCAAGCCCTCCCCGAGCGGAGCGCCTTCGTGCGTCGCGAGTCGATCGCGATCGCTCTCGCATCGGTCGCTGCCGTGGCCGGCGCGCTCGGCGCGAGCGTAGCGTATCGCGGCGCGCCCGGATCGATGGGCTTCGTCGCCGCAGCCTTCGCCGTGGCGGCGGTCGCCGCCACCGCCGCCGCCGCGCTGCTGGCGATCGCCGGTGGCCGCAGGCCGCAACCCGAGGGCGCCGATGCGCTTCTGCACTCCTACGCGCGGCAGGACGACGTCGAGCAGCTCGCCGGTCTCGGCTCCTGGCTCCACGACCTGCGCGCGAACACGCTGCACTGGAGCGACGGCGCCTTCCGCCTGTTCGGCATCGACCCGGCCGCCGGCGTTCCGCCGCCGAAGGCGCTGCTGGCGCACATCCACCCGAACGACCAGGAACGCTGGCGCGAGGCGCATCGCCGCGCGATGAAGGCCGGGCGCGACGTGCGCGTCGAATTCCGGTGGATGCGGCCGAACCGGGACGTCATCTGGGTGCGCAGCGTCGGCCACCCCGAGCACGACGAGCGCGGCGAGATCCTTCGCATGACCGGCATCGTGCAGGACATCACCGGCATCCGCTCGATGCAGCAGCAGCTGGCCGCGAGCGAGGCGAAATTCCGCGACCTGACGCACCTGAGCTCCGACTGGATCTGGGAGACCGACGCGCAGCACCGCGTCTCCTTCCTGTCCGACTCGTTCGACGCCGTCGTCGGCAACTGGGCGCGCTCGACGATCGGCCGTCGCCGGTGGGAGATGCCCGAGACCGATTTCCTGTCGCCCGACTGGGAAACGCACCGCGCGATCTGCGAGGCGCACAAGCCCTTCGAGAACTTCGAGTTCAGCCAGATCGATCCGCAGGGCAACGTGCATCACCTGTCGCTCAGCGGGCATCCGGTATACGACGAGGGCGGCCTGTTCGCCGGCTACCGCGGCGTCGGTCGCGACATCACGCGCGAGAAGCACCAGCGCATCCTGCTCGAGCTCGAGGGCGACATCGCCGCGATCATGCGCGAGCAGACCGAGCCGCAACGCGTGACCACGGCGATCCTGATCACCGTCTGCGGCAAGCTCGGCTGGATCGGCGGCATGCACCTGGTGCGCGCAGGCCGCGGCCTGCAGGCGCGCGAACGCTGGGGTTATCCGGCCTTCACCGGCGCGGTCGGCGCGCTGCCCGACGAGATCGTGCTCGACGACGGCGACGTCGAGGACGAGTGCTGGCGCAACGCGCGCGATGCATGGATCACCGACCTGGCGGCGCACCCGGGCTTCGCCGCACGCTACCGCGCGCGCGCGCTGGGCGCCAACGCCGCGTTCGTCGCCGTCGTGCGCGACGAGCACGGCCGGGCGTCGAGCCTGCTGCTGTTCCTCGCACCGGTGGCGTTCCGCGGCGAATCGTTCCTGCGCGAAGTGGCCGAGATGCTCTCGCGGACGCTGTCGCTCTACCTGCAGCGCAAGGCCGCCGAACGGCGGCTCACGTACGCGTCGCTGCACGACGCGCTCACCGGGCTGCCGAATCGCGCGAGCCTGCTCCAGCAGCTCGACGCGCGACTGCGCGCCGGCGAGCACGCCGCCCTGCTCTACGTCGACCTCGACCGCTACAAGCTGATCAACGACACGCTCGGCCACACCGCCGGCGACAAGGCGCTGGTCGAGGTCGCGCGGCGGCTGAACGAGGCCGTCGGCGAACGCGACGTCGTCGGACGGATGGGCGGCGACGAGTTCGTGGCGCTGGTCTCGCCGTGCGGCACGCGCGACGACATCGAGACGCTCGCACGCGCCATCCTCGCCTCGATCGAGCGCCCGCTCGTGCTGTCGAACCGGGCGTACTTCCTCTCGGCGAGCATCGGCGTCGCCTTCGCGCCCGACGACGCGACCGACGCGGAATCGCTGATCCGCTGCGCCGACGCGGCGATGTACCAGGTGAAATCGGCCGGGCGCAACGACGTGCAGTTCTTCGCCGGCGGCATGTCCAACGTACGGGCCGAGCAACTGCAGCTGGTCGCCGAGCTGCCGCAGGCGATCCAGCGCGGCGAGATCGACCTGCACTACCAGCCGATCATGAACATCGGCGAACGTCGCGTGGTCGGCTTCGAAGGGCTGCTGCGCTGGCGTCACCCGTCGCGCGGCATGCTGCTGCCCGACCAGTTCCTGCCGGCCGCCGAGCAGAGCAACGCGATCCGCGAGATCGGCCTGTGGTCGATCCGGCGCGCGCTCGACGACCGCGTCCGGCTGGGCCTCGACGAGTATCCGGACGTCTCCGTGTCGGTGAACGTGTCGGCGCGCCAGCTCGCCGAGGACGGCTTTCTCGCGGCGCTCAACGAATCGATGCTCGAGCGTCGTTTCCCGCCGCGACTGCTGCGCCTCGAGCTGACCGAAAGCGCGTTCATCGAGCACCCCGACCGCGCCGTCATGCTGATCGGCGAGCTGCGACGCCTCGGCGTGCGCGTCGTCATCGACAACTTCGGAACCGGCTACGCGTCGTTGTCGTACCTGAAGAACCTGCCCGTCGACGGACTGAAGATCGATCGCGCCTTCGTCGAGAACCTGCCGGAGGATCGCGGCAATGCGGCGATCGTGCAGGCGATCACCGCGATGGCCGCGAAGCTCGGGATGCAGGCGATGGTCGAAGGCGTCGAGACGGCGGCCGAGCTGCGCGAGCTGCGCGCGCTCGACTGCGACCAGGTCCAGGGAACGCTGATCTGCGATCCGCTGCCCTTCGCCGAGCTCGCCGAGTTCCTCGAGTCGCTTCCGACGCTGCGGCGCATGCACCTGGTGCACGACGCCGACGCGATCGAGCCGCGGGAGGCCTGAAGGGAGCGTGCGCGGCAGGCGGCCCGCGCCCTTGCGCGCCGCCGCCGGGTCAGGAATCGAGCGCGAGCACCGACGCGACGAGATCGGCGCCGTAGTCGATCAGCGGCATCAGTACGCCGCCGAGTGCGCCCGTGGCGAGCAGCGCGAGCAGCACGAAGATGCCCCACGGCTCGATGCGCGAGTAAGCATTGGAGAGCCGGTCGGGCAGCAGGCTCGCGACGATCCGCCCGCCATCGAGCGGCGGAATCGGCACCAGGTTGAGCACCGCCAGCGCCAGATTGACGAGCACGCCGGCCACGGCCATGCGGTAGAGGAACTCGCTGTCGACGCCGCCGACGAGGAGCAGCTTGATCATCAGCCCCCAGCCGAGCGCCATCACGATGTTCGCGCCCGGTCCGGCAGCGGCGACGATGCCCATGTCGCGCCTGGGCGAGCGCAGGTTCGACTGGATGATCGGTACCGGCTTCGCCCACCCGAAGAGCAACGCGCCTCCGAAGGCCTTGCTGGCGAGCAGGATCAGTGCGGGAACGAGCAGCGTTCCGACGGGATCGACGTGGCGCAGCGGATTGATCGTCATCCGTCCGAGCTGCTGCGCCGTGCGGTCGCCCAGTTGCGCGGCGACGAACGCATGAGCCGCCTCGTGCAGCGTGATGGCGAGGATCACCGGGATCGCGTACACCGCCACCAGCTGCGGCAGGCTCAGTTCCATGGCGACGATTGTACAGCGGCCCCGGCGCCTTCCCGGGAGACGATCAGAAGCGAACGCGCAGCGTGGAGACCTCCGGCCCCGGCAGCCTCGCGCCGATGTCGCCCCTGCCGACGCGCACGACGACCGGCTCTTCGCCGGTGAGATCGACGACCGTGGTGGGCTCGAAGCCCTGCCCGCCGCCGTCGATGACGAGGTCCACGCGGCCGCCGAGGCGCGCGAGCACTTCGTCGGCCTCGTGCAGCGGATCGTCCTCGCCGGGCAGGATCAGGCTCGAGCACAGCAGCGGCTCGCCGTGCGCCTCGAGCACGCCCTGTGCGATCGGCGAATCGGGTACGCGCAGCCCGATCGTCTTGCGCGACGGATGCCACAGGCGTCGGGGCACCTCGCGCGTGGCGTCGAGCACGAAGGTGTAGGGACCCGGCGTCCACTCCTTCAGGAAGCGGTACTGCGAGTTGTCGACCCGCGCGTACGTGGACAGCTCGGAGAGATCGCGGCACATCAGCGTGAGCAGGTGCCGCTCGTCGAGCCCGCGGATCGCACGCAGCCGCTCGACCGCTTCGCGATCGCCGAGCCGGCAGGCGAGCGCGTAGCACGCGTCGGTGGGCATCGCGACGAGGCCGCCTTCGCGCAGCGTCTCGGCGGCGCGAAAGAGCAGGCGACGCTGCGGATTCGCGGGATGGATCTCGAGCCGCTGCGTCATGCGCCGATCGCTGCGGCCTGCCGCAGGCTCGCCTGCCGCGCCTCGGGCCAGTCGTGCCAGACGGGGACGAGTCCGGGCGGCAGCGGCGGGAGCTGGCCGAATTCGATGCGGTTCTCCCCCGGGCCGTGGAAGTCGGATCCGCGCGAAGCGAGCAGCCCGCGCGCCGCCGCGATCGAGGCGAATCGGCGCTGGTCGTCGCGCGTGTGCGAAGCGCAGACCACCTCGATGCCCGTGCCGCCGAGCGCCCGGAACTCGTCGACCAGCGCATCGAGCGCCGCGGCGTCGAGACGATAGCGGGCCGGATGCGCGAGCACCGCCGTCCCGCCGGCGGCGTTGATCCAGCCGACGGCTTCGTCGAGCGACGCCCAGCGATGCGGAACGAAGCCCGGCTTGCCTTCGACGAGGTACCGGCGGAACACTTCGCGCACGTCGCTGCAGACACGCTGCTCGACCAGGAAGCGCGCGAAGTGCGTGCGCCCGACCATCGCCGGGTTCGACACGTGGCGCAGCGCCCCCTCATATGCGCCGTCGATGCCCACCGCGGCGAGCGCCTCGCCCATCGCGCGTGCGCGTGCGTCGCGTCCGCCGCGCGTGGCGGCGAGGCCTTCGTCCAGCGCGCGATCGGAAGGATCGATCCGCAGGCCGACGACGTGGACGGTTTCGTCGCCCCAGCTCACCGAGATCTCCACGCCGCAGACGAAGGCGAGCTCCAGGCGCTGCGCCTCGCTGCGTGCCTCGGCGAGACCGCCGAGATGATCGTGGTCGGTGAGTGCGAGCAGGTGCACGCCGCGTCGATGCGCGAGCTGCACGAGCGCGGAGGGTGCGAGCGTGCCGTCGGAGACGCAGGAATGGCTGTGCAGGTCGGCGTCGATGTGCGATGGCACGGAACGGGCAAGGCCGTGCGTCAACGGAAGAACTCCTCGATCAACCGGGCGATTTCGTCCGGACGTTCATGGTGGAGCATGTGCCCGGCATCGGCAACCGTGACCCTGCGCAGCGAGCGGATCGCGCGCAGCCGCTCCGCGTAGTCGGGCATCTGCGCGAAGACGCTTCGTTCGTCGGTGATGCCGGCGGTGACGAACAGCACGTCGGCGCGTACCTCGCGCCAGCATGCGAGGGTCTCGTCGACGCGGTACAGGATCGGCGACGGCAGGCGATGCGCCGGGTCGCCGAGCAGCTCGCAGCGTCCGTCGGGCTTCTCGCGCGCCCAGTGCAGCGCGAGGAACGCGGCGCGGTCGGCAGGCAACCGCGGGTTGTTCCGCATGAGCCGTTCGACGACCGCCTGCCGCGAAGGATAGTCGCGCATCGAGGCGCCTCGCGCGAGCGCGTCGAGCCACTTCGCATAGCGCCCGGGCGCCTGCGACGGCTGCGTCGCCGGCAAGCCGAGTCCGTCGAGATTGACGAGGCGGCGCACGCGCTGCGGACGGACGCCGGCGTACAGCAGCGCGAGGTTGCCGCCCATGCTGTGGCCGACCAGGTCGACCGCCTCCTGCGGCGCGAACGCGGCCAGCAGCGCCTCGAGATCGCCGAGGTAGTCGGGAAACCAGTAGGTGTCGGCCGGTGCACGCTCGGTGCAGCCGAAGCCGCGCCAGTCGGGCGCGAGCAGGCGCCAGTGCCGCGGCAGGCGATCGACGACGAACTGGAACGACGCCGAGACGTCCATCCAGCCGTGCAGCAGGAAGACGGTCGGCGGCGCGTCGGCCGATCCGCCGTGCGCGTCCCAGCAACGCAGGTGGTAGCGCAGGCCGCGCACGACGTGGAAGATCGAACGGCTCTCGCGTTGCGGGCGATAGACGCCGACGGCGTAGGAACTCGGCACAATGAGGACTCCTGCGGGCGACGCCCGCTCGGTCAGGAGCATACGGAGGCACGCATGCGAACGGCGGCACGCGACGACCACGACGTCCTCTACGCGCAGTTTCGCTGGAACGTGCCCGAACGGTTCAACATCGCCGACGCCTGCTGCACGCGCTGGGCGGGCGACGCACGCCGCACGGCGCTCATCGTAGACCACGGCGACGGACGCATCGAGAACGTCGCATACCGCCGGCTGCGGCGCGACGGCAACCGCCTGGCCAACGCGCTGCGCGCGCTCGGCGCCGGTCGCGGCGACCGCGTCGCGATCGTGCTGCCGCAACGACCGGAGACGGTGGTCGCGCACGTGGCCATCCACGGCCTCGGCGCGGTCGCGATGCCGTTGTCGATCCTGTTCGGCCCCGATGCGCTGCGCTATCGGCTGGAGGACAGCGGAGCGACGATCGCGATCGTCGCCGCGGCGCAGGCGGAAGCGGTGCGCGCGGCGCGCGGCTCCGCGCTGCGTCACCTGATCGTCGTCGACGACACGCGGTCGACGAAGCGCCCGGTGCCCGGCAGCGGCGAACACGACTGGACGTCGCTGCTCGCCGCGGCCAGCGACCGCTTCGAGCCCGTCGACACCCTGGCCGACGATCCGGCGGTGCTCATCTACACGAGCGGCACCACCGGGCCGCCCAAGGGCGCCCTGATCGCGCATCGCACGCTGATCGGCAATCTCAGCGGCTTCGTCGCCTCGCAGAACTGGTTTCCCCGGCCGCGCGACGTCTTCTGGTCGCCGGCCGACTGGGCGTGGACCGGCGGCTTGATGGACGCGCTGCTGCCGACGCTGTATTTCGGCCGACCGATCGTGTCGCAGGCGGGACGCTTCGATCCGCAACGCAGCTACGCGCTGCTCGAGCGCCACCGCGTCACGAACGCATTCCTGTTTCCCACCGCGCTGAAGATGCTGATGAAGCACGAGCCCGAACCGCGCAGGCGGCATCGGCTCTCGCTGCGCGCGATCATGAGCGGCGGCGAGGCGGTCGGCGACACGCTGTTCGACTGGTGCCGCGACGAGCTCGGCGTCACGGTGAACGAGATCTTCGGCCAGACCGAAGCGAACTACGTCGTCGGCAACTCGTCGTTGCGCTGGCCGGCACGTCCGGGCTCGATCGGGCGACCCTACCCGGGCCATCGCATCGCGATCCTCGACGACGACGGCAACGAGCTGCCGCCGGGGCAGCTCGGCGAGATCGCGGTGCACCGCCGCGACGTGCACGGACACGCCGACCCGGTGATCTTCCTCGGCTACTGGCGCAACGACGAAGCCACGCGCGCGAAGTACACCGGCGACTGGTGCCGCACCGGCGACCTCGCCGCCGCCGATTCCGACGGTTATCTCTGGTACGGCGGGCGCGCCGACGACATGTTCAAGGCGGCCGGCTACCGCATCGGCCCGAGTGAAATCGAGAGCTGCCTGATCCGCCATCCGGCGGTCGCGAACGCCGCCGTCGTCCCGAAGCCCGACGTCGAGCGGGGCAACCTGGTGAAGGCCTACGTCGTGCTCACGTCGGGCCGGCGTGCCTGCGCCGAGCTGGTCGAGGAGCTGCAGCTGCACGTGCGAGGCAAGCTGGCACCCTACGAGTACCCGAAGGAGATCGAGTTCGTCGAGGAACTGCCGATGACGACGACAGGCAAGGTGCAGCGCGCCGTGCTGCGCGAGCGCGAGCGCCAGCGCACGCAGGGCGGGCACGCGGGCCGGCCGGCGTAGCCGGCAGCCACGCGGCTTGGACTCGCTCACGCAGGCCGTCCTGGGGGCCGCCGTCTGCATCGCGTCCACGGGCAGCGGCACGCCGGTGTGGAAGGCCGCCGCCTGGGGCGCCGTGTGCGGCACGCTGCCCGATCTCGACGCGTTCATCGACCACGGAAACGTCGTCGCCAACGTCACGCTGCATCGCGGTCCGTCGCACGCACCGTTCTGGCAGACGCTCGCGGCGGTGCCGATCGGCGTCGCCGTCGCCTCGCTCGCCGGCGAGCGCACCCGCTGGGCGAGGTGGTGCGCGGCGATCTGGCTCGTGCTGGTCACGCACGCGCTGCTCGACGCGATGACGGTCTACGGCACGCGGCTGGCATTGCCTTTCGACGACCGTCCCTTCGGCGTGGGCAGCATCTTCATCATCGATCCGGCATACACGGTACCGCTGCTCGTCGGCGTCGTGGCGGCGCTCGCGATGCGCGACGCGCGCGGACGGCGCTGGAACGCGGCCGGACTCCTCGTCTCCACGCTCTACCTCGCCTTCGGCTTCGCGGCCCAGCAGCACGTGCGCGGGGTCGTCGACGCCCGCCTCGAGGCCCGCGACGGCGCGCCGCCGCCGGCCGCGCGCGTGCTCGTCACGCCCACGCCGTTCAATACGCTGCTGTGGCGCGTCGTCGTCCTGCACGACGACCATTTCGAGGAAGGCTTTCGATCGCTGCTCGACGGCGATGCGACGATGCGCTTCGTCCGGCATCCCCGCGATCCGGCGCTGTACCGTTCGATCGCCCACCTCGACGAAACCCGGCGCCTGACGCAGTTCACGCGCGGGTTCTTCCGGGTCGCCCGGGAGGACGATCTCGTCGTGATGACCGACCTTCGCATGGGGCAGCACCCGTACTACTCGTTCTCTTTCGCCCTCGCCCGCATCGGAAACCCGGGCGTGCTGCCGATCGAGCCGCGCAACGTCGGCAGCCGCGAGGGGCTGGACGTGTCGGGGTACCTGCGCTGGCTGGTGCGGCGCGCGCTGGGCAACGACGTGCCGCCGCCGGTGATCGAGCTGTCGCTCAGAACGTCGCCGTGACGTCGACGCGCAGTCGTCGCCCGGGGGCGAGGAAGCCGACGTACCACTCGTTGTCCCGGTCGAAGACGTTGTCGACCGCGATCGCCGCGCGCAGCCGGTCGCTCGCGCGATAGACGACCGCGGCGTCGCTCCGCAGGTAGCTGGGCAGCGAGAGGTTCCCGGTCGGGATCGACGAGTCGAAGATGTCGGCCGCGTATTCGGTGCTCCAGCCGAACGACCAGCGATCGTCGATGCGCCACGAAAGCTGCAGGCCCGCGCGCCGGCCCGGCCGCTGGCGCAGCGGCTCGTCGCTGTCGACGACACGCGTCAGCAGGCGGGTGAAATGCGCGCGCATCGAGAGCGCTTCGCCCGCCTTCCAGCGCAGCTCGAGCTCGACACCGCGCACGTTCACGGTATTGGCGTTCACCAGCTGGTTGGTCGCGTTGTCGAAGGTGACCAGGTCGGTGTAGCGGGTGCGGAACAGCGTGACCGCGGCGTCGCCGGCGCCGTCGGCGAAAGGCTGCTGGTAACCGAGCGACGCGCCCTTGCTGTGCTCGGCGCGCAGGTCGGGATTGCCGCTGAGCACCGGCGGCAGGCCGAGCGCGAAGAAGCTCGGCGGCTTGAAGCCTTCCGAGTAGTTCGCGCGGATCGAGCCTCCGGTGGCGCGAACGGCGTAGCGCACGCCGGCGCTCGGGCTGTTGTTCGACCCGATGCCGTCGACGCGGTCGTGACGGATGCCGGTCCGCACGAGCCAGTTGGGGCTCGCCAGCCACTTGAACTCGGCGAAACCGGAACGCGTGCTGCGCCGCAGGTCGAAATCGGCGGGAATCGGGATGCCGAACAGCGTGTACAGGATCTGGTCGGTGCCGTGCTCGCGCTGGTACTCGAGGCCCGCCGCCAGTTCGCTGCCCCCGGGAAAATGGAAAGTGAGATTCGCCAGCGCCGCGTCGCGCTCGAAGTCGGCCCGTGAGACGGCGGCAGGCAGCCCGATCGGGCTGCGCACCCCCGGGGCGACACCCGGCGAATCGACGTCCTCGCTGCGCCGGTAGCGGGTCAACGCCGCGTTCAGCGTGGCGCGTTCGCCGAAATCGCGCCATGCACGCACGCTCCAGCTGGTGTCGCTCGCCTTCCTGCGTTCGAGCTGCCGCAGCACCGCCAGGCGCAGGCCGCCGCTGTCGTCGGGAAAGCTCGTGCCGTCGCGCTCGCCGTGCCGCAGGTCGACGTCGACGCCGGCCGATTCGCCGAGCGCGAAGCGCGCGGACGCGTTGATCACCCTGCGGTCGAGCTCGCCGCCGATCGACGCGCGGCCGTCGCGCAGGCGCGAGGCAGCCAGCGAGAACCGCGCGACCCCGTAGCCTCCCGATGCGCGTGCATGCAGGTTGCGATAGTCGTGCCCCCCGACACCGATTGCCGTCTCGCCGCTCGGCTCCTGCGTCTTCGCCGAACGCGTGACGACGTTGATCACGCCTCCCATCGCGTCGGCACCATAGACCGAGGAGGCAGCGCCGCGCAGCACCTCGACGCGCTCGATCTGGTTCGGATCCAGGCCCGACAGATCGAAGGCGCCGCCCCTCGAGTTCGTCGGATCGTTCACGCGCACGCCGTCGATGAGGACGAGCACATGGTTCGGATCGCTGCCGCGCAGGTACGGCAGGCTGATCCCGCCCGGCCCGCCGAGCTGGTCGACCTGGAGCCCCGGCACCTGGCGGAACGGGTCGATGCCGTGCACGTGGCCGTGGCGCTCGATCTCCTCGCGCGCGACGACCGAGACGCTGTCGACCGCCTCCCGCTGCAGGGTCGGCACGCGATACGCAGTGACGACGACGTCTTCCAGGCGGCCGGCGTCGTCGTCGGCCCGCGGCTGCGCCGGCTGCGCGCGCACGGGGAAGGCGGCGATCGCACAGAGCAGTACGGCCGCGGCGCCCGCGCCCCCGGCGCGCGGCAAGGATCGGGCGCGACGACCGCGGCTCATGCTTCGCTGCGCGCGCGTCGCCCGGGCGCTCATCGCCCGAGCGTGCGCACGTAGGCGATGATCCGCAGCATGTCGTCCTGCGAGATGCGGTCGGCGAAGGACTGCATCGCTCCCGACGCACCGGCATAGAGGATGGCGAACATCCCGGGGTCGGTCGATGTCTGCGGATAGACGTGGTCGCTGCCGATCAGCGCCGGGCACATCTTTCCCGAACCGTCCGCATCGTGGCAGACCTGGCACCACTGCTCGTACAGCGCCTTGCCCTGCGCGATCGCGGAAGCGTCCTTCCGATACGCGTTCACGCCGGTCTGCTTGAACTGCTCGAGCGCCGGCGTCTTCGTCGTGGCCTCCGGCACGTCGATCGGCTGGCCGTCGAAGGGATGCAGGAACACCGGCTCGTCCGCACGAACCGCGCCGGTCGCGCACAGCAGGGCGAAAGCGGCGGCGACGAAGGCCGCGGCCTCGCCGTTGCGCCGCACTCGGCCGGAGCTCGCTCGATCAGGTGGGCGGACGCGTGCGCGCAACCTCGGCTCCCGCCGGCACCTGGTCGGCCGGCACGATCCGCCACAGCGCACCGGTCGGATTCGCCGTCGGTCCCTTGTCGTCGGTGTAGAAGCACACGCAGTTCAACGCGAGGATGGTTCCGTCGGCGTCGACGTTGCCCGCGGTGAACTGCAGCGTCGTCTGCAGCAGCTCCTGCATCGACCACTTCGACGCCTGCGCGTCCCAGGCGACGCCGAACAGGCGCCCGGAACACCAGTCGCCGACCAGGTAGGCCTTCGTCATGCCCGCGTAGTTCGCCACTCCGAGCCCCTGCGCCGAGCAACCCCAGCCGCTCTTGAGCTTCTCGGCACCCGGATACGGTTCCTGGTGCGGATACTCGGCCACCGGCAGCACGCCGACGATCGGGCACTGGTCGTCCTTGCCGGTGAGGGGATGACAGTGCGATGCCTGGTTGAATTTCCACCCGTAGTTCTCGCCGCCCTTCGAGGACGCCGGTTGCCAGTCGATCTCCTCCCAGTGGTTCTGGCCGACGTCGGCGATGAAGAGGTCGCCCGAGTTCCGATCGAAGTGGAACGAGTACGGATTGCGCAGCCCGTAGGCCCAGGTCTCCGGCCGCGACTTGATCTGGTTCGCCGCGAATCCCTCCTCCGTGATGCCGAACAACGACATCAGCTGCGGCACGTCTGCACGGGCGAGCGGGTTGTCCTTCGGGATCGCGTACGGCTTCTCGTCGGGCGTGTCGACGTCGATCCGCAGGATCTTGGCCCACAGCACGGTGAGGTCCTGCCCCGCGTTCAGCGGATCGCCTTCCCAGCCGCCGTCGCCCTTGCCGATGTAGAGCATGCCGTCCGGACCGAAGGCGATCATGCCGCCGTAGTGGTTGTAGTACGGCTGCGGAATGTTCATCAGCACCTTGGCCGACTTGAGCAGTTGCTCCTTCGTGATGCGGTCGGGGCTCGACGGGTCGACGGTGAAGCGCACGACCATCGAAGCACCGTTGAACGGCAGCGACGCGTAATGCACGAAGACGTGGCCGTTCTCCTTGAACTTCGGATGGAGCGCGATCGACCAGAGTCCCTGCTCGACGAATCCCGTCTGGACGTCCGAACCGAGCGGATTGAAGTTCGTGAGGTCGAGGAAAGGTTCGGGATTGACCTTGCCGTCCTTCACGAGCCGCACGCGGCCGACGCGCTCGACGACGAAGATCCGGCCGGAACCGTCGTTGGCCGCGGTCACTCCGACCGGATCGTTGAATCCGTCGGCGACCTTGACGAGCGCGAGCTTCGGCGCACCCGGGATCGTGCCTCCGGGACGAGCGACCTGGTCGGGCGAGGTGGGGATCTGCTGCGCCGAGACCGGAACGGCACACGTGGCTGCCGCCAGTGCACCGAGGCAGAACGCGCGAGCGTGCGACGACTTCTGCCCGAGGAACCCGAGGAC
Source organism: Burkholderiales bacterium (assembly GCA_044507525.1). Lineage (GTDB taxonomy): Bacteria > Pseudomonadota > Gammaproteobacteria > Burkholderiales > Burkholderiaceae_E > Zeimonas. The sequence goes on from JBIQJM010000005.1 coordinate 18,995, forward strand.
GGAGAACTTGATCATCGGTCGCCTCCGTTCGACGACAGGCCGCGACCAATCTATGCCGATCGCAAACGACGGTCAATGGAACGCGCCGCCGGTAGACTCGCCATAACCCAAGAGGAGTAGAACGATGACGATCTATCGGCTCGCCGATCGCGTTCCCGAGATCCACCCCGATGCCTGGGTGGCCGACTCGGCCGACCTGATCGGCTCGATCGTGCTCGAACGCGACGCCAGCGTCTGGTTCCACGTGACGATGCGCGGCGACAACGAGCCGATCCGCATCGGCGTCGGCAGCAACGTGCAGGAGAGCTGCGTGCTGCACACCGATCCCGGGTATCCGCTCGAGATCGGCCGCGCCGTCACGATCGGGCACCAGGCGATGCTGCACGGCTGCACGATCGGCGACGGCTCGCTCGTCGGCATCCAGGCGATCGTGCTCAACGGCGCGCGCATCGGCGCCGAGTGCCTGATCGGCGCCGGCGCGCTCATCGCCGAAGGCAAGGAGATCCCGCCGCGCAGCGTCGTGCTCGGCTCGCCGGGGCGCGTCGTGCGCACGCTCGACGACGAGCAGGCGGCGGCGCTGCGCGATGCGGCCGCCCGCTACGTCGCGCGCGCGAAGCTGTTTCGCGCATCGCTGCAGCGCATCGAGCGCGCCTGACGCTCGTTCGGAGGAGGTGCAAGCCCCGAAGGGACGTCGCTACGCGAGGACGGGTTGCGCAGCCGACCGCCGCCTCGGCCCTTGGGCTTCGAACTGCCGGTATCGGCTGCCCCATCGCTGCCCGTGATGGTCAGCGCCGCGTACCGGTCTCGCCGCCCTCCATCGCGACCGCCCGCACGCGATCGTCGGCCGCCGGCCGGTTCGCCGGCGCCTCGTTGATCTGCACGAACAGCTCGCCCGGCTTGACCATGCCGAGGTCGTATCGCGCCCGTTCCTCGAGCGCCTGCTTGCCCGCGCGCAGGTCGGCCACCTCGGCCTCGAGCGCGTCGTTGCGCGACGCGATGCGCGCGTTCAGCGCCTGCTGCGCCTGGAGCTGCCGGTCGAGCTCCCAGACGCGCAGCCAGCCGCCCTTGCCGAGCCAGAGCGGGTACTGGATCAGCGCGAGCAGGCAGGCGAGAACGATGCCGAGCGTGCGCACCGGGGGCGATACCTCGCGAAACGCCGCCGGCGCGGGCAGGCACGCGCCGACGAGACGCGCGACCGCCGCGCGTCAGCGCAGATTGTAGAACGCCGAGCGGCCGGGATAGGTCGCGACGTCGCCGAGGTCTTCCTCGATGCGCAGCAACTGGTTGTATTTCGCGACGCGGTCGGTGCGGCTCATCGAACCGGTCTTGATCTGCAGCGCGTTCGTCGCCACCGCGATGTCGGCAATCGTGGTGTCCTCGGTCTCGCCCGAGCGGTGCGAGATCACCGCCGTGTAGTTGTAGCGCTTGGCCAGCTCGATCGCCGAGAAGGTCTCGGTGAGCGTGCCGATCTGGTTGATCTTCACCAGGATCGAGTTGGCGATGCCCTCGTCGATGCCGCGCTGCAGGAGCTTCGTGTTGGTGACGAAGAGATCGTCGCCGACCAGCTGCACGCGATCGCCGAGCACGTCGGTGAGCAGCTTCCACCCCTCCCAGTCGTCCTCGGCCATGCCGTCCTCGATCGAGACGATCGGGTAGCGGTCGCACCAGGTGGACAGCAGGTTGGCGAAATCGTTCGCGCTCAGCGTGAGGCCTTCGCCGGCCAGGTGGTAGCGCCCGTCGCGAAAGAATTCGGAGGCCGCGCAGTCGAGCGCGAGCGCCACCTGCCTGCCCGGCTCGTAGCCGGCCGCCTCGATCGCCTCGAGCACGAGCTGGATCGCCGCCTCGTGGTTCTTCACGCTCGGCGCGAAGCCGCCTTCGTCACCCACCGCCGTGGACATCGCGCGGTCGTGCAGGAGCTTCTTCAGCGAATGGAAGACCTCGGCCCCGTAGCGCAGCGCCTCGCGCAGCGTCGGCGCGCCGAGCGGGACGATCATGAACTCCTGCAGGTCGAGGTTGTTGTTCGCGTGCGCGCCGCCGTTGATGACGTTCATCATCGGCACCGGCAGCGCCATCGCGCCCGAGCCGCCGAAATAGCGATACAGCGGCAAGCCGGAATCGTCGGCCGCGGCCTTGGCCACCGCCATCGACACGGCGAGCATCGCGTTGGCGCCCAGCCTCGACTTGTTCTCGGTGCCGTCCAGCTCGATCAGCGTGCGGTCGATGTACGCCTGCTCGGTGGCGTCGAGCCCCATGATCGATTCGGAGATCTCGGTGTTGATGTGTTCGACCGCCTTCAGCACCCCCTTGCCGAGATAGCGCGCGGCATCCGCGTCGCGCAACTCGATCGCCTCGCGCGAGCCGGTGGACGCGCCCGACGGAACCGCCGCGCGTCCCATCACGCCCGTCTCGAGCAGCACGTCGCACTCGACCGTGGGGTTGCCGCGCGAATCGAGGATCTCGCGCCCGATGATGTCGACGATCGCGCTCATTTCGGCTCGACCCCCTGTACCACGACCATGTTGAAGTGCTCGGTGGCCCCGGCACGTTTGCTCCGCGCCTCGACGTAGCGCGCGGAGTCGTAGAACGCGCGCGCCGACTGCAGGTCGGGGAACTCGGCGAGCACGATGCGCGCCGGTTGCCAGTTCCCTTCGAGCACCTCGTGGGCGCCGCCACGAACGAGAAAGCGGCCGCCGGCCGCTTCGATCGCTGCGGGCGAAAGCGCCATGTACTCCTTGTACCGCTCGGGGTCGCTCACCTTCACGTCCGCGATCACGTAGGCGGGCATCGAAACTCCTCCTGGTGGGATGCGCTCAGCCGGCGGGCTGGAGCGTCTGTTCTGGAAAACCGGTGCGCTTCACCAATGCGTCGAGCGCCTGCAGCGTGGCGAGCAGTTCCGCCATCCGTTGCAGCGGCCAGGCGTTCGGACCGTCGGACAGCGCCCGCGCGGGATCGGGGTGCGTCTCCATGAACAGGCCGGAGACGCCGGCGGCGATCGCCGCTCGCGCGAGCACGGGGACGAACTCGCGCTGTCCGCCCGAGGAGCTGCCCTGCCCCCCGGGCAGCTGCACCGAGTGCGTGGCGTCGAAGACGACCGGGCAGCCCGTCTCGCGCAGGATCGCGAGCGAGCGCATGTCGGAGACGAGGTTGTTGTAGCCGAACGAGGCGCCGCGCTCGCAGACGAGGATGTTCTCGCCGTCGCCGCCCGCCTCGATCGCCGCGGCACGCGCCTTGTCGACGACGTTCTTCATGTCGTGCGGCGCGAGGAACTGCCCCTTCTTGATGTTCACCGGCCGCCCGGCCGAGGCGACCGCGCGGATGAAGTCGGTCTGGCGAACGAGGAACGCCGGCGTCTGCAGCACGTCGACGACCGCCGCCACCGGGGCGATCTGGTCGATCTCGTGCACGTCGGTGAGCACCGGGACGCCGATGCTGCGGCGCACGTCGTCGAGGATCTTCAGCCCCTCGTCCATCCCCGGACCGCGGAACGAAGCGCCGGAGCTGCGGTTCGCCTTGTCGAAGGACGACTTGTAGATGAACGGCACGCCGAGCGCCGAGGTGATCTCCTTCAGCCGCCCGGCGGTGTCGAGCGCGAGCTGTCGCGATTCGATCGCGCACGGTCCGGCGATCAGGAACAGCGGCCGATCGAGGCCCGCTTCGAATCCGCACAGGCGCATCGCTCGGGTTCCGCTCATGCGAGACGCATCACGGCCGGCTCGTCGCCCACGCGACGCTGCCGCGCGCGCTCGACCGCCGCCTCGACGTAGGCGCGGAACAGCGGGTGGCCGTCGCGCGGCGTCGACGTGAACTCGGGGTGGAACTGCACGCCGACGAACCACGGATGGGCGAGCGGACCGCTGGACGGCAGCTCGACGATCTCGGTGAGCGCCTCGGCAGGCGTACGCGCCGAAATGACGAGCCCGGCATCCTGCAGCCGGTCGACGTAGCCGTTGTTGACCTCGTAGCGGTGGCGGTGCCGCTCGTTGACCGAGTCGCCATAGGCCGACGCGGCGAGCGTGCCGGGGACGATCGGGCAGCGCTGCGCGCCCAGGCGCATCGTCCCGCCGAGATCGGAGCGCAGGTCGCGCTTCTCGATGCGGCCTTCCCGATCGTGCCACTCGGTGATCAGCCCGACGACCGGATGCGGCGTGTCGGGATCGAACTCGGTGCTGTTCGCCCCCGTGAGGCCGCAGACGTGGCGCGCGAACTCGATGACCGCGAGCTGCATGCCCAGGCAGATGCCGAGGTACGGCACGCCGTTCTCGCGCGCGAAGCGGATCGCCTGGATCTTGCCCTCGACGCCGCGTCGGCCGAAGCCGCCCGGCACGAGGATCGCGTCGAAGCCCTCGAGCATCGACGTCCCTTCGGCTTCGATGCGCTCGGAGTCGATGTAGTCGATCGACATCCGGCTTTCGGTGTGGATGCCGGCGTGCACGAGCGCTTCGCTCAGCGACTTGTAGGACTCGGTGAGGTCGACGTACTTGCCGACCATCGCGATGCGCACCTCGCGCTTCGGGTGCTCGAGCCGGTGCACGAGGCGATCCCAGACGCCGAGGTCGGCCGGGCGCGTGTCGAGCCGCAGGATCTCGCAGATCGTGCGGTCGACGCCCTGCTCGTGCAGCATGCGCGGGATCTTGTAGATCGAGTCGGCGTCCTGCACCGAGATGACCGAATCGAGCTGCACGTTGGAGAACAGCGAGATCTTCGCGCGCTCCTCGTCGGGAATGCGCCGGTCTGCCCGGCACATCAGCATGTCGGCCTGGATCCCGATCTCGCGCAGCTTCTGCACCGAGTGCTGCGTGGGCTTCGTCTTCAGCTCGCCCGCCGAGGGGATGAACGGAACCAGCGTGAGGTGCACGAAGCAGGCGTTGCCGCGGCCGAGCTTCAGGCTCATCTGGCGCACCGCCTCGAGGAAGGGCAGCGACTCGATGTCGCCCACCGTGCCGCCGATCTCGACGATCGCGACCTGCGGGGAATCGGGCGCGCCCACGTGCGCGCCGCGCTCGATGAAGGCCTGGATCTCGTTGGTGATGTGCGGGATGACCTGCACGGTGCGCCCGAGATACTCGCCGCGGCGCTCCTTGCGGATCACCGAATCGTAGATCTGGCCGGTGGTGAAGTTGTTCGTGCGGCGCATGCGCGCCGACACGAAGCGTTCGTAGTGCCCGAGGTCGAGATCGGTTTCCGCGCCGTCTTCGGTGACGAACACCTCCCCGTGCTGGAACGGGCTCATCGTTCCGGGGTCGACGTTGATGTAGGGATCGAGCTTGAGCAGCGTGACGCGCAGGCCGCGGGACTCGAGCAGCGCGCCGATGGAGGCTGCGGCGATGCCCTTGCCGAGCGATGAGACGACGCCGCCGGTGACGAATACGAATTTGGTCATGAGGCTCGGCCGGAAAGCGCGATTATACAAGCGAAGGAGCCGCGGACCGAGGCCGCGTCCCGCTCTTCAGGCGCGTCGGCGGCAGTGGGCTTCCTGGCGCAGCAGCATCTCCTCCTCCTGCGTCGTTTCCGGCTGCAGCGTCAGGTGGCGGATGCCGTGACGCTCGTCCATCGTGGCGCGGATCTGCGCCAGGATCGCCGGCCAGTCGGCCATCTCGCCGATCGCCACGTGTGCCGACAGGGCCGGGCTGCCGTCGCCGAGCGACCACAGGTGCAGGTCGCGCACCCAGCTCACGCCGGGCGTCTCGCGCAGCGAGGCTTCGACCCCGCCGACGTCGACGCCCTCGGGGACGGCGTTCATCAGGACCCGGCCGCTGTCGCGCAGCAGGCGCACGGTCGCCACCAGCAGCAGCACGCAGATCGCCAGCGTGAGGATCGGGTCGATCGTCGTCCACCCGGTGTACCAGACGGTGCCGAGCGCGACGATCGCGATCAGCGAACCGGCGAAATCGCCGATCACGTGCAGCAGCGCCGCGCGCGTGTTCAGTTCGTGCCGCTCGCCGTGCAGCAGCCGCCATACGCCGGCGTTCACCAGCAGTCCGGCGACGGCGACCGGCAGCGCCAGGCGCACGTCGATCGGCGGGGTGTCGCTCAGCCGGCCGATCGCCTCGAAGACGAGGAAGGCGAGGACGCCGACGTAGAAGATGCCGTTCAGCAGCGCGGCGAGCGTCTCCACGCGTCCGTAGCCGAAACTCATCTGCGGCCCGGCTTCGCGGCGCGCGAAGCGCTTCGCGCCCCAGGCGATGCCGAGCGCGGCCGCGTCGGTGAGCATGTGCACGCCGTCGGAGACCAGCGCGAGCGAGCCGCTGACGATCCCGACACCCACCTCGATCAGGGCGAAGACGAGCACGATCGCCAGCGACCATCCGAGCGCGCGCGACGAACCGGTACCGCCCCCGTGCGCGTGCCCGTGCGCGTGCCCGCCGATGTGCGCGTGCGAATGCGCGTGGTGGGGACGGGAATGGGAATGCGAATGCGAAGACAAGGCGGAACCCGATTGCGGCCGCGCGCGCGGCGTGCCCGCGGCGTGCCCGGCTGTGCGATGCGTCATCGTGCGAAGGGGCGAAGCCTCTCCGATTGTAGCGGCCGCATATAATCCGTGCCGACCCGGGCGTCTCCACACGAGGAAATCGATGAGCAAGGTCTACCCGAACGCGGCGCAGGCGCTCAAGGGCGTCGTCGCCGACGGACAGATGATCGCGGTCGGCGGCTTCGGGCTGTGCGGCATTCCGGAGGCGCTGATCGCGGCGCTGCGCGATTCGGGCGTGCGCGACCTCACCTGCGTCTCGAACAACGCGGGCGTCGACGGATTCGGACTCGGGCAGCTGCTCACGACGCGCCAGGTCCGCAAGATGATCGCGTCGTACGTCGGAGAGAACAAGGAGTTCGAGCGACAGTACCTGGCGGGCGAACTCGAGCTCGAGTTCACCCCCCAGGGGACGCTCGCCGAGAAGCTGCGCGCGGGCGGCGCGGGCATCCCCGCGTTCTTCACGCGCACGGGCGTCGGCACGATCGTCGCCGAAGGCAAGGAAACGCGCGAGTTCGACGGGCACACGTACGTGATGGAACGTTCGCTCGTTCCCGACGTGTCGCTGGTGAAAGCCTGGATGGCCGACCGCGCGGGCAACCTCGTGTTCCGCCGCACGGCGCGCAACTTCAACCCGAACGTCGCGATGGCCGGGCGCGTCACCATCGCCGAGGCCGAGGTCATCGTCCCCACCGGCGAGATCGATCCCGATCACGTGCACCTGCCCGGCATCTACGTGCATCGCATCGTCCACAACCCGACGCCCGAGAAGCGCATCGAGCAGCGCACCACGCGCGCGCGCTGAACGCTCTTCGGCAAACGGAGAAACGCACATGGCCTGGAACCGCGACCAGATGGCGGCACGCGCCGCGCAGGAACTGCGCGACGGGTTCTACGTGAACCTCGGGATCGGACTGCCGACGCTCGTCGCCAATCACGTCCCCGAGAGCATGGAAGTGTGGCTGCAGTCGGAGAACGGCTTGCTCGGCATCGGCCCCTTTCCCACCGAGGACGAGGTCGACGCCGACATGATCAACGCGGGCAAGCAGACGGTCACGACGCTGCCCGGTTCGTCGATCTTCTCGTCGGCCGATTCCTTCGCGATGATCCGCGGCGGGAAGATCGACCTCGCGATCCTCGGCGCGATGCAGGTGAGCGAGCGCGGCGACCTCGCCAACTGGATGATCCCCGGCAAGATGGTCAAGGGGATGGGCGGCGCCATGGACCTCGTCGCCGGGGTCGGACGCGTCATCGTGCTGATGGAGCACACGGCGAAGAAGAAGGACGGCAGCGAGGAGCACAAGATCCTGCCGGAATGCACGCTGCCGCTCACCGGAGTGGGCGTGGTCGACCTGATCATCACCGACCTCGGCGTGTTGCAGGTCGGCGACGACGGGCTGAAGCTCGTCGAGCTCGCGCCGGGCGTGACCGTCGACGAACTCGCCGCGAAGACGGGCTGCCCGGTGGACGTGTCCGCGATCGCCTGAGCGCGCTCGAGCGGGGCGCTCAGCGCACGAACGGACGCGTCATCGCGGCGCGCGCCTCGTCGGACAGCGGCGCGGACTTCCTCGTCGTGTAGTCGACCCAGACCACCTTGGCCGCCCCGCTCGCGTGGACGACGTCGCGCTCGTCGCTGCGCAGCATGTCGATGTACGTCTGGACGCTCGATCGCCCGATCGCACCGACGTACTGCCGGCAGATCACGCTGCCGGGATAGTGCAGCTCGCGCAGGAACGTGCAGCTCGCGTTGACGATCAGCGGCCCCTGCCCGCGCCGCTGCAAGGTGAATCCGAGCGAGTCGAACCAGCTGATCCGCACCTGCTCCATGTAGCGGAAATAGACGGTGTTGTTGACATGGCCGAGCGCGTCCATGTCGCCCCATCGGATCGGAATCTCGACTTCGTATACGAAGATGCGCTCGCCCACCGGCTGCCCCTCGCTCGCGACGGCGCCCGTCACGCCGCGTACACCCGCGCCGGCAGATGGCGGAATCCGCGGAAACGGATGCGCCGGTCGCGCAGGGGCTCGCCGTCGCGCTCGATGTGCGCGAAGCGCGCGAGCAGGCGCGCGATGGCGATCCGCCCTTCGAGCCGGGCGACGCTCATGCCCGCGCACGCGTGATCGCCGTGGCCGAAGGCGAAGTGCCGGTTCGGCCTGCGCGCCACGTCGAAGCGGTCGGGATCGGGGAACTGCGCGGGATCGCGGTTGGCCGCACCGATGCCCAGCGTGACGAAGCTGCCCGCGGCGAGCCGGCGGTCGGACAGCTCGACGTCGTCGCGCAGGCGGCGATTGTTCAGCTGCAACGGGCTCTCGTAGCGCAGCATCTCCTCGATCGCGCCGTTCACCAGCGACGGATCCTCGCGCAGCCGCTGCATCTGCCCGGGAAGGCGCAGCAGCGTATCGAGTCCGTTGCCGATCAGGTTCGTCGTCGTCTCGTGCCCGGCGTTGAGCAGGAAGATGCAGTTGTGCACGAGTTCACGGTGCGTGAGGCGCTCGCCGTCGCCTTCGCCGGCGATCAGCCGGGTGAGCACGTCCTCGTTCACGTCCAGCGGGTTCGCGCGCCGCTCTTCGATCAGCGCGTCGAGGAACGACGAGAACTCGCGCACCGAGCGGTTGCCGTCCTCGAGCATCCGGGCCGTGGGCGCCGGTTCGAGCGCGCCCAGGATGGCGAGCGACCAGCCGCGCAGCGGCCCGCGCGCTTCGCGCGGCACCGCGAGCAGGTTGCCGATCACCTCGATCGGGATCGCCGCCGCGAAGTCGTCGATGAGGTCGACCCGCTCCCTGCGCTGCATCGCATCGAGCAGCCCGTCGACGAGTTGCACGACGCCGGCCTGCATGCGCGAGACCGCGCGCTGGCTCAGCGCGCCGAGCATCAGGCGGCGCACGCGCGTGTGCAGCGGCGGGTCGCTGAAGACGAGGCTCGTCGTGTGGTGCTCGTACAGCGGGGAGTCGCCGAACTTCGGCGCGAACTCGACCTTCTTGTCCGAGCTGGCGGCGCCGCTGCGGTAGACGATCGAGACGTCCTCGTAGCGACTGAGGAAGACGCTGCCGTCGCCCATCGTGCGCACCGGGTCGTAGGTGCGCAGCGCCGCGTAGTACGGATAGGGATCGTCGCAGAAGGAGACGGGCGGCGTGCGCAGCTCGAAGCTGCGCGCGATGCGCGCGGCCTCGTCGGGATCGAAGGCATCGGCCGCGCGCCGGCCGGCCGACGCAGGCGCGACGCTCATACGCCGAATCCGTCGTCGGCGGCGATCACCGCCCCGTTGACGAAGCCGGAGCGGTCGGAGGCGAGCAGCACGAGCAGGCCGTCGAGGTCTTCGGGCCGGCCGACCCGGCGCCGCGGCAGCATCCGGATGAGCTTCTGCCCGGCTTCGGTCTTCCAGTGCTCCGCGTTGATCTCGGTCTCGATGTAGCCGGGGCAGATCGCGTTGACGTTGATGCCGTAGCGCCCCCACTCGAGCGCCATCGCCTTCGTCATCTGGACGACCGCCGCCTTGCTCATGCAGTAGACGCCGATCTGCGCGAGCACGCGCAGCGCCGCCATCGACGCGACGTTGACGATGCGCGCACCGCGCTGCGGGTCCTGCCTGGCGCGCGCGATCATCCGGCGCGCGACCTGCTGCGCGACGAAGAAGGCACCGCGCGTATTGGTGTCGAAAATGAAGTCGTAGTCTTCCGGCGTGACGTCGACCAGCCGCTGCGTCGTGCTCACGCCCGAGTTGTTCACCAGGATGTCGATCGGCCCGGCCTGCGCCTCGGCCTGCTCGACGGCATCGCCGATCCCCTGCACGTCGGTGACGTCGAGCGCGACCACGTGCGCGCTCCCGCCGGCCGACTCGATCTCCGCGCGCAGCTCCTTCAGGCGCTCGACGCGCCGCGACGCGAGCACGACCTGCGCACCGTTGTCGGCGAGCACGCGCGCGAAGCGCGCGCCCAGCCCGCTCGAGGCGCCGGTCACGAGCGCGGTCTTTCCGTCGAGATCGAATCGGGTAGGCACGAACGCTTCTCCTCGGTTCCGGCGCGGGCGCGGGGCCGGCCGCTGCGACGGCGCGGGACGGCGCCTGCGCGTGCGAGGAATGGTAGCCGATCGGGTCGGCGCCTCGGGAGTGCTCCGTTTGCGTGCGCCCGACGCTTTCCGGGACAATCCGCTGCGAAACCCGGCGGGACAGATCGTCGGACGCACACGGAGAGCACATCAAGATGGAAATCGAGCGCGAGTCGATGGAGTTCGACGTCGTGATCGTCGGCGCGGGGCCCGCAGGGCTGTCCGCCGCGATCCGGCTCAAGCAGCTCGCCGCCGAGCGGGGAACCGAGCTCGGCGTCTGCGTCGTCGAGAAAGGCTCCGAGGTCGGCGCGCACATCCTTTCGGGCGCCGTAATGGACCCGCGCGCGCTGGGCGAGCTGTTCCCCGACTGGCGCGAGCGCGGCGCGCCGCTGGGCACCGAGGTGCGGGAAGACCGCTTCCTGTTCCTTTCGGAGAAGGGCACGCGGCGCGTTCCGAACTGGATGCTTCCCGAGTGCTTCCGCAACCACGGCAACTACGTCGTGAGCCTGGGCGAGTTCGTCCGCTGGCTCGGCGCGCAGGCCGAGGCGCTGGGCATCGAGGTCTACCCCGGATTCGCCGCTGCCGAGATCCTCTACGACGAGCAGGGCGCGGTGAAGGGCATCGCCACCGGCAACATGGGCGTGGGACGCGACGGCGAGCCGACGGCGAACTTCCAGCCCGGCATGGAGCTGCACGGCAAGTACACGTTCTTCGCCGAGGGATCGCGCGGCCACCTGGGGCGCCAGCTGATTTCGCGCTATCGGCTCGACGAGGGGCGCGACCCGCAGAGCTACGCGATCGGCATCAAGGAGCTGTGGGAGATCGAGCCCTCGAAGTTCGAGCCGGGGCTCGTCATCCACACCGCCGGCTGGCCGCTGGAGAACGACACCTACGGCGGCTCGTTCCTCTATCACTGGCGCGACAACAAGATCGCCATCGGATACGTCGTCGGTCTGAATTACGGCAATCCGTACCTGTCGCCGTACGAGGAGTTCCAACGTTACAAGACGCATCCGGCAATTCGTTCCGTGCTCGAAGGCGGCAAGCGGCTGTCGTACGGTGCGCGCTCGATCACCGCCGGCGGGATCAATTCGCTGCCGAAGTTCAGCTTCGCGGGCGGTTGCCTGATCGGTTGCGACGCCGGCTTCCTCAACGCATCGCGCATCAAGGGCAGCCACGCGGCGATCAAGACCGGAATGCTGGCCGCGGACGCCGCCTTCGAGGCGATCACGGCAGGCCGCTCGGCGGACGAGCTCGTCGCCTATCGCGACGCGTTCGAGAAATCGTGGCTGCGCGACGAGTTGCACCGGGCGCGCAACTTCAAGCCGGCGATGGGCAAGGGACTCTGGATGGGGACGCTGCTCGTCGGGATCGACCAGACCGTGTTCCGCGGCAAGGCGCCGTACACGATGCACACGAAGCGCCCCGACAACGAATACCTGAAACCCGCGGCGGAATCGAAGCCGATCGCCTATCCGAAACCCGACGGGAAGATCTCGTTCGACCGGCTGTCGTCGGTGTTCGTCTCGAACACCAACCACGAGGAGGATCAGCCGGTGCACCTGACGCTGAAGGACCCGCAGGTGCCGGTGCAGATCAACCTCGCCCGCTACGCCGGCCCCGAACAGCGCTACTGCCCGGCCGGCGTCTACGAGTTCGTGCGCGACGACTCGGGTGCCGAACGATTGCAGATCAACGCGCAGAACTGCGTGCACTGCAAGACGTGCGACATCAAGGACCCGACGCAGAACATCGTGTGGGTCGTCCCCGAGGGGGGCGGCGGGCCGAACTATTCCGAGATGTGAAGGGCGCGGGGCGTAGGGCGGGAGAGCGAGCAAGCCGGCATCGCCGGCCTGCTCCTTCCCCCTTCACCCTCGACCCTTCACCGGGGTTCTACTGCCCGAATTGCCGCGCGCGTCGTTGGCCGCCGTAGCCGCCGCGATTGCCGCCGCCTCCGTCGCGGTCGCCGTAGCCGCCTCCACCACCCCCGCTGTAGCCGCCGCCTCCACCACCGCGACCGTAGCCGCCGCCACCGCCGTAGCCACCACCTCCGCCACCGCCGTAGCCGCCGCCTCCGCCGCCACCGTAGCCGCCGCCCGGACGTCGCCCGCCTCCACCCCCCTGCTCGCGGGCTTCGTTGACGACGAGGCTGCGCCCTTCGAGCGAGTAGCCGTTGAGGGCGCGGATGGCGGCTTGCGCCGCGTCATCGGAGGTCATCGTGACGAAGCCGAAACCGCGCGAACGACCGGTTTCCCGGTCGGTGACGATCTTCGCGTCGGTGACTTCACCATGACTGCCGAACAGCTGCGACAACTGTGCATCGGTTGCGCGCCACGGCAGGTTTCCTACATAGATCTTGGTTCCCATCGAGAAAGTTTCCTCGAACCGTTAGCCTCATTGCATCTCGAGGAACACCGAACCAGCAGCCCGAGAAATGCAACTCCGCGAGCCGGATGGACCGGTCCGTTTTTCGACTTTGCCACAAACGCTCACGTATGCACAGACAACTTCGCAGCGGACTGCGGAGCTTTGGACAGGCATGAACAGGAAAGGCGCCATCGCGAAATCGGCGCAGCAAACGGCTTGCCCGGATCGACAGGAGAACGGGGAAGGGAGAAGGGGTCCGCTTCGAAAAACAGATGCAATCCATGAAAAAAAGAGGTACTGTACGGAAATACAGCATCGGGTAGCGAGGCGGCCGGCATCCGGCCCTTCTCCCTTCCCCCTTCCCTTCTCGAAAAAATGCGCGACCTCACCCCCCGCCAACAGCAGATCCTCTCGCTGATCCGCCAGCACATCGCCGACACCGGTTTTCCGCCCACGCGCGCCGAGATCGCCGCGCAACTCGGATTCCGCTCGGCCAATGCTGCCGAAGAGCATCTGAAGGCGCTCGCGCGCAAGGGAGTCATCGAGCTCACGGCGGGTGCTTCGCGCGGCATCCGCCTGAAGCGGTTGGCCGAGGCGCCGAACGAGCATCCGACTGCGGTGCAGGTCGTCTCGAGCCTGCCGCTCATCGGCCGTGTCGCCGCCGGCAGCCCCATTCTCGCGCAGGAACACGTCGAAGCCAGCTACGCGATCGACCCGAACCTGTTCTCCGCAACGCCCGATTACCTGCTGCGCGTACGCGGCATGAGCATGCGCGACGCCGGCATCCTCGATGGCGATCTGCTCGCGGTACGTCAGGCCCATGAAGCGCGCAACGGACAGGTCGTCGTTGCGCGCGTCGGCGACGAGGTCACCGTCAAGCGCTGGCGGCGGCGCGGCAACACGGTCGAACTGCTGCCCGAGAATCCCGACTTCGCACCCATCGTCGTCGATGCGCGCACCGACTCCTTCTCGATCGAAGGCATCGGCGTCGGCCTGCTGCGCGGCGGCAAGCTGTGAGGACGGGACGATGTCCTCCTCCCCGTTGCCCGGCACGGTCTGGCGCGCCAGCCGAATCGGCCACGCAGCCGTACTGGCCTTCTCGAGCGGCTTCGCCGCGCTCGATGCGGAATTGCCCGGCGCCGGCTGGCCTGCCGGGATGCTCACGGAGCTGATCAGCCGGGAATCGGGCATCGGCGAGCTGCGCCTGCTGGTTCCGCTGCTGCGCCGGCTCACCCGCGAGCGTCGTTTCGTCGTCGTGCTGGGCCCGCCGCAGACTCCCTACGCCCCGGCCCTGGCGGGCTACGGCATCGATCTGGACTACCTGCTCATCGTCCAGGCCACGCACGCAGCCGATCGCCTGTGGGCCGTCGAGCAGACGCTGAAGAGCAGCGGTTTCGGCGCCCTGCTCGCCTGGCTGCCGCAGCCGCGCACGCGCCCCGAGCATCTGCGCCGCATGCAGCTCGCCGCGCACGGCACGCAGGGTCCGGCGTTCCTCTTTCGCCCGCTCGAGGCGCAGTTCGATTCCTCCCCGGCGCCGTTGCGCCTGCTTCTGCTGCCGCGCCCCGAGCAGCGCCTGTCGGTGCAGATCCTCAAGCGGCGCGGACCGGTCATCGCCGATCCCCTCCTCGTCGACCTGCCCCGGCCGCTGTCGTCGATCCGCTTGCGTTCCCGCATTTCACCCGAAGCGGCATCGGCCGTGCCGATGCAAACGATCCACGGCGGAGCCCGAATGCCCCCCGACCCGGCGGCCGAGTCTTCGGCGCAGGAAACGCCGCGTTCCCGTTCTTCCGATCCGGCGGCGCTGCGCGAGACCCGGTGAGGCACGCGTGTGGTGGCTGGGGCTGTTTTTCGAACGGCTGTCGCTCGACGTCGTCGAACGCGGTACGGCGGTCTCCGCGGCGTCGCTCGCGTTGTGCGACCGGCACTGCGTGCTCGACGCGAACGACGTCGCCCGCGCGCAGGGCATCGCCCCGGGAATGAAGCGAGCCGCCGCGCAGGCGCTCGTGCCCACGCTGCAGTTGCTCGAACGCGATCCCGGCGAGGAGCGGCGGGCGCTCGAATCGGTCGCCGCCTGGCTGCAGCAGTTCACGCCGTCGGTGAGCGTGCAGTCCGACCTCGCCATCGACGCATTCGACGACGCGCCCTCGCCCTGCGGCCTGCTCGCCGAAGTGGCACCGAGCCTGCGCTATTTCGGCGGTTTCCGCGCGTTGCTCGCCCGTGTGCGCGCAGGCCTGCAGTCGCTCGGCTATCGAGTGCGCATCGGCGCAGCGCCCACGGCGAGCGCGGCCTGGCTGTTCGCACGGCATCGCGACGCCGTCTTCGCCTCCGAAACGCGGCTCGAGGAGTGCGTCGGCGCACTGCCCGCGCACCTGCTGGCGCGCACCCGCAGGCAGCGCGAATTGCTCGATTCGATCGACGTGCGCCACGTGCGCGACCTGCTCGCGCTGCCGCGCCCCGCTGTCGCGCGCCGCCTGGGCGGCACGCTGCTCGACGAGATCGATCGTGCGCTCGGCCGCCTGCCCGAGCCGAGAGCCTGGTTCGAAACGCCTGCGGTATTCGACCTGCGCATCGAGTTGCTCGCGCACGTCGAGCATGCCGAAGCGCTGGTGTTCGCCGCTCGTCGCCTGCTCGACCCCATGACCGGCTGGCTCGCCGCCCGCCACGGCGCGATCCGCGCATTCACGCTGCATGCCGAACACGACGAGCACGACGACACGCGCCTCGAGATCCGGCTGGCCGACCCGACGCGCGATGCGCAACGGCTGCTTTCGCTGCTGCGCGAGAGGCTCTCCGTCACGCGCCTGCCCGAGGCGGTCTACGCATTGCGGCTGCGCTGCGAGGACATCGTCGCGCTGCCCGACACCAGCGGCGAACTGTTCCCCACGCCGGGGGCCGCGCACGAGAACCTGCGCCGCCTGGTCGAGCGCTTGCAGGCCCGTCTCGGACCGGGACACGTCCAACGCCTGCGGCTTGCCGCCGACCATCGGCCGGAGGCCGCATACCGGTTCGAAACGGTGGACGCCCCGGCGCTCGCGGCGAATCGCGCCGGCGAGCCTGCATCGCTGCCGGTCGCGTCGCTGCCTCGACCCTTGTGGCTGTTCGATCGACCGATCGCGCTGGCCGAGCGCAACAACCGCCCGTGGTGGCGCTCGGCGTTACGGTTGCTGGCCGGGCCCGAACGGATCGAAGGCGGCTGGTGGGACGGTCCCCTGATGCAGCGCGACTACTTCATCGCCGAAGACGACACCCACGCGCTGTACTGGATCTACCGGGAGCGGCTGGCGACCGACGCCCGCCGTGCGTGGTTCGTGCATGGGAGATTCGGGTGAAGGACGGATCCTTCCTTCAGATCGACTGCCCCGGGAAATTGCGTTCGCGCTTCTCGGCGATCGCCTGGCAATCGATGCAGCGGTGCGCGAGCGGGGCGGCCTCGAGTCGCTCGAAGGGGATCTCGACGCCGCAATCGGTACACACTCCGTAGGTGCCTTCCTCGACGCGCCGCAGCGACGAGCGAAGCGCCCGCCATTCGTCGACGTCGCGCATCGCTTCCGAGAGATCGACCTCGCTCTCGGTGAGGATCGAACTGAGGTCGCCGGCATCGCCGACGCCGTCGAAGCCGGCGAAACCCTCGGCGCTCTCGCCCAGCTTGCGTGCGATGTCTTCTTCGAGCACGGCGAGGCGACTGCGGATCTGCGCGACGATCTGAGCGAGCTGGTCTTCGGACAAGGGCATTCGGGTACCTCCGGACGCCGCATCGTACGTCGCAGGCGGACGTCGGCGTTGATCGACGTCAATCGCTGCACTCGGCGTGCCCGCCCGGCGAGCCGACCGTGCACGGAACCCTCCGGCGACGCGACGCCGGAGCGGTCGGGGATCCGCGGCGCCGCGACGCGGCTCCGAAGCGCGCCGCCGCCGCATCGCGGACGGTACTCTCGACGACCCTCCCTAGCGCCGGCGGTGCGGCGGGATACGGTCGACGGCGTCGGTGATCAGCACGTCGAGCCCCGCATCGAAGAGTTCGTCGGCGCGCTTGCCGTCGTTCACCGTGTACGCCAGCACGCGCAGCGAAGCACGATGCGCCTGCTCGATGTGCGCCCGCACCAGCGTCGCGTGCTGCGCATCGAGCGCCACGCAGCCGAGCGCCGTGCAGCGATCGAGCCAGTCTTCGGGCAGCTCGCCGAAGAGCAGCGCGCGCGGCAGCTCGGGCGCGACTTCCCGCGCGGCGGCCAGCGCCACGGCCGAGAACGACGACAGCAGCGGCGGCACGGCCGCTTCTCGCCATGCCTCGCGCGCATCGAGCGCGATCGACGCGCCCGTCTCGCGCTCGCGCCCCGGCGACGGCTTGATCTCGATGTTGAGCATCGCGTCGTTGTCGAGAATCCAGTGCGCGACGCGATCGAGCGTGGGAATGCCTTCGCCGGCGTATTCGGCCGAGTGCCAGCGCCCGGCGTCGAGCCGTGCGAGCGCCGCGAACGGATGGGCGTCGACGCGGCCGTGCCCGTCGGTGGTGCGCTCGAGCGTCGCGTCGTGCATCAGCAGCGCGACGCCGTCGCCCGAGAGCTTGGCGTCGATCTCGAACATCCGGTAGCCGAACGAACGCCCGACGCGCAACGCCGCCAGCGTGTTCTCGGGCGCCCGGCGGCCGGCGCCGCGGTGCGCGACGAAGGCCGGATACGGCCAGTCGGAGAACGAGACCCGGGGCTTCGTCCCCATGTCGCGCCGCGCGCTCAACGCCGGATCTCCCCGCGGTTCACTTGTCGGACTCGACGAGGCCCTTGACGAACCACCGCTGCATCAGCACGACGATCGCCACCGGCGGCACCATCGCGAGGATCGCGGTGGCCATCACGAGGTGCCATTCGGTGGCGGCGTCGCCGCCGGCGATCATCCGCTTGATGCCGATCACCACCGGATACATCGACTCCTGCGTGGTCACGAGCAGCGGCCACAGATACTGGTTCCAGCCGTAGACGAACTGGATGACGAACAGCGCCGCGATGCTCGTGCGCGACAGCGGCAACAGCACGTGCCAGAAGAAGCGCATCGGCCCGGCGCCGTCGATCTTCGCCGCCTCGGCGAGCTCCTCCGGCACCGTCATGAAGAACTGCCGGAACAGGAACGTGGCGGTGGCCGAAGCAATCAGGGGCAGCGTCAGCCCCGCGTAGGTGTCGATCAGGCGCAGCTCGGCCATCACCTGGTAGGTCGGCATGATGCGCACCTCGACCGGCAGCATCAGCGTGACGAAGATCAGCCAGAAGGCCGTGCGCCGGAACGGAAAGCGGAAATAGATCAGCGCGAAGGCCGAGAGCAGCGAGATCGCGATCTTCCCGATCGCGATCGTCAGCGCCATGACGAGGCTGGTGCTCATCATCCGCGCCACCGGCGCGGTGGTGTTTCCCGCGCCCGATGCGAGCACCTCGGCGTAGTTGCTCAGGAACTGCGTGCCGGGCAGCAGCGACATCGGCACGGCCTGCACCTCGTCGAGCGTCTTCGTCGACGCAACGAAGGTCACCCACACCGGAAACGCGACGACGAGCACGCCGAGCACCAGCACCGCGTAGGTGAGGATCCGGGCGGGAAGGCTGCGTCCGGGCATCGGAAGCGCTCAGTAGCGCACGCGCCGCTCGACGTAGCGGAACTGCACGACGGTGAGCGTGAGCACGATGGCCATCAGGATCACCGACTGCGCCGCCGAGCCCCCGATGTCGAGGCCCCGGAAGCCGTCGTTGAACACCTTGTAGACGAGGATCTCGGTCGCCTTCGCCGGGCCGCCTCCGGTGGCCGCGTCGACGATGGCGAAGGTCTCGAAGAAGCAGTAGACGATGTTGATGACGAGCAGGAAGAAGGTGGTCGGCGACAGCAGCGGGAAGATCACCGAGCGGAAGGTGCGCCACGCGCCGGCACCGTCGATCGCCGCCGCCTCGAGCAGCGACTTCGGGATCGACTGCAGGCCGGCGAGGAAGAAGATGAAGTTGTAGCTGATCTGCTTCCAGACCGCGGCGATGATGATGAGGATCATCGCCTGCCCGCCGTCGAGCACGTGGTTCCATTCGATGCCGATGCGGCCGAGCCAGTGCGAGACGATGCCCAGCGTCGGGTTGAAGAGGAACATCCACAGCACGCCGGCGATCGCCGGCGCCACCGCATACGGGACGATCAGCAACGTGCGGAACGCGTAGGCGCCGCGGATCGCGCGGTCGGCGAAATAGGCGAGCGCGAGGCTCAGGACGAGTCCGATCACGGTGACCGCGGTCGAGAACACCGCCGTCACCTGGAACGAATACAGGTACAGCTCGTCGGCCAGCAGGTACCGGAAGTTCTCCAGCCCGACGAACTCGCGGCTGCCGCCGAAGGCGTCCTGGATGAACACCGACTGGAGCAGCGCCTGCAGCGCCGGCCAGTAGAAGAAGACCAGGACGATCGCCAGCTGCGGAGCGAGCAGCGCGGCCGGGAGCCACCCGGCCGCGCCGAAGAGTACGCGCTTTTCCAGGGCGCCCTACTCCCGTGCGGTGCGCTCGAAGCGCACGAGCTGCTCGTCGCCGCGTCGCTTCATGTTCGCGAGCGCCGCCTTCGGATCCTGCTTGCCCGCGAGCATCGATTCGATCTCCTCGTGGACGATGTCGCGGATCTGCACCATGTTGCCCAGGCGTACGCCGCGCGACTTGTCGGTGGTCTTGACGATCATCTGCTGCACGGCCACGTCGGTTCCGGGATTCTTCTCGTAGAAGCCCGATTCCTTCGTCAGGTCGTAGGCGGCGATCGTCAGCGGCAGGTAGCCGGTGGCCTGGTGCCATTCGGCCTGGATCTCGGGCGAGGTGAGGAAGGCGAAGAACTTCGCGATGCCCTTGTACTCGTCGGCGGACTTGCCGCTCATCACCCACAGGCTCGCGCCGCCGATGACGGTGTTCTGCGGGGCACCCTGGACGTCCGAGTAGTACGGCAGCTTCGAGATGCCGAACTCGAACTTCGCGTTGCGCTTGATGTTGCCGTAGGTGGCCGAGCTGCCGGTGAACATCGCGCACTCGCCGCTGTAGAACTTCGCGTCGCCCTCGGTGGTGCGTCCCGGGTAGACGAACAGGCCCTGCTTCGACCACTCGAGCAGGTTCGACAGGTGCCGCTCGAACAGCGGCTGGTTCACCGCGAGCCGTGCCTTCAGGCTCGCGAAGCCGTTGTTCTCGGTGGCGAACAGCGTGTTGTGCCACGCCGAGAAACTCTCCATGTGCACCCAGCTTGCCCAGCTCGAGGTGTACGGGCAGGCGGCGGCGTTCGACGCCTTGATCTTCGCGGCGGCGACGGCGAATTCGCTCCACGTCTCGGGCGCGCGTTCGATGCCCGCCTTCCGGAAGGCATCCTTGTTGTAGTAGAAGACGGTGGTCGAACTGTTGAACGGGAACGACAGCATCTCGCCCTTGCGCGTCGTGTAGTAGCCGGCGACGGCCGGGACGTACGCGGTGCGGTCGAACTTCTCGCCGGCGTCCTTCATCAGCTTCTCGACCGGCACGATCGCGCCCCGCGCGGCCATCATCGTCGCCGTGCCCACCTCGAACACCTGCACGATGTGCGGCGCATTGCCGGCACGGTAGGCCGCGATCGCCTGCGTCATCGACTCGGGATACGAGCCCTTGTACACGGCGGTGACCTTGTAGTCGGACTGGCTCTTGCTGAAGCGCTCGGCGAGGCTGTTGATGCGGTCGTTGTTCGCGCTGGTCATCGAATGCCACCACTGGATCTCGGTGACGGCGCCCGCCGACGCGCACGCGAGCGCGCCGCCCACCAGCGTCATCGCCACGACGGACCTGCGCGCCCACGCGGCAACGCCGCGACCTTGCCTTTCGTTCATTGCGATCTCCTCGATTTCGTGCCGGACCGGGTGCCGGCTTGCCGGAACGGACAGCGCATGATGCGGCGCCAATGTGACAGACCGGCAACGGCCGCGCAATACGGGGGCGTCCGGAATCAGGGCTCGTCGACGCTGCCCCGGGGGCGCGGCCACGCCGCGACGACCCCGTCGGCTCGGCGCAGGTCGTCGAGCCACCGCCGATACGCGGCTTCACGCTCCTCCCCGCGCGCACGCAGCAGCGCCGACGGGTGCAGCGTGACCAGCACGGGCAACTCGTCCGCGCGCCGCAGCCACTGCCCGCGCTCGCGCGTGACGGCCACCGTGCGATGCATCAGCGACCGGGCGGCGGTCGCCCCGAGCGCCACTGCCGCGCGCGGCTCGACCTGGTCGATCTCCTCCTCCAGCCAGTGCAGGCAGGCAGCGGCCTCGCGCTGCGACGGCGTCTTGTGGATGCGCCGCGTGCCGCGCAGCTCGAACTTGAAATGCTTGACGGCGTTGGTGACGAACAGCGCCTCGCGCGGCCAGCCGAGCGCATCGATGGCGCGAAAGAGCAGCTGCCCCGCCGGACCGACGAAGGGATGCCCCTGCAGGTCTTCCCGGTCGCCGGGGACCTCGCCGACGAGCATCAGCGCGGGGCGCAACGCCCCCTCGCCGGCGACGGCCTGCGTGGCGAAGTAGCCGAGCGGGCACTCGCGGCATCGCTGCAGCGCATCGCGCAGCGCGGCGAGCGCGGGAGAGTCGGGCTTGCGCGCAGCCATCGCCGCGATGCTACCGCTGCGACCGGCGGGCCGTGCCTCGCGTCGCGACGATCGTCGCCGTTCTTTTGTGCCATAGTCGAAGGTTCCGCAGGAGGGAGGTAGTCAGGGCGATTTCATGGAGATACGCCAGCTTCGGTACTTCATCAGCGTGGCCGATCTCCAGAGCTTCACGAAAGCAGCCACCCGGATCCACATCGCGCAGCCGGCGCTGAGCCGCCAGATCAAGGCGCTCGAGGACGAGCTCGGCGTTTCGCTCTTCGTCCGCACGACGCGCGGCGTGCAGCTCACCGAGGCCGGATACCGCCTGCGGCAGATGGCCGAGATGGTGCTGCGGCAGGTGGAGGAAATGCCGAGCCACCTGCGCGAGTATGCCGACCAGCCCTCCGGAAACGTGTCCGTCGGGCTTCCGCCCTCGATCGCCTATCTCATCGCCGCCGACCTGATCGAGGCGAGCCAGGAACGCTACCCGCTCGTTTCGCTTCGCATCGCCGAGAACCTCAGCGTGGTGCTGAAGGACTGGATCGAGGAAGGCCGCGTCGACCTGGCGGTGCTCACCGATCCGGGGCACCTGATTTCGCTCGAGCGCGTGGACCTGCTGCACGAGGACATGGTCCTCATCGGCGCCTTCGGTCGCCTCGACGCGGGCGCGAGCTCGATCACCTTCAGCGAAGCGCAGAAGTATCCGCTGGTCATCTCGAACGGTTTCCGCGCCGCCATCGAACCCTGGCTCACCGCGCACCGCATCGAGCTGAACTACGACGTCCTGCTCGACAGCATCCCGATCGTCAAGGAGATCGTCGAGCGAGGGCGCTATTGCTCGATCGTGCCCTACAGCATGGTGCACTCCGAGTGCGAGGAGAACCGGCTCGTCGCGCTCACGCTGAAGGAACCCGCGATCATGCGTCGCCTGGTGCTGGCGAACTCGGCGCGTCGCCCGGTGTCGGCGACGGCGCGGGCCATCCATCAACTGGTCGTCGAGCACGTCGAGCGGATACAGACCCGGCTGACGCTCGCGGGCTCCGACAGCGAGCCCGATTGAGCCGTCGCTGCGCTCAGCGCTGCTGCGCCAGCAGGCTCCCGAAACCGCGGATCGGCTCGCGTACGTCGATCGCCTGCAGCGCCGACCAGAGCAGCGCCTGGTTGCTGCTGACGACCGGGCAGCCGGTCTCGCGCTCGATCGAATCGATCGCATCGACCGTGCGCATGTTGCCGCAGCTGAGGAACAGTCCGTCGATCTCGCCGGCTTCGCGAATCGCGCGCAGCGCAAGCGCGCCGACGTCGGCGGGACTGAGGTCGGTGATCCCCCACGATTCGGCCACCGGCTCGGCGACGAGCCGCTTCACCACGAAGCCGCTCTCGTCGAGATAGCGCAGCACGAGTTCGTTGACTTCCGTCGTATAGGGATTGGCCACCGCGATCGACCGGAACCCGAGCGATCGCATCGCCTCGACCGTGCTGCGCGCCATGGTCAGCACCGGCACCGACACTACCTCGCGCAGCGCGGCCACCAGCGCGTCTTCGCCGGCACGGCCACGATGGAGGCTTCCGATCGTGCACCCGTAGCAGAGCGCGTCGACGTGCGAGGTCCTCAGCAGGCGCGCCGCGGCCGGCGCCTCGTGCACCATCCGGTCGAGCGATTCCGGCGTGGCCCTTTCGAGCAGCAGCCGGGTCACGTGGAAGCTGACTCCCCTGGGCAGCATCCGCGGCCATTCGTGCTCGAAGGTGACGCTGGTCGACGGATTGATCGCCCCGATGCGTCCGCGCCAGCCGAAGCGTTCGTCGTGCAGCCAGGCGCCGATCTCGTTCGTTGTCCCGTTCTCTTTCGAAGCGCTCACGAGCTGGACCTTCCTTTTTCGTCGTCGGAGGACGCGCCGTCCCGTCGGCAGCGGCGCGCGCCGCTCATCCGTATCGACCGATGGCGAGACGGCGGTGGTAGAAATTGTCGGGTGCGGTGACGACCTTCGCCCGCTCCGCCATCCCGACGACGGCGGTCGCCTCGATCTGGAAGCGAACGCCGGCCTGCCGCGGATTCCCGAGGCCCACCTCGACCGTGTCGCGTGCCACGTAGGGAAACTCGAAGAAGTTGGTGTAGATCCGGTTGTACTCGTCGTAGTCGCGCAGATCCGCGATGCCGACCTGGCACTGGCATATGTCGGCGATGCCGCTTCCCGCCTGATCGAGCAGCCTCGCCAGCTGCGTCAACGCGGCCCGCGTCTGCTTGGCGACCCGGTCGACGACGACGGGCGCGTCCGCCTCGAGCGGGAGGATTCCGTTCGTGAAAACGAGGTCGCCGACGCGCACGGCGCGCGCATTCCCCGGACCGTCGAACCAGGCCTTCGGGCCGACGTAGGCGGTGGGCTCGATCATCACGCGCGCGCCCTCGAGCGGATTCCCCGCCTCGACGATCGTGCACAGCGGCGGCCTGTCCCGGAAGACCTGGTCGATCTCGTGCCGCACGACGTCGTGATCGCGAAGGTCGGCCAGGAAGACGCGCAGCCGAACGACGTCCGAGAGCGCCGACCCCGCGCCGTGCATGATCTGCTCGAGGTTCATGCAGATCTGCCGCGTCTGCCTCTCGGCGCTGCCGCGGCTGACGAGCGTTCCGCAACTGTCGACGGGCAGGAACGCGCTCAGGCACAGCAGGTTTCCCGAACGCTTGCCGGCGTGCGCGGGGAGGAGTGGATGGACGCCGAAACCCGGTCCGCCGATCGGACGCACGTCCGACAGCGACATGATTCCGCCCACCGCGACGCTCATCGACGGCTGGTAGAGCCCGCCCTGGACCAGCGTCTCGGCGGGCGCAGCGGCACCCGTCGCGCCGCGGTACGTCTTCAGGAAGAGATCGGTTTCCTTCCAGTTGTCCAGGCACAGGTGGAATCGCAGCGCGTTCGACCACTTCGCGCCGGCGAGCTTGCCCGCGTGGCGTACCGACTCGATGCACTGCAGCGTCTGCGCCGCCATGTCGGCGCGGCCCGGCGTCTCGCCTGCCATCCTTCCGCGGGCGACGCTGTCGACGACCAGCGCCTCCGTCGTCGTTCCCGGCGTGCCCCCGAGGAACACCAGCCCTGCCGCCGCGACCGCGTAGCAATACGGACCCATCGGCGGAGAAAGCGATGGGTCCTTGATCAACTCCCGCATGGGTGTCCGCAAGCGATTCTTCGGTTCAGCCGCCGAGATACTGGCGGGTCACTTCCTCGTTGCCGCGCAGGACGTGCGTCGGCTCCGACAGCGCGATCCGGCCGTCCCGCAGCACGTAGCCGTGGCTGGCGATGGCCAGCGCCAGGTGGACGTTCTGCTCGACGAGCAGGATCGTAGTCCCGGTTGCCGCGATCTGCTGGATCGTCTCGCCCAGCTTCGCCACGAGCAGCGGCGCGAGGCCGGCGGAAGGTTCGTCGAGCAGCAGCAGGCGCGGCCGCGACATCAGTCCGCGTCCGAACGCGACCAGCTGCTGCTGTCCGACGCTCAGTTCGTGTCCCTTCCGATCGAGCCAGTCGCGCACGCTCGGGAAGATCGCGAAGACGCGCTCGAAGTCCTCGCGCACCTCCCTGCGGTCGCGCCGGGCGAACGCACCCATGCGGAGGTTCTCGCGAACGGTGAGCGGGGCGAACAGGCGTCGCGCCTGCGGCACGATCGCGATGCCGAGCGGAACGATCGCCTCCGACCGCAGCGTGCGGATGTCGCGGTCGGCGAAACGGATCTCGCCCTTCTGCGCCGGTGCGACCCCCATGATCGACTTCAGGACCGTCGACTTGCCCGATCCGTTGCCGCCGAGCAGCGTGATGATCCTTCCTTCCGGCACGTCGAAGGAAACGCCGCGCAGCACGTGGACCGCGCCATACGAAGTATGCAGATCACGAATGCTCAACATCGTCCAGCGCCTTGCCGAGATATGCCTCGATGACTTTGGGATCCTTGCGCACGATCGACGGCGGCCCTTCGGCGATCTTCCGTCCCTGGTCGAGCACGACGATCTGGTCGGAGATTCCCATCACGAGCCGGATCACGTGCTCGATCAGCAGCACCGTCACGCCGCCGCGCTCGCGCAGTTCCCGGATGATGGTCGTCAGGCGATCGACCATCGGCGGGCTCAGGCCGGCCGCCGGCTCGTCGAGCAGGACGATCTTCGGATCCGAGACGAGCGTGCGGGCGAGCTCGACCATGCGCTGCTGCCCGTAGGACATGCGGTTCGCGGGGCGATTCGCCAGGTGTCCCATGCCGACGTAGTCGAGCGCGGCCTGGCTGCGCGCCTTCACGTCCCTCTCCTCGCGCGCGATGCGCGGCAGCCCGAGCACCGAGCCGACGATTCCGGCCGTCGACTTCGAATGCAGGCCCAGCATCACGTTCTCGAGCGCCGTCATCTCGCCGAACACCTGCAGGTCCTGGAAGGTGCGGCCGATGCCGAACGGGGCGATCCGGTGCGGACGGCGGGGAACGTCGACGCCGTCCAGCCGGACATTGCCCCGGGCGAGCGGCAGGAAGCCCGTGATCGCATTGCACAAGGTCGTCTTGCCCGATCCGTTCGGTCCGATCAGGCCGTAGATCTTTCCGCGTTCGAGCTCGAGCGACACGCCGGCGAGCGCCAGCACGCCGCCGAAGCGAACCTCCACGTCGTCAACGGTAAGAGCGGGCATCGGCGAACTCCTCGGCGGACACATCGGGCTTTTCGCCGACCAGGCGCCGCAGCCGCAGGACGGCACGCGGTCCGAGATCGGCCAGGCCACCCGGAAGAAACATCATGAACAGGACGATGACCAGGCCGTAGAGCAGGATCCGGTACTCCGCGATCGGGCGCAGGAACTCGGGCGCCGCCACGACGATCGCGCTGCCGGCGATCGCACCCCCCAGGCTGCCGAGCCCGCCGATCACGACCATCGTGAGAAAGCCGATCGACTGCAGCAGCGTGAAGGAATCCGGACTGACGTAGGCGAAGAAGTACGCGAACAGGGATCCGCTGATTCCTGCGCA
Organism: Burkholderiales bacterium; assembly: GCA_044507525.1. GTDB lineage: Bacteria > Pseudomonadota > Gammaproteobacteria > Burkholderiales > Burkholderiaceae_E > Zeimonas. The sequence continues at coordinate 45,436 of JBIQJM010000005.1, forward strand.
GCCGCCACCGATGGCGAAGGCGAGCGTTCGATAGCGGCGGACGTCGACCCCCACGGACAGCGCGGCCAGTTCGTTCTCGCGCGCACCGATGAGGCCGCGGCCGTAGCGCGAACGGACCAGCCGATGGATGCCCACGTAGACGAGGACCAGCACGGCGAGTGCAAGGTAGTAGAACTGGCCGTCGCTCTCGACGGCACCGAACACCCACGGCCTGGGAATGCCCGAGATGCCGGCCATGCCCTTCGTGATGAACTCCAGGTTGACGAACAGCAGGTGGCAGATCTCGCCGAAGGCCAGGGTCGCGATCGCGCAATAGTGGGTCGGCAGGCGCAACATCGGCCCGAAGATCAGCCCGGTGAATCCGGCGACCAGCGCGGCGAAGGCGAGCGGCAGCGGAAACGGCAGCCCCCAGTTGATCGACGCGATCGCCGATGCGTAGGCGCCGATGCCGACGAAGGCCGCGAAGCCCACGACGACCGCGCCGCCGAAACCGATGACCAGCTGCAGGCCCAGGGCCGCGATCGCGTAGATCAGCGTCAGCGCGAGCACGTGCACGATGTAGTCGTCGACGGCGACGGGCAGCAGGAGCGCGATCGACCCGAGGAGCAGCACGCCCAGCGCGAGAGCGGAGCGCCGGTATGCGTCGGGGACCGCCAGCGCCTGCATCAGCGACGTTCGCCGGTGGGCCGGCGGGGCGCCGCCGCCCTGCGGCATCCGGGGAACGGCGACGAGCATCAGGACGATGATCGTCGCCGCGTACGCGATCGCATTCTTGTACGCGGAAGAGAGGTAACCGGCGGCGATCGCCTCCATCAGGCCGAGAACGGGTCCGCCGATCATCGTGCCGAAGATCTGGAACTGGCCGAGCGCCGACGCGGCGAAGGCCTTCGGCCCCTGCATCCACAGCTCCTGGCTGACGAGGAACAGCGGCGCGATCAGCACGCCGGCCGCACCCGCCAGCGCGGAGCTGATGCCGAAGGTCATCACCACGATCCGGTTGAAACCGATCCCCATCATCTGGGCGGTGAGGTTGTCGGACGCGGCCGCGCGCCAGGCGGTTCCGAGCAGCGTCTTCTGGAAGAACAGGTGCAGCGAGAACATCGCCGCCGCGCCGAGCGCGATGATCATCAGGTGCTGCGTGCTGAACGGCAGCCCGGCGACGACCAGGTGCCCCGCTCCCGCGACGTCGTCGGGATAGCGCAGCGGCGCCGCACCCCACAGCAGTTGCGCGAGGATGCGCAGGCAGATTCCGATCCCCACCGTCGCGATGATGAGGTTGAGGAGCGGCGCGCGCTTGCGGCGGATGACGCGCAGGCTCAACCATTCGATCGCGACGCCGAGCAGGCCGACGATCAGCGAGGTGACGACGAAGACGACGATGAAGGGCAGCGGCGTCACCGCGAGCAGCGTGTAGCCGATGTACGCGCCGGCCATGACGAGCTCGCCCTGCGCGAAGTTCACGAGCTCGGTCGCCCGCAGCATCATCGTGAAGCCGAGGGCGATCAGCGCGTAGATGAACCCCAGCGCGAGCCCCCCGGCGATCTGCTGGGCGAGGATCTCAGTGGCCATGCAGCGTTTCCTTACCTGGGATATTCGATCGACCGACCGGGGCGTTTCGCCCCGGACGACGCGCGTGCACGGCAGTCGACGCCGCGCACGCGCGCGCGGGGATCAGCGATTGACCACTTTCCACTTCGGGGGGTTCGACGAAGTGATTTCGCCCATGATCGGCGGCCAGATCCCCTCGCCCGTCGAATCGAAGTGCACGTTGCCGAGCAGGCCCGGATAGGATTTCTCCATCGAGCTGAGCGAGCGCGTGTACGCACCGATCTGCTGCGCATCGGCGACGTTCTTGTTCGCCTTGACCGCCGCGTAGACGATCCCGACGGCATCGTAGAACTGCGCAGCCCACGGATCCGGAGCCTCGCCGAAGCGCTTCCGGTACGCCTCGGTGAACTCGCCCATGCCGGGGACGTTCTCGGCCGGGATGAAGACCGTCGCGAACAGGGCGCCTTCGATGTCCTTGCCCGCCAGCTCGACGAACTTCGGATTGCCGAAAATCGTGTCGCCGCCGAAGAGCTGCACGTTCAGGCCCATCTCCCGGATCTGGCGCGCGATGATCGCCTGCTCCTGGATCCCGGTGGACATGATCAACGCATCGGGGTTCTTGCCGCGGATGCGGCCGAGCTGGCCGGAGAAGTCCTTGTCCCCGCGGGCGTATTCCTCGATCGCCACCGGCTCGTAGCCGAGCTCCTTCAGCGCGGCTTCGGCCGTCTTGACGAAGGACTTGCCCAGCTCCTCGTTGGAAGCGAGGATCGCCACGCGCGAAAGCTTCAGGTCCTTCGTCGCGTACTCGAGCGTCGACCGGTTCAGCACGCTCGTCTGCAGGCCCACGCGGAAGATCCACTCGGAGCCCTGGCGGGTGACCGGCCCCGCGACGCTCGTCGTGTACTGCGGGATCTTCGCCTGGGCGGTGATCGGGACGACCGCCAGCGTGCAGGTGCTCTGCCACGCCCCGAGCAGCGCGTGGATCTTGTCGCGCGTGATCAGCTTGCGTGCCGCCGAGACCGAGCGGTCGCACTTCGACTCGTCGTCCTCGGCGATGATCTCGATGCGGATGTCGTTCTGGCTGGCGTTGATCTGCTCGGCATGCAACTGCGCGCCGTGCAGTTGGAAGCGGCCCGCATACGCCAGGTCGCCGGTCAACGGTCCGAGCACGCCGATGCGCACCACCGATGGCGATTGCGCGACCGCGGGCCCGGGAGCCGCGACGGCCGCCGCCAGCGCGGCGGCGAAGGCGGCGAGCCGCAGGGATGAACCTCGTCGATGCAACATCTCTGTCTCCTCTTGTCGTCTGTCTGATCGCAGGAACCTGCGTCGGTCCGGCTCGTTCGCGACACCCGATTCGTCGTCGGGCGATCGGGTCGCGCGCGCGCTCAGGAGACGACGCAGATCTTCTCTTTCGAAGCCCCGACGACGGCGACGGCCTCGATCTCGAGCGCCATGCAGTCCTGGGCGAGTCCTGCCACGGCGATGGTCATGGCGGGATACGGCGCCTTGAAGTACTTGGCGTATTCCTCCAGGAAGACGGGGATCATGCTTTCCTCGGTGACCGTCACGTTCGTCTTCACGAAGTCGTCCACCGAACCGCCCAGCGCCTGCATCGTGAGGACGTGGTTCTCCATCGTCTTGATCGTCTGCGCGCGGATGTCGCCCCAGCCGACCATCAGGCCCGACTCCTCGTACGGAATCTGGCCGCAGACGTAGATGACGTCGTCGACGCGCACGGCATGCGAATGCGGCGCCATGGCCGCCGGCAGGCCGGGTACGTAGAGCGTGTCGCTGCGCTTCTGGATCGAGAAGTGGCCGATGCCGCCGACGGTGGATTCGACGGTCACCTTCTCCTTGCCCTTGGCGGCGACCACTTCGAATTCCAGGAGCGTGGCCTCGTTGCACAGGCGCCCCTGGATGGTCGCCCGGGCGGGAAAGGGTTCCCTGAAATATTTCGAATAAATCTCGTTGTAGCGCATGAACCCGTACCAGGCCGGCACGGTCGAATTCACCTTGACGACGTCGGAATAATCCATTCCCGCTGCGCGCAGGCCCTGTCCGATATTCTCGAGCGCCTGCTCGACCTGGCCGCGGATGTCGCCGCGCGATACCAGCATGCCTTCGGCGTCCAGCGAGGGACTCCCGTTCGAGAAATAGAAATTCCCCGCGACCGTACCGCCCTTCGCGTGCACGCCGTTCGGGCCCGCCGGCGCCGCGGGAACGACTTCCTTCGCATGCGACGGCAGGTAGGCGGTCGCTTCCACCTGCAACGCGATGTCGACCACCGGCATCACGCTCCCGATGGTGGAGCGCGCCGGATACGGTGCGCCCCAGAATTTCTCGACGGCGGCGTCGACTTCCCTGCGGCTGCGTACGTCGCGGAGATAGGTCTTGGTCTTGGCGACGTTCTTCCTCGACGCGCCGAACTCCGCGAGCGCGTTCTCCAGGTTCGCCAGGCACTGCGCGGTCTGCGCCTCGATATCGGCGCGCCCGGGCGTGTCGCCCGCGATGCGCCCGGATGCATCGAAGGGATGCGCGGCTGCGGCAAATACCCAGTCGCCTGCCTTTACCGCGTGACTCGACGGCCAGTCGGTTTTCGGGAGATTCTTCGAGGTAATCGTCTTGGCGGGCACGTGTGAGGCTCCAGTTGCGTGGATACGAAGCGGTCCGGCGATCATAGGAGGCGTGCAAAAACGCGTCCAAGATCAAATTGCGATGGAACCGATACCGTCGAAATCTGGAATATCGAATAATGCTTTCGACGGGGAACGGGGATCGGGGCGCCGCCGCGCACGCCTTGCACGCACGCGTTCGCGCGCCCGATTTCCTCCATGCTCGGCCGGCATACCGGCGATAGGTATTCGGTTTTTGTCAGCGGCGATCCGACTCCGTAGAGTTCCGTGAACCCACACGCGAACGGAGGTCGGTCAATGGGAAATGCAGTCGCCGGTAAAACAGGCAGAACCGAATATCGCGATATTCTCGTCGAGGTCGAGAATGGCGCGATGTGGGTCACGATCAACCGACCCCGCGTCCGCAACGCCTTTCGCGAGCAGACGCTCGACGAGATGATCGACGCCTTCCGCAGCAGCCGGGAGGACCCGTCGATCGCCTGCGCCATCGTCACCGGAGCGGGAGACGAGGCGTTTTCCGCCGGCGGCGATTTCCACGCGATGATGCGTCTGAACCGGACGAACGGCCACATGTGGAACGACCGCATGCTCGGCCTGGCGATGACGATCCGCGGGTTGCCCATTCCGGTCATCGCGATGGTGAACGGCTGGTGCATGGGCGGCGGCAACGAGCTGGCGCTGTGGTGCGATCTCGTCATCGCGTCGGAAGACGCCGTGTTCGGCCAGACCGGAGCGCGCGTCGGCGCCTGCCCGACCGTCGGCGCGACGCAGTACCTCCCGCGGATCATCGGCGAGCGGCTCGCCCGCGAGATGATCTTCCTCGCACGCCGCTTCGACGCGAAGGAGGCGCTGCACCACGGGCTCGTCAACAAGGTCGTGCCGAAGTCCGAACTGCTCGCCGCGACCCGCGAATGGGTCGAGACGATCAAGGGACACAGCCCGCAGACGCTGCGCTACACGAAGAAATCGCTCAACCACGAATCGGACGAGCTCTACGCGTCGTGGCAGCACGGGATGGAGCTGCTTTCCGTGGTGTGGGGTTCCGACGAATCGATCGAGGGAATGCAGTCGTTCCTGGAAGGACGAAAGGCCGATTTCCAGCAGTTTCGACAGCGCAACAAGGAAGAACTCGACCGCTATCTCGCCGGCCTGGACCGCAACGAGAACCAGCGCAACGACTGAGCGGCCGATGTCGAAGATCTCCACGCTCGAGGCGATGGTCCGCGAGCACGTGCACGACGGCGACTCGTTGTTCGTCGGCGGATTCGGCCAGAACGTGCCGTTCGCGATCGGCGCGGAGCTCATTCGACAGCGACGCCGCGAGCTGACGCTGTGCCGTACGGGCGCCGACATCCTGTTCGACCTCATGATCGCCGCCGGCGCCGTCCGCAAGGTGATCGTCGGCTGGATCGGCAACCCCGGCATCGGACTGAATCATGCGTTCACGCGGGCATTGCGCGACGGCAGCATCCGCATCGAGGAGTCGAGCAATTTCGCCGTCCTGCTGGGCTTGATGGCAGGCGGGCTCGGAATACCGTACCTGCCGACGCGGACCCTGGCCGGTGGCGACGTGCCCGCCCGCCTCGAGAGCGCGCTGCCGATACGCTGCCCCTTCACCGACGAATCGCTGACGGCGGTGAAGGCGATCGTGCCCGACGTGGCGATCGTTCACGTGCAGCGCGCCGACCCGCAAGGCAACCTGCAGTCGTGGGGGGTGCTCGGCGACACGCTGGAGGGGGCGGCCGCGTCGAAGACGGTGATCGCCACCGCCGAGGAGATCGTGAGCACCGAAGCGATCCGCGCGACGCCGGAGCGAACGGTGATCCCCGGCTGGCGGGTCGCGGCGGTCGCCCAGGTCGCGTTCGGCGCGTATCCGTCGTACAGCCAGGACCACTACGACCGCGACGACGATTTCTACCGCTCCTACGACCGGCTCGCCCGCGACGCATCCGGCCTCGAGCGATGGATCGACGAGCACATCCGCGCGACGTCGACCTGGGAAGAGTGTCTTCGTCTCATCGCCCCGCACCTGGCCGAATCGGCGCGGCAACGACGATCGGACGGCGACACGACGGGTGCAGGACGATGACGATCTCTGCTGAAGCCCGGATGGCGGTCGCCGCTGCCCGCCTGCTGACCGGCAGCAAGACCTGTTTCGTCGGGATCGGCGTGCCTTCGCTCGCGGCGATGCTCGCCCAGAGGCTGCCCGACCGCAACCTGAGCCTGGTCTACGAGTCGGGCGTCATCGGCGCGATGCCGAAGGTCCCGCCGCTGTCCACGGGGAGCGCCTGCGTCGCCGACGGCGCCTGCATGATCGGCAGGATGATCGACGCGTTCGGTGCGCTGCAGGCGGGCCGCATCGACGTCGGCCTGCTGTCGGCCGCCCAGGTCGATCGCCGGGGCAACCTCAACAGCACGGTGATCGGCGACTATGAAGCGCCGTCGCGCCGCCTGCCCGGCAGCGGCGGGGCGCTCGACATCGCGTTGCTCGCCCGCGAACTGCTGATCCTGATGCCGCACGAGCCCCGACGCCTCGTCGAGCGCGTCGACTTCATCACGAGTCCGGCCGGCCGCGGTGCCGGGACCTGCACGATCGTCACCGACCGGGGCCGGTTCCGGGTCGATTCGGGAGACATCGAGCTGACCGGCTATTTCGAGGACCTCGCGGTCGATTCGGTCTGCAGCTTCGGCGGGTTGCCGGTGCGCTTCGATCGGGCGCAGGCGATGCCACTTCCCACCGCACACGAGCAGGCGGTGCTGGAAACCTTCCTCGGATGACCGGATGAACACCACCAAGGGCTCTCTGTCGGGGCTGCGCGTGCTCGACCTGTCGCGAATCCTCGCAGGACCGTATTGCACCATGCTGCTCGGGGACCTCGGCGCCGACGTGATCAAGGTCGAATCCCGTTCGGGAGACGACACGCGGTACTGGGGACCTCCGTTCCACGGCAACGAATCCGCCTACTACCTCGGCATCAACCGCAACAAGAGAAGCATGGTCATCGACTTCTCCGTCGCGCAGGGACGCGAAGTCGCTGCCGAGCTGATGAAGAAGTGCGACGTCCTCGTCGAGAACTTCCGGTTCGGCACGCTCGAGCGCTGGGGCTTCGACCAGGACTGGTTCGACGAGCACGCTCCGGCGCTGGTGCGCTGTTCGATCACCGGCTACGGCCCCAGCGGCCCGCGGCGCGACTCGCCCGGCTACGACTTCATCCTCCAGGCCGAGAGCGGGCTCATGTCGATCTGCGGCGAGCCCGACGGCGAGCCGACGAAATACGGGGTCGCGGTCGTCGACCTCGCAACGGGCATGTTCGCCTGCATCGGCATACTGGCTGCGCTCGATGCGCGCAAACGCACGGGTCGCGGCCAGAAGGTCGACGTCTCCCTGTTCGAGAGCGCGCTGGCCCTGCTCGCCAACGTCGCATCGAACAGCCTGATCTCCGACGCCGATGCACAGCGCTACGGCAACGGCCACCCGAACATCGTCCCCTACCGGAGCTTCCCGGTGAAGGACGGCTATCTCGCCCTCGCAGTGGGCAACGATCAGCAGTTCCGGCGATTCTCGATGCTGGTCGGCCGCGAGGACTGGATCACCGATTCCCGCTTCTGCACGAACCAGGCACGCGTGGAGAACCGCGAACTGGTCGACCGTGAAGTGGGCGCGGCACTGAGCGATGCGACGCTGGACGAGTGGCTGGAGCGTCTGCGCTCGATCGGCGTTCCCTGCGGGAAAGTGAACTCGGTCGTCACTGCGCTGGCAGACCCGCAGGCCGCGGCGCGCGAGATGGTGCGCACGATCGAGCATCCGCTGGGGGCCTTCCGCGCCCTTGGGATTCCACTGAAGTTCTCCGATACGCCGGGGGCGATCCGCCACCCTCCGCCGCTGCTCGGAGAACACACCGAGACGCTGCTGCGCGAACTCCTCGACATGCCCCCGGAGAAGATCGAGCGGCTGCGCGACGCCGGAGGGATCGCCTAGCATGATCGACCGGCTTTCCCACGTCGCGATCGCCGTCCCCGATCTCGAGGAGGCGATCTCCCGGTTCCGCAATGCATACGGAATCGCGGCGAGCGAGGTGCACACCAACGAGCAGCAGCAGGTGCGCCTCGTCTACCTCGAGCTCGGCAACTGCAGGATCGAACTGCTGGCTCCCGCCGGGCCGTCATCGCCGCTGCATCGTTTCCTGCAGCGCAATCCGAAGGGCGGACTCCATCACCTCTGCTTCGGCACCGACGACCTCGAAGGGTCGCTGCGCAGGATCGTCGAGAACGAGGGCATCCCCATCCGCCCGGGACAGCAGCAGCGCAACCACGCGGGCGTCCCCATCGCCTTCGTTCACCCGGACACGGCCGGCAACACGCTGGTCGAGCTGGAAGGACCGGCGGGGAGCGTCCCGCAGCGCTAGGCGCGGCCGGCGTCGTACCGCGGCGCCCCTGCCTTGCCGGGCAGGATGCCGAAGTGCTCGAGCGTCTTCACCGCCTCGTCGATCTGCGGCTTCGGCGCGGGCGACAAGGGCGCGCGAACCGGCCCGGAGGCCATTCCCACCAGGCCCGTGAGGTACTTCGTCAGCGCGATGTTGTGGTTGCCCTTCGTCAGGTACTTGCTGTGCAGGGCATTGGCCATCTCGACGATCGGCTGCAGCGCGCGTCCGGCCTTGCCCAGGTCGCCTTCGTCGATCGCCTTCCAGTAGTTTGCGCAGTACGGCCGCTCCCGCGTCTGCATGTACATCGGGCGCGAATTTCCGAGAAGGAAGTCCGGCGTCAAGTCCGGAAAGGCGCACCGGCCGAAGTAGTGGTACTCCTCCAGCGGCGAGCTGACGGCGATCTTGTCACCGGCGGCCTGCAGCATGTTCGTATAGCCGCTCAGGCTGAGCGAAACTTCCTTCACCGCGCAGATGTTGTCGATGGCCGCCAGCCGCACCACGGCCTCGGGCGTCAGGAAATGGCCCAGCTCCGGCAGCGTCGTGCTGTAGATGCACATTCCGATGTCGATGCGTTCGGCGACGTACTCGTAGTACGCGTGCACGCCCTCTTCGGTGCGCACCCCGTAGTACGGCGGCCAGACCATCACGAGATCGGCGCCGCATTCCTGCGCGTGCCGGGCGAGCGAGACGGTGTCGCGGGCCGACGTGTGGTTGCAGCCGACGATCACCGGCTTGCGGCCGTCGACCGCTTCGATGACGACTTCGGTGACGCGTCGTTTCTCGGCATCGGTCATCGTCCAGAACTCCTGGTAGATGGAGTTCAGGTAGATGCCGTTGATTCCGGGCAGCGCGAGCAGGAAGTCCACGTTGTGGGCCAGGCCGCCCCAATCGATCTCGCCGGACTCGGTCATCGGCGTCGTCGTGACCGCGAGGTGCCCCTTGAGGTTGGCTTTCGCCCATTGCTTGGAATCGGAGGTGGCGTATTTCATGTGTCTTTTTTCGTTCGGTTCGAGAAGTAGGGGCGCTCAGGCGTCGACCCGCAGGATGAGATTGAGGTCGTCGTCCACGCAGGCGACGATGTCCGGTTCGATCACCACGGTCGTGTCGTCCTGCTCGACGATCGCCGGACCGTGGAGGGTGGTCCCGGGCGGCAGGCGCGAGCGTTCGTAGATCGGCGTGTCGACGAAGCCTCCCGCGAACCACACCTTTCGGCGGCCCAGGAGCGCGTCCGCGTCGGATCCACCGACCAGTCTGCGCAAGCCGGAGAAGTCGAAGCGGGAGCGAACGCCGATGATCGAGGTGCGCACGTTCGTGATCGACACCGGAAGGTCCAGCGCGATGCCGAAGGTCTGCGCGTAGCGCTGCGCGAAGACGGCGCGGATCGCGGCCACCGACCGCGGACGCTCGCCGAACTTCACGAGCAGCGCGTGCGTCTGGCCCGCGAACTGCATGTCCGCGCTGCACACCGCACGCACCTCCTCGATGAAATGCCTGCCCTCGTCGAGCACCTTCCTGCCGGCCTCGAACTGCTCGTCCCAGATGCGAAGCAGGGCCTCCTCGTTCGCGTCGTCGAGCTGCCGGTTGAAGGTCTGGACGAAGTCGTACTGCACGTTGCCCACCGCGCATCCGATCGCGCTCGTCAAGCCGGGGAAGTAGGGCACCAGCGTGCGGGCGATGCCCGTCTCCCGCATCACCGCGCCGGCATGCAGCGGACCGGCGCCGCCGAAGGCCACCAGCGTGAACTTCCGGGGGTCGTGCCCCTTCTCCACCGTCGCCAGCCGTATCGTTCCCGCCATGCGGGTGTTGGCCACGGTCACCACGGCCTCGGCCGCCGCCTGCGCGGACAGTCCCAGCGGCTTGCCCACGTCGTCCAGCAGCGCGCGCTCGGCCGCCTCGAGGTCGAAACGCAGCATCGAGCCGCCGATCGGGCGATCGACGTTGATGCGGCCCATCACCAGATTGGCGTCGGTGATCGTCGCCCGCGTGCCGCCCCTGCCGTAGGCCGCGGGCCCCGGATCGGCGCCGGCGCTCTCGGGCCCGATCTGCAGGAACCCGCCGCGGTCCAGCGACGCGATGCTGCCGCCGCCGGCGCCCACGGTGGTCATCTGGATCATCGGGATCTTCAGCACGATGCCGAAGTCGATCGTCGTTTCCGAGGTGAGATAGGGCTCGCCGTCGAGCACGACGGCAGCGTCGAGGCTGGTGCCGCCCATGTCGAAGGTGACGATGTCCCTGAAGCCCGCCCGGGCGGCGATGTAGTTGCCGCCGGTCACGCCTGCAGCGGGCCCCGACAGGATCGTGCAGGCCGGCTTCTCGCGCGTCGCGGCGACCGAAGAGATGCCGCCGTTGCTCTGGACGATCGACAGCTGCGCATCGCAACCGTTGGCGCGCAGCTTCCCTTCGACGTCGCGCAGGTAGCGGTCGATCACCGGCTGCACGGCCGCGTTCAGCACGGTCGTCGAAGTACGCTCGAACTCCTTGATCTCGGGCAGCACGCTCGACGAACTGCAGACGAAGGCACCGGGCCAGCTTTCCCGGACGAGCTCGACGGCCCGGATCTCGTTGGCGGGATTGGCGTAGGAATTGAGGAAGCAGATGGCCAGCGCCTCGGCGCCGAGCGAACGCAGGCGCTCGACTGCACGCGCGAGTGCCTCTTCGTCCAGCGGGATCAGCACTTCCCCGGTCGCGCTCACCCGTTCCTTCACTTCCAGGCGCATGTGGCGCGGCACGAGCGGCGTGAAGCTGCCGAACAGGCCGTAGGTCTGCGGCCGTTGGCGGCGGCGCATCTCGAGAACGTCGCGGAAACCCGGCGTGGTGACCAGGCCGACGATGCCGGTCTTGCGCTCGAGGACGGCGTTGGTGGCCATCGTCGTTCCATGGACGATGGTCGCGATACTGCCGAGCCTGTCATCGGTGATCCGGCGGATTCCGTTGATCAGCCCGTCGGCGCGATCGGGCAGCGTGGTGGGCGTCTTCACCACGGCGACCTCTCCGGTGCGCGGGTTCAGCGAGATCACATCGGTGAACGTCCCGCCGATGTCGATGCCGAGGACGAGCTGCCTGTCTCCCGTTTTCGTCGACATGTTCAGTCCCGGGTGGTTTCGGAGGTCACGTAGCCGAGGAGCCGGTCGAGCTCGCGCGCCGACCGCGGGCGGCGCCGGGGATCGCCGTAACCTCCTCCACCCGGAGTGCGCACCGTGACCCGGTCGCCGCGCTTCATCACGATCCGTTCGGCCTTGCTCTTGAGCGGGGGAACGAGGTCGGCGCCGCCCAGGTGATAGGTCAGGACGGAAGGCGCACCCGACCCGCCGCCCTTCACCCCGTACGGCGGGAAGACGGCGCGCTCACCGACGAAGAACGACTCGGCGCCCTCGCAGAGGAGCTCGACCTCGTAGGTCGATCCCAGGCCGCCGCGAAACTCCCCGTCGCCTCCGGAGTCGGGGCGCAGCGCCCACTGGCGAAACCGCAGCGGAAAGCGCGCCTCGACCATCTCGACGGATGCGATGTAGGAGTTCGACAACGCGCTCGCGCTGTGGTTCATGCCGTCGCCGCGCGGCCCTCCCCCCAGGCCGCCGCCGAAGTACAGGAACGAGACGAAGGTCTTTCCCTCGTGCACTCCGCTGATCACCAGGCTGGCCACGGTGTTGAACGCGCAGCCCCACAGTTGCTCGGGTATCGCGCGCGCCATCGCGCCGCAGACGGCGTCGATGACGCGCAGCGACACCTCGGTATACGCGCCCACGGCTGCCGGCCAGCCGGCGCAGAGGAAGGACTCCGTCGCGGTGACGATGCGCACCGCCTGCATCACGCCGGCGTTGGCGGGAACGTCGGCGAAGATGTGCTTGATCGCCACGAAGCAGGCAGCCTCCAGCGTGGAGCGCGATATGTTGTACGCCCCGTTGCCGCGCCGGGTCGTGCGCGAGAAGTCCAGCGTCAGCTCGTCGCCGCGGACCAGGACGTCGACGTTCAACTCGAGCGGCTCGGCGCTGACGCCGTCGTTGTCCAGGAAGTCCTGGAACGAATAGGTGCCGTCGGGAATGTCGCGGATCCGCTGTCGCAGCATCGCCGCGCTCCGGTCGATCAGCGTGTCGATCGCCGTTCCGACGACCTCCGCGCCGTACTCGTCGCACAGCTGCCGGATTCCCCGGGCGCCGAGCGAGAGCACCTGGATCTCCGACTGCAGGTCCGATGCCGCCCAGTCCGGAAGCCTCACGTTGGCCACGACGAGGTCGAGCACGTCCTGCAGGAGCACGCCCCCGGCGACGACCTTGACGAGAGGGATGCGCAGGCCCTCCTGGAAGATCGTGTTCGCTCCCGGGTTCCAGTTGCCGGGCGCGGGGCCGCCGATGTCCGTCCAGTGGCCGCACCCGCCCACGTAGCAGACGATCTCGCCCTCCACGAAGACCGGCGCGATCACCTTGACGTCCTGGACGTGCGTCCCCGCGATGTACGGATCGTTGATGAGGAACACGTCTCCGGGCTGGACGTCGCGCGCGGCACGCTGCTCGAGCAGGTGCTGGACGGCACGAGCCATCGCGCCGACGAAGATCGGGTGTCCGTGGGAGCCTTGCGCTACCGTGCCTCCGTGCACCGGGTGGTAGATGCCGTGACAGGCATCGTGCGAGTCCGCGATCACCGGGCTGAGCGCGGTCCGGAACATCGTGAGGTCCATCTCGTCGGTGATCACCTCGAGCCGGGCGCGGATCACCGATAGCGTGACGTTGTCGATGCAGTCGCTTTGCATGGGGGTGTTCCGCGCTACTGCCGGGCCGGATCTACTTCGCCGAGGCGACGTGCGGGCAGCCCCCGTCGGCCAGGGGCCTGAAGGCCTGCTCGCCGGGCGTCGACGTCACGTACTCGTACAGGTCCCACTCCCCGGTCGAGTCCTTCGGGGCCTTGACCCTGAACAGATGCATCGGCAGCAGCACCCGGCCGTCCTCGCGAACCTTCGTTCCGTGATGGAAGAAGTTCTCGACCGGCATCTCGCGCATCTTCTGCGCCACCGCCAGGCCTTCGTCCGTGCCCGCGGCCGCCACCGCCTTCAGGTAGTGGTGGACCCCGGCGTAGACGCCTGCCTGCACCATGGTCGGCGGACGGCCCTTGTTGCGTTCCATGAATCGGCGACTGAAGTCGCGCGTCTGCTCGTCCATGTTCCAGTAGAACGATTCGGTGATGTACGTGCCCTGGGCAACGGGCAGTCCGACCGCATGGATGTCGCTGATCATTCCCGACAGGCTGACCAGCTTCTTGCCGCTGTCGGCGATCTTGAATTCGGCCGCCTGCTTCAGCGCCTGGCTGAAATCGGTGCCGCCGTTCGCCAGGCCGATCACCTGGGCCTTGCTGGCGCCTGCGGTCATCAGGAAGGACGAGAAGTCGTGGTTGCCGAACGGATGGCGGGCATTGCCGACGACGCTGCCGCCGTTCCTCGCGAGGAAGTTCGTGGCGTCCCGCTCGAGCGCCAGGCCGAAGGCGTAGTCGGCGGTCAGCATGAACCAGGTCTTGTAGCCCTGCTTGACCATCGCCGCGGTCGTGCTGTTCGACAGCCCGTAGGTGTCGTACGCGAACTGGAATCCGGTCGGTGAACACGCCTTTCCGGTGAAGTCGCTCGACCCGGCCCCGGAGATCAGGAACACCTTCTTCCGATCGCGTGCGAGTTCCTGCACCGCGAGCGCGGCGGCGGACGAGGCCCCGTCGGCCACGGCGTCGAACTTGCCCGCATCGAACCACTCGCGAACGATGAGCGAGGCGAGATCCGGCTTGTTCTGGTGGTCGCCCGACACGATCTCGATCGTCGCGCCGTTGATTTTCCCGCCCAGGTCTTCCGCTGCCATCTGGGCCGCCAGCGTGGAACCGGGGCCGCCGGTGCCGGAATAGACGCCGCTCTGGTCGTTGATGATTCCGATGCGAATGACGTTGTCGGAGATCTGCGCAGAGGCCGAAGCCGCATACGCGAGAACACCGAGCACGGCGCCGCCGACCAATCGGGAAATGTGCGGGCGACTCTTTCGTCCGACCATGATTCGTCTCCTCCTGCCTCTGGGGTAGCCGAGCTTAGCCGAGCCGTATCATGCGGGCAAAGGCTAATATGGCATCGATTCATGCAGTTTCTGCATGGTGATCCCACTGCCTCCGCTCGCTCGCATCCGACTCGACGCCATGAAGCTCAACGAAATGAAATCGGTCCGGGCAGTCGTCCGAACCGGCTTCTCGATCTCGCGCACGGCCGAGGCGCTGCACGTCTCGCAGCCGGGCATCAGCCGCCACGTCATCGACGTCGAGGACGCGCTCGGCGTGCCGCTGTTCGTCCGAAGGAAGAACCGCCTGGTCGGGCTCACTTCGGCCGGTACGGTGCTGCTGCCGCTGATCGAGCGAATCCTCGACGGCGTCGAAGACCTGCAGCGCATCGCCGCCCAGTTCGCCTCCGGAGAGAGCGGCGGGCTGACGGTCGCGACCTCGCACACGCATGCGAGGTACCTGTTGCCGTCCATCATCCAGCAGTTCATCGGCGAATTCCCGAACGCCGATCTGCGGATCCGGCAAGGCTACGTGAACCAGATCGCCGAGTGGCTCGATGCCGGACAGGCGGATGTCGCCGTCTCGGCCGCGCCGGTCCGTTCGTTTCCCGAACTCGAGTTCCATCGTTTCAGCGAGATGAACCGGATCGTGCTGGTGCCGAAAGGCCATCCGCTGCTGTCCACCCGCCGCCCTACGCTGCGCGACCTGGCGAACTGGCCGATCGTCACCTACGAGCGGGAATACATCGCCTACGCCGACATCATGGGTGCCTTCGAGAAGGCCGGACTGGAGCCGCGCATCGCTTTGAGCACGGGCGACACGGACATCATGAAGATCTATGTCCAGTGCGGCCTCGGCGTCGCCATCGTTTCCGATCGCGCCTACGATCCGAAGCTCGACAGGGAGCTCGCGACGGTGGACGCGCGCCGGTTGTTCCCGTCCACGCCGGAGTACGTGGGCGTCAAGCGAGGCAGGCCGTTGAGCGTACAGGCGCTGCGCTTCATCGAACTGGTGGCCCCGACGCTCGGTTTCGGCAATGCGGGCTTCGCAGGATCCGGCAGCGAGGCGACGACATTCTGATACTGTATTGATATACAGTATTCCGCACGGCAGCGCCGTGCTCCCCCCCGCCGTGCTCCCCCGCTACGCCGAACTGCACTGCGTCACGAACTTCTCGTTCCTTCGTGGCGCCTCGCATCCCGAAGAGCTCGTCGACCGCGCGAAGGCGCTCGGCTATTCGGCGCTCGCGATCACCGACGAATGCTCGCTCGCCGGTGTCGTGCGCGCGCACCTGCGCGCGCGCGACACCGGGCTGCCGCTCGTCGTCGGCGCCGAGTTCTCGTTGCGCGACGCCTTCGACGACGATGCACGGCTCGTGCTGCTCGCCACGACGCGCCACGGCTACGGAAACCTGTCGGAACTGATCACGCGCGCGCGCATGCGCGCCGGCAAGGGCAGGTATCGGCTGCTCGCCGACGATCTCGACGAAGGCATCGACGATTGCGTCGCGCTGCTGGTGCCCTCGCCCGCCGTCGCCGTCGACGGGCCGCAGGGCGAACCCGCCGCGGAACGCCTGCTGCAGCAGGCGCGCTTCCTGCGCGAACGTTTCGACGAACGCTGCCGGCTCGGCGTCCCGCTGCTCGTGCGCGGCCACGACGCGGCGCTGCTCGAAGCCACGCGTCGCGTCGCCGACGCGGCCGGCCTGGCGCGCCTGGCGGTCGGCGACGTGCTGTGCCACCTGCGCTCGCGCAAGGCGCTGCAGGACACGCTCACCGCGATCCGGCTGAACACGCCGCTGAAGTCGCTCGGCTACGCGCTCGCGTCGAACGCCGAGCAGCACCTGCGCAGCCGACTGCGGCTGGGCCGGCTGTATCCGCGCGAGCTGCTCGACGAGACGGTCGAGATTGCCGCTCGCTGCCGTTTCTCGCTCGACGAACTGCGCTACGAGTATCCCGAGGAGATCGTCCCGCCCGATCAGACGCCCTCGAGCTGGCTGCGCACGCTCGCCTTCGAGGGCCTTCCCGCACGCTACCCCGGCGGCACGCCGCCGAAGGTGCTCGAACAGATCGAACGCGAACTCGCGCTGATCGCCGAGCTGAAGTACGAACCGTACTTCCTCACCGTCGCCGACATCGTTCGCTTCGCGCGCAGCCGCAACATCCTGTGCCAGGGACGCGGCTCCGCGGCAAACTCGGCCGTCTGCTATTGCCTGGGCATCACCGAGGTCGACCCGGCGCGCGCGAGCGTGCTGTTCGAGCGCTTCATCAGCCGCGAGCGCAACGAGCCACCCGACATCGACGTCGACTTCGAGCACCAGCGCCGCGAGGAGGTCATCCAGTACCTCTACGACAAGTACGGCCGGCACCGCGCCGCGCTCACCGCCACCGTCATCTGCTACCGCTCGCGTTCGGCGCTGCGCGATACGGGGCGCGCGCTCGGCATCGACCCGCGACGCATCGAGCAGCTCGCGCGCAGCCAGTCATGGTGGGACGCCGGCGTGCAGCCCGAACGACTGCGCGAAGCGGGCTTCGATCCCGGATCTCGCGTCGCGCGCCAATGGCTGGAGCTCGCCTCGATGCTGCGCGGTTTCCCGCGCCACCTGTCGCAGCACACCGGCGGCTTCGTCATCGCGCGCGACCGGCTCACGCGGCTCGTTCCGGTGGAGAACGCGGCAATGGCCGACCGCAGCGTCATCGAGTGGGACAAGGACGACCTCGACGCGCTCGGCCTGCTGAAGGTCGACGTGCTCGCGCTCGGCATGCTGAGCGCGGTGCGGCGCGCGCTCGAGTTCATCGGTCGGCGACGCGGCTGCAGCTTCCGCATCCAGGACGTTCCGGCCGAGGACCCGGCCACCTACGAGATGATCGCGCGCGCCGACACGGTCGGCGTGTTCCAGATCGAGTCGCGCGCGCAGATGAGCATGCTGCCGCGGCTGAAGCCGCGCTGCTTCTACGATCTCGTCGTCGAGGTCGCGATCGTCCGACCCGGACCGATCCAGGGCGGCATGGTGCATCCGTACCTGCGCCGACGCCAGGGACTCGAGCCGGTCGTCTATCCGCGCGACGAGATCCGGCCCGCGCTGGAGCGCACGCTCGGCGTGCCGATCTTCCAGGAGCAGGTGATGCAGATCGCGATGCTCGCCGCCGGCTTCTCCGGCGGCGAGGCCGACGCGCTGCGCCGCGCGATGGCGGCGTGGCGTCGCCGCGGCGGGCTCGAGCCCTTCGAGCAGCGTGTCGTCGACGGCATGATGGCGCGCGGCTACGACCGCGCCTTCGCCGAGGCGATCTTCCGCCAGATCCAGGGCTTCGGGGAATACGGCTTCCCCGAGAGCCACGCGGCGAGCTTCGCGCTGCTGGTCTACGTGTCGAGCTGGATCAAGCGGCACGAGCCGGCGGCCTTTCTCGCCGCGCTGCTGAACAGCCAGCCGATGGGCTTCTACGCGCCGGCGCAACTGGTCCGCGACGCGCGCGAGCACGGCATCGAAGTGCGCGGCGCCGACGTGCTGGCGAGCGAGGTCGAGAGCACGCTCGAGGAGCGCTTCGACGCCGACGCCGCGCGCTTCGAGACGGCAGCAGCGGTGGGCCTCGCCGCCGACGGCACCGGCGCGATGCCCGCGTACCGCGCGCCGGCCGACGGCAGCGCGATCGATCGCCGTCCGCAGCCCGCGGTGCGCCTGGGGTTGAACCGCGTACGCGGCCTGCCCGCGGCAGCCGCCGAAGCCATCGTCGCGGCACGCGAGGCACGCCGGCGCGAACGCGGCGATGCGCAGTTCCCCTTCGACAGCGTCGAGGACCTCGCCCGCCGGGCCGCACTCGATGCACGCGCATTGAATGCGCTCGCGCAGGCCGACGCATTGCGCACGCTGGCCGGCCATCGCGCACAGGCGCACTGGGAAGCCGCGGCGATCCGGTCGATGCCCAAGCTGCTCGCCGAAGCGCGCTTCGACGAGATGCCGACCCGCCTTCCGGCGCTGTCGGAAGCGCGCGAGATCATCGCCGACTACCGCGGGCTCGGGATCCCGATGCACCGGCATCCACTCGCATTGCTGCGCGACCGGCTCGCGCGCCATCGCGTGTCGACTTCCGAGGCGTTGCGCGCATTCCCCGACGGACGCCTCGCACGCGCCAGCGGCCTCGTCACGCATCGGCAGCGCCCCGACACGGCATCGGGAACGATCTTCGTCACGCTCGAGGACGAAACCGGCACCGTCAACGTCATCGTCTGGCCCGACGTCTTCGATCGCCACCGCAGCGCGGTGCTCGCGTCGAAGCTGATGACCGTCTACGGCCGCTGGCAGCGTGACGCCGAAACGGGCGGAGAGGTCCGCCACCTGATCGCGCAGAAGGTCGTCGACCACACGCGATGGCTGGGCGAGCTCGACGTGTCGAGCCGCGACTTTCGGTAGCCGCGCGCTCCCCGATCGCTCGGACGCTCTCGCTGGCGAACGGGCACGACTCGCGCGGCACCTCGTCAGCCGCGGCTGCGCAAGACGTTCACCGCCCACCCAGCCGACGCGGAGACGCCGGTCGCGACGAAGAACGCGATGAACTTCGGAACGCCTGCGACGAGCAACGCAAGCAATCCGACGAAGAAGCTCACGAAGCCGACCAGCCCGATGGCGAATCCGCGCAGCAGCGTCACGGTGGCGGCGTGCCCGTACACCGGCAGCGTGAAGCTGGGCAGGATGCTGCCGCTGATCGGCCACGCGAGCAGCAGTCCGCTCACCGCCGCGGGCACGTGCTGCGCGCTGAGCAGGACGGCGGCGGCCAGAACGAAGGTCGCGACGACGCGCATCAGGATCTCCAGCCGGGGCACCGGCACCGCGCCGACGATAGCGCGTACGCGCGGCATGGCGCGCAGCGCGACGAAAGGCCCGGCGATCGCCAGCGCGATCTGCACGACACCCGGCATCCACGCGGCGGTGGTCAGCGTGCCCACGACGAGGAACGCGATCGCCGCACCGGCGAGACAGGCCCACCAGGCGAGCCGCCGCGACAGCCACGCGAAGGTGACGATGTGCGCGATCGCGGCGGGACACGCCGCCAGCGTCGCCCGGGCGACGCCTTCGACCTGCGCCGGCGCGAGCTCGAACATCAGCGCGAAGACGATCGGACCGGCGATCAGCGGAAAGCCCGAGAGCAGCCCGGCGACGCGATGACCGAAGCGGCGCGCGGCAAGCGTCGCGAGCAGGATCGACGCCGGCGCCAGTGCGAGCTTCAGCAGGAGGACGAGCAACGAAAGCCCCTCCCGTACGCGAGGGCGGGCCAAGACAGGCGAACGACGGACGCCATGATAAGAGACGACGATGCCCCCGGACGGGCGCGCGAGGCTTTTCGATGAACGAGCTTCCGTCCACGTATTCGGCCCGGCGGGCGCTGTCGCCCGGATCGACGCCGCAGTCGCTGCGCTGCCGGCTCGCCGCGCGCCGCGGCGAGCACCGAGACCCCACCGCGGGCCTCGCATCCGGCTACGTGCAGGCGAACCTCATGATCCTGCCGCGCACGCTCGCCGGCGAGTTCCTGCTGTTCTGCCAGCGCAACCCGAAGCCCTGCCCGCTGCTGGCGGTGGGCGAAGCGGGCGAGTTCCGCCTGCCCGGCCTGGGAGACGACCTCGACGTGCGCACCGACGTGCCTCGCTATCGCGTCTGGCGCGACGGCGAGCTCGTCGACGAGCCCGACGACCTGCTCGCCGTCTGGCGCGACGACCTCGTCGCCTTCGCGATCGGCTGCTCCTTCTCGTTCGAGGAAGCGCTGCTCGCCGACGGAATCGACGTGCGCCACGTCAGCCGCGGCACCAACGTACCGATGTACCGCACGAACGTCCCGACCGTGCCGACGGCGCGACTGCACGGACCGCTCGTCGTGTCGATGCGCCCGATGACGGCCGCCGACGCGATCCGCGCGGTGCAGATCACGTCGCGTTTCCCGTCGGTGCACGGCGCGCCGGTGCACCTGGGCGACCCCGCGCGGATCGGCATCGCCGATCTGCAGCGACCCGACTACGGCGACCCGCCCGCCGTCCTCGACGGCGAGATCCCGGTGTTCTGGGCGTGCGGCGTGACCCCGCAATCGGTGATCCACACGGTGCGGCCCGAGTTCAGCATCACGCACGCCCCCGGTCATATGCTGGTCACCGACCTGCCGAACGCCCGGCTCGCTTCGTTCTGAACACCGCGTCCGCGGCACCCCGCCCGGCACGCTCCGTCTCTCCGGTCCCGTTCAGGAGGAACACGATGAAGAGCCCCTGGTTCATGACCCTCGCGATCGGCGCCTTGGTCGGTGCCGCGCCGGCACTCGCGCAACAGAAGGTCGAGGGCCTGCCGAAGACGCAGCTGCAGGTGGTGGGCGGGCTGAGCAACCTCACCGCCTTTCAGGAATTCGAGCAGCCGTTCTGGACGAAGACCGTGCCCGAGCTCTCGGGCGGCCAGGTGACGGCGACGATCAAGGGCTTCAACGAGATGGGCCTGAAGGGCCCGGAGATCATGCGGCTGATCGGCCAGGGCGTCATCCCGATCGGCACCGCGACGCTCGCGTATTTCGCCAGCGACAACGCGATCAACGAAGCGATCGACCTGGCCGGGATCGCGCCGGACGCGAAGGTCGCGCGCGAGGTGACCGACGCCTTCGAGCCGGTCTACCAGCGCTTCTACGAGCAGAGCGGCGTGCAGGTGCTCGGCCTTTCCACCTACCCCGCGCAGGTGCTGTTCTGCAATGCGCCGATCTCCGGCCTCGCCGACATCCGCGGCAAGAAGGTGCGCACGAGCAGCCGCACCACCGGCGAGTTCGTGCAGGCGCTCGGCGGCTCGAGCGTCACGCTGCCCTTCGGCGACGTCGTGCCGGCGCTGCAGAACGGCGTCGTCGACTGCGCGATCACCGGGTCGCTGTCCGGCTATTCGGCCAAGTGGTACGAGGTGAGCACGCATCTGCTCGCGCTGCCGATCAACTGGAACCAGCAGATCCACGCGGCGAACCTCGCGCACTGGAACAAGCTCGACCCGAAGGTGCGGGACTTCCTGCAGGCGAACCTGCGCGTGATGATCGACGCGATCTGGGACGACGCAGCGGAGAAGACGCAGATGGGCTACGACTGCAACACCGGATCGGCGAACTGCCCGCTGCCGGTGAAGGGTCAGATGAAGCTCGTCGAGCCTTCCGAGGCCGACCGCGAGCTGCTGCACCGGATCACGGTCGAGACCGTCGTTCCGAAGTGGGCCGCACGCTGCTCCGCCGAGTGCGTGAAGGAGTGGAACGCCACGGTCGGCAAGCTGCTCGGCATCACCGCGTCGAGATGAGCGCGCGACCGGCTCCGCGGCTCGATCGTCTGCTGCGGCTCGCCACGACGCTGTCGCACGTCGCCGTCTGGGTCGCCGGCGCGCTCACGCTGCTGAGCGCGCTGTACATCACGCTCGACGTCGTCTCGCGCAAGTTCTTCGGCTTCTACCTCGGCGGCTCCGACGAGCTCTCCGGCTACGCGTTCGCGATCAGCATCTCGTGGGCGCTCGCCTTCGCGACGCTGCAGCGCGCCAACATCCGCATCGACGTGCTGTACCGGCTGCTGCCGATCCGAGTGGGCGCCGTCGTCGACTGGATCGCGCTGGTCGCGCTCGGCGTGTTCATCGCGTACTGGACGCGCTACGCCTACGAAGTCGCGGCGACCTCGTGGCAGCTCGGCTCGACGGCGAACACCATCCTCGCCACACCGCTATGGATCCCGCAGTTCCTCTGGGTCGCCGGGCTCGTCTGGCTGTGCATCGTGCTCGCGCTGATGCTGCTGCGCTCGTCGGTGGCGCTCGTCTACGGCGACGTCGCCACCGTGCGCGCGATCACCGGCATCCGCTCGATCGAGGAGGAAGCCGCCGAGGAGGTCGAGGCGGGCGAGCGGATCGTACGCGGGGAGCGCGGATGATCGCCGTCTCGCTCGTGCTGCTGCTCGTGCTGCTCGGGCTGAGCATCCCCGTCGGGGCCGCGCTCGGCGTCCTGGGCCTGATCCTCGACCCGCTGTACTCGATGCTGCCGCTCACGCGCGCAATCGGCGAAGTCGCGTGGTCGAGCAGCATCGATTTCCTTCTGGTGGCCATCCCCCTGTTCATCCTGCTCGGCGAGATCCTGCTGCGCTCGGGCATCGCAGACCGGATGTACGGCGCGATGAGCCTGTGGCTGTCGTGGCTGCCCGGCGGGCTGATGCACGCGAACATCGGGGCGAGCGCGCTGTTCGCCGCCACCTCCGGCTCGAGCGTGGCAACGGCAGCCACCGTCGGCACGGTGGCGCTGCCCCAGATCGAGAAGAAGGGCTACAACGAACCGCTGTTCCTCGGCAGCATCGCCGCCGGCGGGACGCTCGGGATCCTCATCCCCCCGTCGATCAACCTGATCATCTACGGCGTGCTGACCAACACCTCGGTGCCGAAGCTGTACCTCGCCGGCATCCTCCCCGGAATCGCGCTGGCGGTGCTCTTCATGTCCGCGATCGGCATCGCCTGCACGGTGCGTCCGCGCTGGGGAGGCGAGAAGGTCCGCGCGTCGTGGGGCCAGCGTCTGCTGAGCCTCGTGCACCTCGTGCCGCCGCTGGGCATCTTCCTGCTCGTCGTCGGGTCGATCTACGCCGGCATCGCCACGCCGACCGAGGCGGCCGCGCTCGGAGTCGTCGGCGCGCTGCTGCTCGCGCTCTTCGGCGGTCGCCTGACCGTTGCGATGCTGCGCGAGGCGCTCGAAGGAACGATGAAGTCGACGGCGATGATCATGCTGATCATCGTCGGCGCGTCGTTCCTGAACTTCATCATGTCGGGCATCGGGCTGACCAGCGCGATCACGAACCTGATCACCGGGCTCGACGTCACGCCGACGACGATGCTCGTGATCATGGTCGTCTTCTACCTCGTGCTCGGCTGCTTCATGGAGACGCTGTCGATGATGATCACGACGATCCCCATCGTCGCGCCGGTCATGTTCGCGGTCGGCTTCGACCCGGTCTGGGTCGGTATCATCATCATCATCCTCGTCGAGACGGCGCTGATCACGCCGCCGGTCGGACTGAACCTCTTCGTCGTGCAGAGCCTGCGCAGGAACGGCAGCATGACCGACATCATGGTCGGCGCCCTGCCCTTCGTCGTGATGCTGATCGCCATGGTGGCGATCCTCGCCGTGTTCCCGTCGCTCGCGCTGTGGCTGCCGACGGTGGTGGGATAGTCGCGCCGCGCTTCACCGGGAGCCCGCCATGCAGTTGTCCTTCGAGATCCCGTCGACGCCGGCCACGCGCATCGAGGTCGCGATCGACCGATGCATCGTCGCCGGATGGGCCGGCCGCGACCTCGCGGCGATCGAGCACCACATCGACGAACTCGCCGCGGTGGGCGTTCCGCGGCCGAGCGCCGTACCGCTGTACTACCGCGTCGGCGCCGATCGACTGACGCAGGCCGACCGGATCGACGTCGTCGGCGACGGCTCGTCCGGCGAAGCCGAGGCCTTCGTCTTCTCGCACGAGGCGATCGCCTTCGTCAGCGTCGCCTCCGACCACACCGATCGCCGGCTCGAGACGCACAGCGTCGCACTGTCGAAGCAGGCGTGCCCCAAGCCGGTCGCGCGCAGCGCGTGGCCGTACGGCGAGGTCGCCGACCACTGGGACGAACTCGTGCTGCGGGCGTGGATCGACGAGGACGGCCGGCGCGTCCTCTACCAGGAGGGCGCGCTCGCGTCGCTGCGCCCTCCGCTCGAGCTCGTCGAAGGCCATTTCGGTCGCGACCGGATCCCCGAAGGCGCCGCCATGCTGTGCGGCACCGTCGCCGCGCGCGGCGGCATCCGCCCGGCGCCTTCCTTCGAGATGGAGCTGTTCGACCCGGTGCGCGACCGGCGGATTCACCACCGCTACTCGGTGCGGACGCTGCCGGAGGTGGCTTGAACAAGGCGTCGCGGCGCCGGCTCCTGTCGAGCGCACTCGCGCTCGGCGCCGGCACCGCCCTGCTCGGCGCCCGGGTCGGTCACGAGCACGCGCAGGCACTGCCGACGGACGGCATCCGCCCGCCCGGCGCCCTGCCCGAGCCCGAGTTCCTCGCGGCCTGCATCCGCTGCGGGCTGTGCGTGCAGGCGTGCCCGCCCGAGACGCTGCGCCTGGCCGACCTGCTCGGCGACCCGATGCCCGCGGGCACGCCGTTCTTCCGCGCGCGCACGAATGCCTGCGCGATGTGCGAGTCGATTCCCTGCGTCTCGGCCTGCCCGACCGGCGCGCTGCGCAGCTCGCTGCGCGACATTGCCGACGCCCGGATGGGGCTGGCCGAACTCAGCGCTCCGGATCGCTGCCTGAGCTATACCGGCGCCGCGTACTGCAACAGCTGCTACTGGGCCTGCCCGATCGCCGGAACGGCGATCCGCATCCGGCAGTTGCGCACGCGAGGCGGCGGATTCTTCATGCCGGTCGTCGATCCCGACCACTGCACCGGTTGCGGCCTGTGCGAACAGGCCTGCGTGCTCGAAGGCGACGCCGCGATCACGGTGCGCGCCAACCATGCGACCGCGCGCTGAGGCATCCGCTCCGGGCGCCGCGGCCCCGCCTGCCCGCCGGCGCCGCTCGCTGCTGCATCGCAATCGCTGGCTGCTGGCCCGCCGTGCGTGCCAGCTGCTGATCCTGGCGTCGTTCCTGCTCGGCCCGTGGTTCGGCATCTGGCTCGTGCGCGGGACGCTGGCATCGAGCGAGTGCTTCGGCCTGCTCGGCCTCACCGATCCCTTCGTCGCGCTCCAGGCCCTGGTCGCGCGGCATGCGATCGGCAGCGGCGCGCTCGTCGGCGCTGCGGTCGTCGCGGCGTTCTACCTGCTCGCCGGCGGGCGTTCCTATTGCGCCTGGGTGTGTCCGGTGAACCCGGTCACCGATCTCGCGGCGCGGTTGCGCGTCGCGCTCGGACTGCCGACGCTGCTGCGCGGGGCGAGACCCGATCGGCGGCTGCGCTACGCGATGCTGGCGGCAGCCTGCCTGGCGTCGGCGCTGCTCGGCAGCGTCGCGTGGGAGACGATCAACCCGATCACGCTGCTGCAGCGGGCGCTGGTCTTCGGCCTGGCCGGCGGCTACGGCGTCGCGCTGGCGATCTTCCTGTTCGACCTGTTCGTGCTGCCGCGCGGCTGGTGCGGGCACCTCTGCCCGGTCGGCGCGTTCTACGGTGCGCTCGGCAGCGTCTCGCCGGCGCACGTGAGCGCCACGCGCCGCGATGCCTGCACGCATTGCGGCGACTGCTTCAAGGCGTGCCCCGAGCCGCAGGTGATCGCCCCCGCGCTGTACGGTGCGGCGCACGGCCGCCCGCCGGCGATTCGCGACGCCGACTGCCTGCGCTGCGCGCGCTGCCTCGACGTCTGCGAAAGCGACGTCTTCGAGCTCCGTCTCCTCGCGTCGCCCGCATCGAAACCGCGTCCCGGTAGACCGGAATCGGGCCACGATGGCTCGTGACCTCCTTCCTCGCCTGCCTCACATTCCCCTGGCCAGGTCCGCGCAGATGTCGGCGACGTCCTCGAGCCCGACGGCGACGCGCAGCATCCCTTCGTCGATGCCCGCTTCGCGGCGCGTCTCGATCGGCATGCGCCCGTGCGTCGTACTCGCCGGATGCGTGATCGTCGACTTCACGTCGCCGAGGTTCGCGGTGATCGACAGCAGCCGGCAGCCGTCGACGATGCGCCATGCACGCGCCCTGCGCTCGTCGTCCCCGTCGCCGCGCACCTCGAACGACAGCACGGCGCCGCCGGCGCTCTGCTGCGCGCGCGCGAGCGCGTGCTGCGGATGCGATTCGAGCCACGGATAGCGCACGCGCTCGACGGCCGGTTGCGTCTCGAGCCAGCGCGCAACGGCGAGCGCGTTGCGGGCGTGCCGCTCCATGCGCACCGACAGCGTCTCGAGCCCTTTCGCGAGCACCCACGCGTTGAACGCCGACAGCGTCGGCCCGCTGTAGCGCAGCACCGGCTGCAGCGTCTCGTCCATGTAGCGCTTCGAGCCGAGCACCGCGCCGCCGATGACGCGCCCCTGGCCGTCGAGGTACTTGGTGGCCGAATGCACGACGATGTCGGCGCCCAGCTCGAGCGGGCGCTGCAATGCCGGCGTGCAGAAGCAGTTGTCGACGACGAGCGGGATGCCGCGCTCGCGCGCGAGCGCCGACAGCGCACGCAGGTCGGCGACCTCGGTGAGCGGATTCGACGGCGTCTCGACGAAGAGCATGCGCGTGTTCGGCCGGACCGCGTCGCGCCAGGCCTGCGGATCGGCGAGCGGCACGAAGGTCGTCTCGATGTCGTAGCGGCGAAAGAGCGCGAACAGCTGGATCGTCGTCCCGAACACGCCCTGCGCGCAGACGACGTGGTCGCCCGCGCGCGTCAGGCTGAAGAGCACCGCCTGGATCGCCGCCATGCCGGAGGCGGTGGCACGGCACTCCTCGGCGCCCTCCAGCGAGGCGAGCCGCTGCTCGAACAGCCGCACCGTCGGGTTGCCGAAGCGCGAATAGATGTAGCCGCCGGCCTCGCCGGCGAACTTCGCCGCCGCGTGCGCGGCATTCTCGTGCACGAAGCTCGACGTGAGGAAGATCGGTTCGTCGTGCTCGCCGTACGGCGTGCGCTCGAAGCCGGCGCGGATCGCACGCGTCTCGAAGCCGTACGACGCGTCGCCGCTGCTCCCGTTGCCCTCGTCGCCCTCGCCTGGCCGCGAACGGTCGTTCATCCGGCGTCCCTCAGTCCTGTGCGGCCTGCAGGTGCAGGCTCATCTGGTTGCGCGGCACGTCGTCTTCCGTCGGGGGGATGCCCGACAGGCGTTCGCGCTCGATCCGGTCGAGGTATTCCGGCGTGATGTCGCCGGTCACGTAGTGCCCGTCGAAGCACGACGACTCGAACTCGGTGAGGTGCGGGGCCACGTCGGTCACCGACTGCTCCATCGCCTCGACGCTCTGGTAGATCAGCGCGTCGGCGCCGATCGCCTGGCGGATCTCCTCGTCGCTGCGCCCCCAGGCGATGAGCTCGCCGCGCGTCGGCATGTCGATGCCGTAGACGTTCGGAAAGCGCACCGGCGGCGCCGCCGACGCGAAGTAGACCTTGTTCGCGCCCGAGTCGCGCGCCATCTGCACGATCTCGCGCGAAGTGGTGCCGCGCACGATCGAGTCGTCGACCAGCAGCACGTTCTTGCCCTTGAACTCGACGCTCATCGCGTTCAGCTTCTGGCGCACCGACCTCCTGCGCACCGCCTGCCCGGGCATGATGAACGTACGGCCGACGTAGCGGTTCTTCAGGAACCCCTCGCGATAGGTCAGCCCGAGCTTCATCGCCAGCTGCATCGCCGAAGGTCGCGAGGTGTCGGGGATCGGCATCACGACGTCGATGTCGCCGCGCCACAGCTCCCGCGCGAGCCGCTCGGCGAGGTGCTCGCCCATGCGCAGGCGCGCCGCATAGACGCTCGCGCCGTCGAGGATCGAGTCGGGCCGCGCGAAGTAGACGTACTCGAACACGCAGGGAACGAGCCGCGGATTCGCGGCGCACTGCCGCGCATGGAAGTTGCCGTCGAGGTCGATGAAGATCGCCTCGCCGGGCGCGACGTCGCGCACCATGCGAAAGCCCAGCCCCTCGAGCGCGACCGACTCCGACGCGACGAGATACTCGGTGCCTCGCTCGGTCTCCGAAACGCCGTAGCACAGCGGCCGGATGCCGAAGGGATCGCGGAACGCGAGGATCCCGTAGCCGGCGATCTCGGCGACGCAGGCGTACGCGCCGCGCGCGCGACGGTGCACTTCGCCCACCGCGTCGAAGATCGTGTCGGGGTCGAGCGAGACGCCGCGCGCGCTCGCCTGCAGCGAGTTCGCCAGCACGTTGAGCAGAACCTCGGAATCGGAATCGGTGTTGATGTGCCGCCGGTCGCGGCGGAACATCTCGTCCTTCAGCTGCTCGGCGTTGGTGAGGTTGCCGTTGTGCGCCAGCAGCAGGCCGAAGGGCGCGTTCACGTAGAACGGCTGCGCCTCGGCCGAGTTGCCCGCCGACCCGGCCGTGGGATAGCGCACGTGCGCGATGCCCGTCGTTCCCGGCAGCGAGCGCATGTTGCGCGTGCGGAAGACGTCGCGCACCAGGCCGTTGCCCTTCTGCATCTGGAACGACTTGCCCTGCTCGGTGGCGATGCCCGCGGCGTCCTGGCCGCGATGCTGCAGCAGCAGCAGCCCGTCGTAGAGCAGCTGGTTGACCGGAGAGCGCGCTACGACGCCCAGGATTCCGCACATGTCGGGCCTCGTTCGGTGGTTCGCACGGGCTGCTGGGGTCTGGCGCGTGTCGGCAGCCAGGGATCGACCCACGATACCAGCACGTCGAGCAGCGGCCTGGACAAGGCCTGCTGCCAGGCCGCTTCGCGGTCGGCGCCGATCTGGCGGCCGACGAGCGCGACGACCGTGATGACGACGAGCGCGCGCAGCACACCGAGCGCCGAGCCGAAGGTGCGATCGGCCAAGCCCAGGCCGACGCGCGACAGCGCGCGCGCGAGCAGCGAACCGAGCAGGCGCACTGCGACGAGCAACACGAAGAAGACGAGCACGCCGACGAACAGCGGCGGGAAGCTCCAGCCGGTGAACGCGAGCAGCGGGGGCGTGGCGATCGGCGCGCCGAGCAGCGCGACGATCCACGCCGCGAGCGCGAACACGGTGCGCACGAGCCCGCGCAACGCACCGAGCGCGACCGAGATCGCGAGTGTCGCCAGCACGAAGTAGTCCCAGCCGGTCAGGTTCTCGATGCTCACCGGGTGTCCTGGCCGGCACCGGCGTCCACGATGGCCGATTCCATCCCGGCGAGCTTCAGCGTCGCGCGCGCCCTCTCCGCCTCGTCGCGCGTCGGGAACGGCCCGACGCGCACGCGGGTGCGTTCGCCCTGCGCGGTCTTCACCTTCTCGGTGTAGGCGCGCAGCCCGGTGCGTCGCGCCTTGTCGAGCTGCGCCCGCGCGCTGCCGGCGTTCGCGAACGCGCCGATCTGCAGCGCGTAGCGCGTGGCGGAGGCGGCAGCCGGCTCGGCGCGCGACTGCGCGGCGGCGACCTTCGGCGCTTCGGCCGCGGCAGGCTTCGGCGCTTCGGCCGCGGCGGCCTTCGGCGTTTGGGCCGCGGCGGGCTTCGGCGCTTCGGCCGGTGGGCGTGTCCTGGCTTCGGACTGCGCCGGAGCTTTCGCTGCGATCGGCGAACGTGCGGAATCGGCCGCGTCGGTGGCCTGCGAACCGGGTGCCGCCCGGGTGGCGTCCTTCGAGTCGGCGTTCGCCTGCGCGACCGGTTCCGACGGAGCCGGCGGCACGATCAGGTCCTCGCTCCCCGGCGATGCGACCGCGGTGTCGCCCTGCCTGGGCAGGTCGACCTCGGGCAGTGCCGCCTCGCGAGGCGGGATCTCGATCTCGACGTCGCTGATCGTCTGGCGCGGTTCGGAATCGAGCACCAGCGGAAGCACGATCGCGGCCGCGACGCCCAGGGCGACGGCGCCGACCAGGCGTCGACGCGCGCGCTTCTTCTGGGTGAGGGCCGGGTCGAGCGCGGCGCCGTCGGCGGAGTTACGACGCGCCATGCACGGAACGGGGTGCCGCGGCGGTGGGCTGCGCTTCAGTGCGTACGTCGGTGCGACGGATCCGGCGAGCTGGCACGAGAGGAAAGGATGTCCGCGACAGTGAGGAACGATCCGAAGACGACGATTCTATCATTCGGCTGCGCGACGGCGAGCGCGGCCGAGAGTGCTTCCGTGGGCTTCGCGTGGCATTCGATGCGCGGCGCCTCGGCCTCTGCGCCCTCTTCGACGCCCGCGGCGCGCAGCCGCTCGGCGATCCACGCCGAGCGCGCCGCACGCTGCCCCGGCAGATCGGTGACGAGCCAGCGGTCGAAACGATCCTTCAGCGGCGCGACGATCCCGTCGACGTCCTTGTCGCGCATCACGCCGAAGACCGCGTACGTGCGCCCGCTGCGCCCCATCGCGTCGAGATTGCTCGCCAGGTGCGCGGCGGCGTGCGGATTGTGCGCGACGTCGAGCACGACGGTGGGCATGCCGGGCAGCACCTGGAAACGCCCGGGCAACTCGACCTCGGCGAAACCCTGCCGCACGGCCTGCTGGCTCACCGGCAGCCGCGCACGCAGCGCCTCGAGCGCCGCGAGCACGCCCGACGCGTTCAGCAGCTGGTTGGCGCCGCGCAGGGACGGATAGGCGATCGAGCTGCGCCGCTGCGCGCGTCCGCGATACGACCATTGCTGCTGATCGCCGACGTAATGGAAGTCGCGCCCGCACAACCAGAGATCGGCGCCGATCGCCTGCGCGTGCTCGACGAGCGACGCGGGCGGCATCGGGTCGCTGCAGATCGCGGGACGACGCGGCCGGAAGATGTGCGCCTTCTCCCAGCCGACGCGCTCGCGCGTGTCGCCCAGGTACTCGGCATGATCGACGTCGATGCTGGTGACGATCGCGCAATCGGCGTCGACGATGTTGACGGCGTCCAGGCGCCCTCCGAGCCCGACTTCGAGGATCACCGCATCGAGCGCTTCGCCGCAGAACAGGCGAAGCGCCGCAAGCGTCGTGAACTCGAAGTAGGTCAGCGGCGTGTCGCCGCGCGCGGCCTGCACCGCTTCGAACTGCGCGACGATCGCCTCGTCCGTCGCTTCGCGCCCGCCGACGCGGATGCGCTCGTTGAAGCGCACGAGGTGCGGCGACGTGTACACGCCGACGCGGTATCCGGCCGCCAGCAGGATCGCCTCGAGCATCGCGCAGCTCGAGCCCTTGCCGTTCGTGCCGCCCACGGTGAAGACAGCGCCGGGAAGCGCCAGCGACAGTCGCTGCGCGACCGCCTGCACGCGCTCGAGGCCGAGGTCGATCGTCTTCGGGTGCAGCGCCTCGATGCGCCCGAGCCAGTCGGCGAGCGGCGTCGACATCAGGCGAGCGCCTCGCTCGGCTGCTTGCACAGCATCGCGAGCAGTCGCGCGATCTCGTCGCGCATCTGCCGGCGGTCGACGATGCAGTCGATCGCGCCTTTCTCCAGCAGGAACTCGCTGCGCTGGAATCCCTCGGGCAGCTTCGTGCGCACCGTCTGCTCGATGACGCGCGGGCCGGCGAAACCGATCAACGCGCGGGGCTCGGCGATCACCACGTCGCCGAGGAAGCAGAAGCTCGCCGACACGCCGCCCATCGTCGGGTCGGTGAGCACCGAGATGTAGGGCAGCTTCTTCTCCGCCAGCCGCGCGAGCATCGCCGTCGTCTTCGCCATCTGCATCAGCGACAGCAGGCCCTCCTGCATGCGCGCTCCCCCCGAGGACGCGATCGAAACGAAGGGCACGCGCTGCTCGATCGCCGACTGCACGCCGCGGGCGAAACGCTCGCCGACCACCGAGCCCATCGAGCCGCCCATGAAGTCGAACTCGAAGCAGGCGGCAACGACGGGGATGGTGCGGATCGCGCCGCCCTGCACGACCAGCGCGTCGGTTTCGCCGGTCTCGTCGATCGCCTCGCGCAGCCGCTCGGGATACTTGCGGCTGTCCTTGAACTTCAGCGCATCGACCGGCAGCACTTCGTGCCCGATCTCGTAGCGGCCCTCCGCGTCGAGCAGCAGGTCGAGCCGCTTGCGCGCCGACAGGCGCATGTGATGCCCGCACTTCGGGCAGACGTTCAGGTTCGCCTCGAGGTCGGCCGAATAGAGCACGGCGTCGCACGACGGGCACTTGACCCAGACGCCTTCGGGAACCTTCTTGCCGCCGGCGGGCGATCGCTTGATACGCGGCGGCAGCAGCTTGTCGAGCCAGGTCATCGTGGGTTTCCCGTAAGTGGATCCGACACGGACGCGGCCGACGGATCGGCCGCGGCGGTCGCGCCTGTGCCGTGCGCTTCGGGCGCATCGGGCACGACGTGCGCTTCGGACGCTCCGTGCGCTTCGGGCGCATCGAGCGCCGTGCGGATCGACGCCATGAATTCGCGTGCACGCTGCGGCGCCTGCTCGGCGGGCCCGTCGCGCAGCACCTCGATCGTCCGCGTGCCGATGATCACCGCGTCGGCCGCACGCGCGACCGCGCGCGCCGTTGCGCCGTCCCGGATGCCGAAACCGACGCCGACCGGCAGCGACGTGCGCGCACGAATCGCCGCGACGCGCGAAACGACCTCGCCGACGTCGAGCGTGCCGCCGGTCGTGCCTTTCAGCGACACGTAGTACACGTAGCCGCTCGCCGCGGCGAGCACTCGATCGATGCGCGCCTCGGTCGAAGTGGGCGCGAGCAGGAACACCGGGTCGATGCCGACCGCACGCGCGGCTTCGGCGAAGCCCGCCGATTCCTCGGGCGGATAGTCGACGACGAGCACGCCGTCGACGCCTGCGGCCGCCGCGGCCTCGAGGAAGCGTTCGACGCCGAAGCGCTCGATCGGATTCGCGTAGCCCATCAGCACGATCGGCGTCGCGCCGTCGCGCGTGCGAAATCCGCGAACGATCTCGAGCACCTCGCGCAGCCCGATGCCGAGCGCGAGCACGTGCTCGTTCGACGCCTGGATCACCGGACCGTCGGCCATCGGGTCGGAAAAGGGGACGCCGAGTTCGACGACGTCGGCGCCGCCTTCGACCAGCGCGTGCAGGATGGGCAGCGCGAGCTCGCGCCGCGGATAGCCGGTTGTTACGTACGGGATCAGCGCCTTGCGACCTGCGGCGGCGAGGCGGGCGAAGGTGTTCGCGAGGCGCGTCATTCGAGGTCGAGGCCGGCGCGTTGCGCGACGGTGTGCATGTCCTTGTCGCCGCGGCCCGACAGGTTGACGAGGATCGCGGCGTCCTTCGGCAGGGTCGGCGCGATGCGCGCCGCGTGCGCGAGCGCGTGGCTGGACTCGAGCGCGGGCAGGATCCCTTCGATGCGACAGCAGTCGTGGAAGGCCGCGAGCGCCTCGTCGTCGTCGACGACGACGTACTGCGCGCGCCCGCTGTCCTTCAGCCAGGCGTGCTCCGGACCGACACCGGGGTAGTCGAGCCCGGCGGATACCGAATGCGTGTCGAGGATCTGCCCGTCGTCGTCCTGCAGCAGGTAGGTTCGATTGCCGTGCAGCACGCCGGAAACGCCGGCCGTGAGCGATGCCGAATGCCGGCCGGTGGCGACCCCGTCGCCGCCCGCCTCGACACCGACGAGCTGCACGCCCTCGACATCGATGTACGGATGGAAGATGCCGATCGCGTTCGAGCCGCCGCCGACGCACGCGACGACGACGTCGGGCTGGCGTCCGATCCTCTCGGGCATCTGCCGCCTGCACTCGTTGCCGATCACCGACTGGAAGTCGCGCACCATCGCCGGATAGGGATGCGGCCCGGCGACGGTACCGATGATGTAGAACGTGTCCTCGACGTTGGCGACCCAGTCGCGCATCGCTTCGTTCAGCGCGTCCTTCAGCGTGCGCGAGCCGCTGTGCACGGGCACCACCTCTGCGCCGAGCAGCTTCATCCGGTAGACGTTCTGCTTCTGGCGCACGACGTCGTCGGCGCCCATGTAGACGACGCAACGCATTCCGTGGCGCGCCGCGACGGTGGCCGTGGCGACCCCGTGCTGGCCGGCGCCCGTTTCGGCGATCACGCGCGGCTTGCCCATGCGCGCGGCGAGCAGCGCCTGCCCCACGGTGTTGTTGATCTTGTGCGCGCCCGTGTGGTTGAGGTCCTCGCGCTTGAACCAGATCTGCGCGCCGCCGAGCCGCTCGGACCAGCGCCTGGCGTGATACACCGGCGAGGGCCGGCCGACGAAATGCGCCAGCTCGTACTCGAGCTCCTCGATGAACGCCGGGTCCCTGCGATACCGCTCCCAGGCCTCGCACAGCTCGTCGAGGGCATGCACGAGCGTCTCGGCAACGAATCGTCCGCCGTAGGGGCCGAAGTGGCCCGTGGCATCGGGAAGGTCGTAGGGCTTCATTCGGAATGACGTGCGGCGTCGACCCGCAATACCTCGGCGACGAATCGCTCCATGCGCTGCGCCGACTTGCGGCGGGGCTCGCCTCGCGGTGTTCCGTCTGCGGCATCGGCCTGGATGCCGCTGGAGACGTCGACGGCGTCGGGTCGCACACGCGCGATCGCTTCGGCAACGTTCCCGAGCGACAGACCGCCCGACAGCACGATCGGCAACGGTCGGTGCGCCGGGACCCAGGACCAGTCGAAAGTCGTTCCGCTGCCGCCGTAGGCGGGAGTGAACGAATCGAGCAACAGGGCCTCTGCGCGCTCGAAGCAGGCGAACGATTCTATCAAATCGGCCTCGGCGCGCATGCGCACCGCTCGCCACCAGCGCACGCCGGGCGGCGTCGACGCCTCGCACTGTCGCGCCGACTCGTTCCCGTGGAACTGCAGCGCATCGAGGCCGACCGCGCCGGCGATGCGCCGGACCTCCTCGGGCGCCGCGTCGACGAACAGGCCGACGGCGGCGACGTACGACGGGAGCGAGCGCCGGATCCCGGCGGCGTGCGCGAGGTCGACGGCACGCGGGCTTGCCGGGTAGAACACGAGCCCGATCGCGTCGGCGCCGAGCGCGGCGGCATCGCGCGCATCGCGCGCGTCGACGATGCCGCAGAACTTGATGCGCGTGCGGCTCATCGAAGCGCCTCGAAGGGCTCGTCGCCCTCGCTCCACGAGGGCACCGCGTAGCGGTCGTCGTACTGCGCTCCGTCGAGGTACAGGCCGTCCGGCGCGAAGGTGGCAGCCGCGGCGCTGCGATCCCGCGCAGCGAGCAGCTCGCCCATCCAGCCGGGCTCGCGCCGTCCTTCCCCGACGGCGAGCAGCGAACCGACGACGTTGCGGATCATGTGATGCAGGAAGGCGTTGGCGACGAAGGTGAAGACCACGAAGGGACCCCGCTCGCGCAGCGAGAGCTCCTCGACACGGCGCACCGGCGATGCGGCCTGGCACTCCGACGAGCGGAACGCCGAGAAGTCGTGCTCGCCGAGCAGGAACTGCGCCGCGGCGCGCATGCGCTCGACGTCGACGGTGCGGAAGGTCCACCCGGCGCGCCGCGCGAGCAGCGGATGACGCACCTCCGAGCGGTACAGGAGGTAACGATAGCGCCTGCGCAGGGCGCCGTAGCGCGCATGGAAGGAATCGGGCACTACGGTCGCGCTGCGCACGGCCATCGATGCCGGCAGCTGCGTGTTCACCCCGCGTATCCAGGCCGAGCGCGGCCGCGACGCTTCGGTGTCGAAATGCACGACCTGGCGCAACGCGTGCACGCCTGCATCGGTGCGTCCGGCGCACACGGTGGAAACCGGTTCGCCGGCGATCGCCGACAACGCGCGCTCGAGCGTGTCCTGCGCGGTTGCACCGCCGGGCTGGGTCTGCCAGCCCGAGAAGGCGCTTCCGTCGTAGGAGACCGTCAGCGCATGGCGGGACAACCGTGCTTCAGCCGATCTTCGCGAGCATCGCGCGCGCCTTCTGCTGCTGCGAGGCGTCGCCGCCGTCGACCACTTCCTGCAGCAGTTCGCGCGCACCTTCCTTGTCGCCGATCTCCTCGTACGCCGAGGCGAGATCGAGCTTGGTGGCCATCTCCTGCCAGCGCGACGACTCGACCTGCGGCGCGACCGCGGTGTCGGCCGAGGCGAGCCCGACGTCGCCATCGGAGAGATCGAGGTCGACCGACGACAGCTCGAGATTGCCCAGGCCCGAACGCCCGATGTCGAGGTCGGCGAGATCGACCGCCGGCCGCTCGTCGTCGTCGTCCGCACCGCGCGCGTCGATGTCCTCGAGCGACGGAAGATCGATCTTGAAGTCGCCGAGGTCGGCGAGCGCCGGGACTTCGTCGCTGCGCGCAGGCTCTTCGGCCGTCGCTTCTCCGCCCTGCCCGGAGACGTCGAGATCGAGCGACGGAAGCTCGAATCGTCCGCCGATCGCACGCTCGAGTTCCGAGTCCTGCGGCGCCGCGCCGCCCTCGTCGGCGTCGCGCGCGGCAAGCTCGCTGCCGGCGCGGCCGACCGTCGTCTCGAGATCGAGATCGAAGTCGAGCGCGGGCACCTCGTCGTCGCCGGGCCGATCGGCTTCGGACGACGCGCCCTCGGCGCCCTCCATGGGCACCGTCTCGGCGAACGACGCGCCGAAGGAGCGCGGCGCGGATCCCGGATCGCGCGACCCCGGTTCGCCCGATTCGCCGAACATCGCGGCTGCAGCATCGGCTTCCTGCTCGAGGTCGGCGATGGCCGGCGGCCCGTCGTCCTGCGCATTCGCGAGCGGCGCAGCTTCGTCGTCGGCGGGTTGCGCCGCGGGGCTGCCTTCGCCCTGGCCGGTATACAGCGGATTGGCCGGATCGATCGCCAGGCCGAGCGTGACGACCTTGGCCCATTCCTCGTTCAACCCGCCGGCCTGGTCGTACATCTCCTGCGCGAGCGCGCCGAAGGCAACCGGATCCTTGCGGGCGGCATGGATCTCGAGCAGCTTCAGGCGAATCGCCTGGCGCTCGGGCTGGCGCTTCAGCGCCTCCTTGAGAATCTCCTCGGCTTGCGCCTCGCGGCCGTAGGCGATGTAGACCTCGGCCTCGGCGATCGGATCGACCTCGGTCGAGTGAACGTCGACGCCGCTGTCGCGCGCGCTGGTGGCAAACAGGCTGGCATGCGTGTCGACCGCCTGCCCACCCGTCGAACCGAACAGCGAATTGGCGGTGAACGCGTCGGCCGAGTTCAGGCTGTCCTCGAACTCGGCGCCCTTCCGGCGGCGTCGCACCGCGTACACCCCGTAGGCGCCCAACCCGAGACCGATGGCCACCAGCGCCGGGAGCGTGAGGGGGTTGTCCATCAACGCTTCGAGCACGCTCGGCGACGCGACCGGTTCGGGGGCCGGCGCCGCAGCCGGGGCCACCGCCGGTGCGGGGCTTGCCTGCGGCGGGTCGGCGGCAGGGCTTGCCTGGCTCGATGCGTCCGGCGCAGCGGCCGCGCCTTCGGCGGACGCGCTCTCCGTCGTTTCGGTGCTCGCCGGGGCCGCGGCCTCGACCGGCGCTGCAACGCTGTCCTCGGCGGCGACGGTCGGTGCCGAAGCCTCGGCGGTCGCGGCGGTCGCCGTCGGCGCGCCCGCAGCCTCGCTCGTCGCCGGGACGGAAGGGGCGGACGGCGACGCGGAGGGCGCGCCCGCGTCGGCCGAAGTGCCGGCCGCGGGCGCAGCGACACCGACGGTGCCGCTGACCGCCGCGCCGGCCGTGCGCGCCGCTTCGACCTGGCGCTGCAACTCGGCCAGCTGCGTGTTCTTCAGTTCGACGAGGCGCTGCAGATCGGCGACGTTGCGCTCGAGCGCCGCGACGCGTTCCTGCTGTTCGCGCAACGCGGCATCCTGTGCGACCTGCCGCTCGGCGTCCGTGGCTGCCGCGCCATCGGCGGAGCCCGTGGACGAGCCGGCAGCGGCCGTGCCGGCCTCGCCGGCGGAGCTGGAAAGCTTGAGCTGGTCGCCGACCGCGACCGGTGCGCTCGATTCGTCGGACCTTGCGGCCACCGAACCCTCGGCGGTCTGTCCGGCCTTCGTCGGCTGGACCGTCTTCGCCGACGCCGCCAGGCGCGCGCGGTAGGCGTTGAACTCGGTCGCCTGCGCGAGGATCTCGCGCCGGGCGGCCGCCGCGTCGACGGCGCTCATCGTCGCCGCGTCGGGAATCGAGAGCTGGGCGCCCGCGAACAACTGGTGCACGGTTCCGAAGAACGCGCGCGGGTTGGCCTCGTAGATCGCCATCACCGCCTGTTCGACGGTGACGTGCGCCGGCTTGACGCGCGCCGCGATCTTCGCGAGCGTGTCGCCGGCGCGCACGCGGACGGTACCGGGCGCCTCGGCCGCAGTCGTCCCGGCCGCCGGAGCCGACGGTGCGGGGGCGCGCGTGCCGGGCGACGGCGACGACGCCTGCGACGTCGAGACGGGTTGCGCGCGGGCGACGGGCGCAGCCGTCACCGCCGGGCGCGCGGCCGGCGCCGCGACGGCCGTGCCGGCTCCGCCGGCGACGAGCGTATCGCGGCCCATGCGCAGTTCGGGCGGATCGAGCAGGAAGGTGTATTCGCGCACGAACCTGCCCGACGACCAGTTCAACTCGACCAGCAGGTCGACGAAGGGTTCGTTGACGGGCTGCGCCGAAGTGACGCGCACGACGGCGCCGCCGCCCGGACGCTGCTCGACGGCAAAACGCAGCCCGCTCAGCGCGGGGTTGTATTCGAGCCCGGCCTGGCGGAAGGCTTCCGGCGGCGCGAGCCGGGCATTGAGGGAACCGATTTCCTCGTTGCCGAGCGCCGTGACCTCGACTTCCGCGCGCAAGGGCTGCCCGAGCGCCGACTGAACCGTGAGCCGGCCGAGTCCGGCGGCGTCGACAGCGACGGGAGCGGTTCCCGAAAGTGCTGCAGCGATCGCTGCCGCGAGCAGCGTCGGCCTTCCCGCAACCCGCCCCGAGATCGATTGTTTTTCGCCTGCAGCCACGCTAATCCCCGGACGCTGGAAGTGATTTTTTGAGGCTAACATCAGCGATTTAGGCGTGCAAGATCGCGCGTTGGCTGAAGTAGCGCATGTGGCCGCCATGTGACGAACGGCATCTTCCGCAGGGTCTGGCGGCGCTCCGGCGTCTCGTCGGAGACACCGGAGCGCCACATCGGAGCCTCAGGCGGAAAGCAGGCGCAGCATGCGGCGCAACGGCTCGGCCGCGCCCCAGAGCAATTGGTCGCCGACCGTGAACGCGCTGAGGTAGCCGGGCCCGAACGACAGCTTGCGCAGCCGGCCGATCGGGATGTCGAGCCGGCCGTTGACGGCGGTCGGCGTGAGCGCGTGCATCGACTGCTCGCGCGTGTTCGGCACGAGCTTCACCCATTCGTTGCCCGACTTCACCAGTGTCTCGATCTCGGACAGCGGCAGGTCGCGCCGCAGCTTGATCGTCATCGCCTGGCTGTGGCAGCGCATCGCGCCGATGCGCACGCACAGGCTTTCGACCGGCACGTGGCGATCACCCGAGGCCGGCAGTCCGAGGATCTTGTTGAGCTCCGCACCGCCCTTCCATTCCTCGCGCGAAGTGCCGTCGCCGAGATCCTTGTCGATCCAGGGGATGAGACTGCCGGCGAGCGGCACGCCGAACTGCGCGGTAGGAAACGAATCGCCGCGCATCGCCGCCGAGACCCTGGCGTCGATCTCGAGGATGGCCGACGCGGGGTCGGCGAGCAACGCGGCCACCGAGTCGTGCGCCGCGCCCATCTGCGCGAGTAGCTCGCGCATGTTCTGCGCGCCCGCGCCCGAAGCCGCCTGGTAGGTCGTCGCCGCAATCCATTCGACGAGGTTCTCGCGCAGCAGCCCCGCGAGCGCCATCATCATCAGGCTCACGGTGCAGTTGCCGCCGATGAAGTTGCGCACGCCGCGCTCGAGCGAATCGCGAATGACGTGCAGGTTCAGCGGGTCGAGCACGATCACCGCGTCGTCCTTCATCCGCAGCGCCGAGGCGGCGTCGATCCAGTAGCCGTTCCAGCCGGCGGCGCGCAGCTTCGGGAAGACCGCGTTGGTCCAGTCGCCGCCCTGGCAGGTGAGGACGACGTCCATCGCCTTCAGCCGCTCGATGTCGGAAGCGTCGTGCAGCCTCGTGTCGCCCAGGTTGGGCACCTCGGGCGCCTTGCCGCCGGCGTTCGACGTGCTGAAGAACACCGTCTCGACGTGCGCGAAATCGTTCTCCTCGCGCATGCGCTGCATCAGCACGGAACCGACCATTCCGCGCCACCCGACCATTGCGACCTTCAACATGATTGCTCCGATAAACCGTCGTGCGGTGCGCTTCGACTACAGCGCGGCGAGCACCGCGTCGCCCATCTCCTTCGTGCCGACCGTGCGCTTGCCCGGCTCGGCGATGTCGGCCGTGCGAAAGCCCTGCGCCAGCACCTTGCGCACGGCGCGCTCGATGCGCTGCGCGCCGGCTTCGTGGCCGAAGGTGTGGCGCAGCAGCATCGCCGACGACAGGATCGTCGCCAGCGGGTTCGCCACGTCGCGCCCGGCGATGTCGGGCGCCGAACCGTGGATCGGCTCGTACAGTCCGAAGCCGCGCGCGTTCAGCGACGCCGACGGCAACATCCCGATCGACCCGGTCAGCATCGATGCCTCGTCGGACAGGATGTCGCCGAACATGTTGCCGGTGACGATCACGTCGAACTGCCTGGGATTGCGCACCAGCTGCATGGCGGCATTGTCCACGTACATGTGGGAGAGCTCCACGTCGCGGTATTCGGCGTGTACCTCGGTGACCACATCGCGCCAGAACTGCGTCGTCTCGAGCACGTTGGCCTTGTCGACCGAGCAGACGCGCCGCTGGCGCTTGCGCGCCGTCTCGAAGGCGA
>JBIQJM010000064.1:0-18054 GCA_044507525.1 Burkholderiales bacterium
GTGATCCCGCTCTACACGCCCGAGTGCCGGCAGTGCAAGTCGTGCCTGTCGCGCAGGACGAACCTGTGCACCGCGATCCGCGCGACGCAGGGCCGCGGCGTGATGCCCGACGGCACGAGCCGCTTCTCGCTCGGCGGAAAGCCGCTGCACCACTACATGGGCTGCTCGACGTTCTCCAGCTACACCGTGTTGCCCGAGATCGCCGTGGCGAAGATCCGCGAAGACGCGCCCTTCGACAAGGTCTGCTACATCGGCTGCGGCGTCACCACCGGGCTCGGCGCGGTGATCAACACCGCGGGCGTCGAGCCGGGTTCGAACGTCGTCGTCTTCGGCCTCGGCGGAATCGGCCTGAACGTCGTGCAGGGCGCCCGCATGGTGGGCGCCGACCGCATCGTCGGCGTCGATCTGAACCCGGATCGCGAGGCGCTCGCGCGCCGCTTCGGGCTGACCCATTTCGTGAACCCGAAGGAGGTCGAAGGCGACCTGGTCGCGCACCTGGTCGAGCTCACCGACGGCGGGGCCGACTACAGCTTCGAGTGCGTCGGCAACGTGCAGCTGATGCGCCAGGCGCTCGAGTGCTGTCACCGCGGCTGGGGCGTGTCGGTGATCGTCGGCGTGGCGGCGGCCGGGCAGGAGATCTCGACGCGTCCGTTCCAGCTCGTCACCGGCCGGCAATGGAAGGGCACCGCCTTCGGCGGCGCGCGCGGCCGCACCGACGTGCCGAAGATCGTCGACTGGTACATGGAGGGCAAGATCGACATCGACAGCCTGATCACGCACACGATGCCGCTGGAGGACATCAATCGGGCCTTCGACCTGATGCACAGCGGCGAATCGATCCGCAGCGTGGTGGTGTACTGATGCCGGCCAGGCCACGCGTCATTGCCGAGCATCGCTGTTTCGACGGCGTGCAGGGCTTCTACGAGCACGCCTCGCAGGCCTGCGACGCGCCGATGCGCTTCGCCGTGTATCGCCCGCCGGCGGCGCTCGCCGACCCGGGCACGCGGCTGCCGGTGCTGTACTACCTGGCGGGGCTCACCTGCAACGAGGAGACCTTCGCGATCAAGGCGGGCGCGCAGCGCTTCGCGGCCGAGCTCGGCCTGGTGCTCGTCGCGCCCGACACGAGTCCGCGCGTACGCCTGCCCGGCGACGATGCGCACTGGGACTTCGGCCTGGGCGCGGGCTTCTACGTCGACGCGACGCGCGCGCCGTGGTCGGCGCACTACCGGACCTATTCGTGGATCACCGACGAGCTGCCGCGCACGGTCGAGGCGCACTTCCCGGTGCGCGACGACGCGCGCGGCGTGTTCGGTCATTCGATGGGCGGGAACGGCGCGCTCGTCTGCGCGCTGCGCAATCCCGACCGCTATCGCTCGGTCTCCGCCTTCGCGCCGATCGCCGCACCGTCGGAGGCTCCCTGGGGGCGCAAGGCCTTCGCCGGATACCTGGGCGACGACCGCAGCGCCTGGGCCGACTACGACGCGAGCCTGCTCGTCGCGAAGCAGCCCTTCCCCACGCCGATCCGCATCGACCAGGGGAGCGCCGACGAATTCCTCGCCGAGCAGCTGTACCCCGATCGTTTCGTCGACGCCGCCCGGCGCTCGGGCACGCAGGTCGAGCTGCACCGGCACGAAGGCTACGGGCACGGCTACTGGTTCGTGCAGAGTTTCGTGCGCGAGCACCTCGCGCATCATCATCGGCTGCTCGCCTGAGCGGCCGGTCCCGCGTTCAGCGCTTGGCCTCGAGCGCCCGGATCTTCGCCGCGATGAAATCGTGGTGCGGCACGTGCAGCAGGTCGGCGATGCGTCGGATCAGGTGCAGCTCGTGGTCGTCGATCCGGTCGTCGGCGTAGGCGATGCGCCACATCAGTTCGATGACGCGCACCTTCTGGTCTTGCGTGAAGTGCCGGTTGATCAGCGAGGTGAACTGGAAGTAGTCGGTGGCCTTGCCGACGTGCTCGCGGGCCAGGTCGAGCAGTTCGTTCGATTCCTCGACCGACAGTCCGAGCTTGTCGCGGATCGCGGTCGTCGCGATCTCGCGCTCGGCGTCGGTGATGTCGCCGTCGATGCGCATCGTCTCGGCCAGCAGCGCGGCCGTGGCCATCTCGATCGTGTGGCCGGCGTCGACGCGCGATTCAGGCCCGCCCAGGTGACGCTCGAAGAAAGTACGGATCGTCGTCAGCATCCGCGAATTCTTGCACGCCGGGGCCTTCGACGTCGCGCCCTCCGGCGGTGCCGGATCGGCGGAGTGCGGGCGCGCCCGCTTGCGGAACGGTCGGGACGCGCACACGCCCTACACTGGCGGCCATGTCCGCCGCATCGCTCGCCTCCGCGCCGCCTCCCGCCGCTTCGATCCTCGATTCGCTGAACGACGAGCAGCGCGCCGCTGCCTCTTTCGGCGGATTCGACGTGAGTGGCCGCTTCCGCGCAGGCCCGCTGCTCGTCGTCGCAGGTGCCGGCACCGGCAAGACCTCGACGCTCGCGCATCGCGTCGCGCATCTCGTGCGCAACGGCGTCGACCCGATGCGCATATTGCTGCTCACTTTCAGCCGGCGCGCCGCCGGCGAGATGACGCGGCGGGCCGAACGGCTGCTCGCGCACGAGGCGGGCCGGGGCGCTTCCCCCGGCGGCGCGGCGCTGCAGCTGCCGTGGGCCGGCACCTTCCATTCGATCGGCGCGCGGCTGCTGCGCGCCTGCGCCAGGCGGGTCGGCCTCGATCCGTCCTTCGGCATCCTCGATCGCGGCGACTCGGCGGACCTCATCGACGTCGTGCGGCACGAACTGGGCCTGTCGTCGCAGTCGCGCCGCTTCCCGCGCAAGGACACCTGCCTCGCGATCCATTCGCACAGGATCAACAGCGGCCGCGCGCTGGAGGCGGTGCTGCACGAGAGCTTTCCCTGGTGCGCCGGCTGGCGCGACGAGCTGGTCGCGCTCTTTCGCCGCTACACCGAACGCAAGCTGGCGAATGCCGTGCTCGACTACGACGACCTGCTGCTGTGGTGGCATGCGGCGATGAGCGACGCCGCGTTCGCCGCCGAGGTCGGCGCCCGCTTCGATCACGTGCTGGTCGACGAATACCAGGACACCAACGCGCTGCAGGCGCAGATCCTGCTCGCGATGAAGCCCGACGGCGCAGGGTTGTCGGTGGTCGGCGACGATGCGCAGTCGATCTACGCGTTCCGCGCGGCCGAAGTCGGCAACATCCTCGACTTCCCCGCGAAGTTCGAACCGCCGGCCGCGCGCATCGTGCTCGAGCGCAACTACCGCTCGGTGCAGCCGTTGCTCGACGCGGCGAACGTGCTGATCGGGCAGGCGACGCGCCGGCATCCGAAGACGCTCGTCGCGCATCGCGGCGCCGGGGCGCGTCCGCAGCTCGTGACCGTGCTCGACGAGCGCGCGCAGGCGGATCGCGTCATCGACGCGATCCTGCGCCATCGCGAGGAAGGCGTTCCGCTCCGCCGCCAGGCGGTGCTGTTTCGCAGCGCGCACCACAGCGCGACGCTCGAGGTCGAGCTCCTGCGCCGCGACATCCCGTTCGTCAAGCACGGCGGCCTGAAATTCCTCGAGGCGGCGCACGTCAAG
The DNA here is from genome assembly GCA_044507525.1 of Burkholderiales bacterium. Classification (GTDB taxonomy): domain Bacteria; phylum Pseudomonadota; class Gammaproteobacteria; order Burkholderiales; family Burkholderiaceae_E; genus Zeimonas. The sequence goes on from JBIQJM010000064.1 coordinate 3,582, forward strand.
GACCTGCTCTCGGTGCTGCGCTGGGCGGCGAACCGGCGCAACTCGATCGCCGCGTTCCGTGCGCTGCAGCTGATGAGCGGCTTCGGACCGGCGAACGCGCAACGCTGCATCGACCTCGTGCTCGCCGCGGAGCGGCCCCTCGCCGACGCGCTGGCGTCGTTCCCGGCGCCGCAGGCGGCGCGGGAAGCCTGGCCGGGGTTCGTCGAGCTGATGCGCGTGCTGGTCGATCCGGCGGCGGCGTGGCCGGCGCAGCTCGAGCCGGCGCGGCGCTGGTACCAGCCGCTGCTCGAGCGACGCCACGACGACGCGCTCGTGCGCGCCGCCGACCTGGACATGCTGCAGTCGATCGCGGCGCAGTTCGGCACGCGCGAACGCTTCCTCGCCGAGCTGGCGCTGGATCCGCCGCAGGCCGCCGGCGACCGGGCGGGCGCGCCGCGGCTCGACGACGACTACCTGGTGCTGTCGACCGTGCATTCGGCCAAGGGCCAGGAATGGGACGCGGTGTACGTGCTGAACGTCGCCGACGGGAACTTCCCGAACGAATATGCGACCGGCCGGGCCGAATCGATCGACGAGGAGCGCCGGCTTCTCTACGTGGCGATGACGCGCGCACGCGACTTCCTGTACCTGTTCGAGCCGCAGCGGTACTTCACGACGCAGCAGCCGCGCTTCGGCGACGCCTACGTGCACGGCGCACGCAGCCGTTTCCTGACCGACCCGCTGCTCGCCTGCTTCGACCGCGTCGGCGCGGCGCCCGCGCCGGCCGAGGACGCGGGCTGCGGCCTCGGCTCGCAGGCCGAGGCCCCGCCGGTCGACGTCGCGGCGAAGATCCGCGCGCTCTGGTGAGTTCGTCGATGGACGCCTCGCACGAAGTCGACTCGCCCTACGCCTGGTTCCGCCTCTTCATCAGCCTGGTGCTGGCGACGATCGGCGGCTGCGGGATGTACGTCGTCGTCGTCGTGCTCCCCGCCGTGCAGGCCGAGTTCGACGTTGCGCGCGGCGTGGCGTCGATCCCGTACACGATGACGATGATCGGCTTCGGCATCGGCGGCATCCTGATGGGACGCCTGACCGATCGCTACGGCATCGCGGTTCCGGTGACGATCGGCGGCGTGTCGATCGCCGCCGGCTTCCTGCTCGCCGCTGCCGTCGGCGACATCTGGATGTTCGCCGTCGTGCAGGGGCTGCTGATCGGCATGCTCGGCAGTTCGGCGACCTTCAGCCCGCTCGTCACCGACACGTCGTTCTGGTTCCATCGGCGGCGCGGCATCGCGGTGGCGATCTGCGCGAGCGGAAACTACCTCGCGGGCACCTTCTGGCCGCCGGTCGTGCAGCATTTCGTCGAGACGGCGGGGTGGCGGCAGACCTACGTCGGCATCGGCCTCTTCTGCCTGTTCACGATCGTGCCGCTCGCGCAGCTGCTGCGCCGGCGTGCGCCGCAGCCCGATGCGTCGGTCGCTGCCGTGGCCGCGGCGCCTGCGCCGGCGCCGGCTGCGATGGCGGCCTCCCCGATCGCCGCCGCGAGCAGCCCGCTCGAGCGCCTCGGCGTCTCGTCGCGCACGCTGCTCGTGTTGTTGTGCATCGCGGGCGTCGCCTGCTGCGTGGCGATGTCGATGCCGCAGGTGCACATCGTCGCCTACTGCGGCGACCTCGGCTACGGGCCGGCACGCGGCGCCGCGATGCTCTCGCTGATGCTCGGTTTCGGCGTGATCAGCCGGATCACCTTCGGCCTGATCTGCGACCGCATCGGCGGCCTGCGCACGCTGCTGCTCGGGTCGGTGCTGCAGGCGATCGCGCTCGTGCTGTTCCTGCCCTTCGATTCGCTCGCCTCGCTGTACGTCATCTCGGCGCTGTTCGGCCTGTTCCAGGGCGGCATCGTCCCGTCCTACGCGATCATCGTGCGCGAGTTCTTCCCGGCGTCCGGCGCCGGCCTGCGCGTCGGGCTCGTCATCACCGCCACGCTGTTCGGCATGGCGCTCGGCGGCTGGCTGTCGGGCGTGCTGTTCGACCTCACCGGTTCCTACGACGCCGCGTTCGTGCACGGCATCGCGTGGAACGTGCTGAACATCTCGATCGTCGGCTGGCTTCTGCTGCGGCTGCGTCGGCGCGACCGGGTGCCCGGCCTGCTCACATCGGCAGCTCGATCGTGACGACGAGACCGCCACCCTCGCGCGGCGCCGCGACGATGCGCCCGCCGTGCAGTTCGATCGCACGTCGGGCGATGGCCAGGCCCAGCCCGTAGCCCGAGGCCGGCGCGTCGGCGCCGCGTCCCGTTGCCGCGGCGCGACCCCGGTGGAAGGGCTCGAAGATCGACTCGCGCTCGTCGTCGGCGATGCCGGGACCGCGGTCGCAGACGAGCAGCCGGAACGGTCCGTCGCCGCTCGCGTGGGCACTGACGTCGATGCGGCTTCCGGGCGGCGCGAACTTCAGTGCGTTGCGCACGACGTTCTCGAAAGCGCGGTGCAGCAGGTCGGCGCGCCCCTTCAGGTGACGGCGATCGAGACGTTCCTCGTAGGCGAGCTCGCGGCCGGCTGCGCGCGCCTCGAAGCGCGCGTCGTCGACGATCGACGCGACGAGCTCGGCGAGGTCGACGTTCTCGATCGCGGCGTCCGCCGAGCCGGATTCCAGGCGCGCGAGCGTGAGCAGTTCGCCGACCAGGCCGTCGACGCGCACCGTCTCGCGTTCGATCCGATCGAGCATCGCGTCGCGGCGCCCCGGATCCTGCCGCGCGACGCCGATCGCGGCCTGCAGCCGCGCCAGCGGCGTGCGCAGCTCGTGCGAGACGTCGTGCAGCAGCCGTCGCTGCGCGCCGATCAGTTGCTGCAGTTGCCCCGCCATCCGGTCGAAGTCGCGACCGAGGTCGGCGAGCTCGTCGTTGCGGCGCCCCATGCGTTCGGCCACGCGCGTATCGAGCGCGCCGCGCGCGAGCGACCCGAAGCCGCTGCGCAGGTGGCGGATCGGCTTCGTCAGGTACCAGGCGAGCAACGCGCTGAACGCCAGGCTCGCGAGCAGTCCGGCGCCGACGATCGCCAACGCCGGAATCGGCGTCGCACGCCGCGCGCGCCGCGCGCGGGGCGGCACTTCCGTCGACGGGACGAAGAGCAGCAGGCCGCTCGCCTCGTCGTAGCGGACGCCGTGCCGCGCAGGCGGATCGTCGGCACGCGCGTAAAGGCGCGCGCGTTCGATCGCGTCGGCGGCGACCGGCCGTCCGAGGAGGTCTTCGCCGCGCCGGTCGACCGCGAAGACGCCGGACGCGATGCGCGCGTTGTCGTCGTCGAGGAGCCAGCCGCGCAAGGCTTCGACGCCGCCGTGGCGCAGCGTCGCCGCGGCCGAGCGCAGCGCCATCTCGGTGCGCGGCCCGGCGGCGAGCGACGCGGTCGTCTCGCGCAGGTCCTGCTGGTGCAGCGCGACGAGCGCGCCGACCAGCGCGATCGCGGCGATCAGCGCGAGCCAGAACGCGAGGAAGAACTTCCAGAACAGGCGTCCCAAGCGATCTTCCGGTGGATGCGATCTGCGCTCAGTCGAGCACGAACTGGTAGCCGCGGCCGCGCACGGTCTCGATCCACGGCGAGCCGTCGTCGCGCGCGCCCAGCTTGTGGCGCAGGCTGCTCACGTGGACGTCGAGGCTGCGGTCGAAGCGGGCGAGCGGGCGCCCGAGCGCATCCTGCGAGAGCTCGCCCTTGTCGACGACACGCCCGGCCTGGCGCGCGAGTGCCGCCAGCACGTTGAATTCGGTGCTCGTCAGCGCCAGCGGCTCGCCGCGCAGCGAGGCGCGGCGTTGTCCCGGCCACAGCGTGACCGGCCCGGCGACGATCGACGAGCCGGCCGCGTGCGCATCGCGGGCCTCGCGCACGCGGCGCAGGATCGCCTTCAGGCGTGCGGCCAGCTCGCGCGGACTGCAGGGTTTCGGCACGTAGTCGTCGGCGCCGAGCTCCAGCCCCACGATGCGGTCGACGTCGTCGCCCCGTGCGGTGAGCATGAGCACCGGAACGCGGCTCGCCGCGCGGATGCGGCGCAACGCCTCGACGCCGTCGATGCCCGGCATCGTCACGTCGAGCACGACGATGTGGAAGCCGCCGTCGAGCGCGCGTGCGACGCCGGTCAACCCGTCGCCGGCCGCCTCGGCGTCGAAGCCGTCGCGGCGCAGGTACTCGACGAGCAGGTCGCTCAGCTCGACGTCGTCGTCGACGAGCAGGACCCGCGGCAGGTCGCCGCGTTCGGCGGGGGAGGCGCTCATGGCGTCGATCATATCGATCCGCGCGGCCCGCGCCGCTCGCGCGGCACGATCGACACCCTTCTTTACGAACGCTTACACATCGGCGGCCGCGGTTAACGCGACGCACCGGCAAGCTTCGAAGCGTGCCGGCGCTTCCTCGCGCCGGCCTTCCCGAAACAGGAGCACGAAGCATGAAACCCGCACGAATCGCAGCCCTCACCATCGCCGGCAGCCTGGCGCTGGCGGTTCCCTTCCTCGTCTCCGCGCAGCCTTTGCCCGACGACGGTCCGCGGGCCGGCCCGTCGCGGATGATGATGAAGCAGCACGCGCACTGGCAGCATCGCGGCGACGGACATCATCGCGGCGAGCACATGCGCGGCAGTCGCGGCCACGGCGACGGCTTCCTGCGCGGGCTCGACCTGAACGAAGAGCAGCGCGACCGCATCTTCGAGATTCGTCATGCGGCAGCGCCGAAGATGCGCGAGCAGGCGAAGCTGCTGCGCGAGGCGCGCGCCGAGTTCGCGAAGCTCGCACTGTCGAACGACTACGACGACGCGAAGGTGCAGGCGCTCGCCGAACGCAATGCGAAGGCGATCAGCGAGATCGCGCGGCTGCGCGCACGCAGCATGAACGAGATCTACAAGGTGCTCACGCCCGAGCAGCAGGCGAAGGTGCAGGAGCGGCAGGCGCGCCGGGCGGCGCGCAGCTGAGGCGGCCGACTCCGCGGTGGCCGGACGCCGGCCGGCATCCAGTCGACGCCGGCCGGCGGATTTCGCGGTGCAACGGCGCCGCGGCCGCTCGTGCCCCTGGGCCGTACGGCAGTACCATCGCCGCCATGATCTCCCTCTCGCCCCTGTCGACGGCCGATCTGCGGCCGCTCGACGAGAACGATTTCGCCCGCCTCGACTCGCTGCTCGACGAAACGGGCAACGAGAACGCAATGGTCGTCGAGGAAGTCGACGGCTTCCTGGCGGCGCTCGCCTGCGTGCCCGATGCGGTCGGCGAGGACGAGCTGCTCGCGCAGGTGCTGGGCAGCGATTCCTTCGCTGCCGGTTCCTCGGGTGGCGGCGCCTTCGGCGGCGACGCGCCGGTGGCAGGGTCGTCGGCGGGTGCGCCGCCATCGGCCGCCTACGCCGAGATCGGTGCGCTGCTGCGGCGCCATGCCGGACGCGTCGTCGCCGCGCTCGATGCGGGCGAGTTCGGGCCCGTCCTGTCGTACGACGACGACGGCAACGCCGACGGCGTCGCCTGGGCGGTCGGCTTCCTGCGCGGCGTCGAGCTCCATCCCGACAGCTGGGAAGCGCTGCTCGCCGAGAAGGAGTTCGACGACGCGCTCGACGCGATGGATTCGCTCGCCGCGGTCCTCGACGGCGACGGCATCGACGACGCGCTGTCGGCTGCCGAACGCGACACGGTGATCGACCGGATGATCGGTGACGTCGCCGACATCCACGAGTTCTTCCGACCGTATCGCGAGGCGGGGACCACGCCGGCGGCGATGCGCGTCGAGACGGTGCGGCGCGCCGACCCGAAGATCGGCCGCAACGATCCCTGCCGCTGCGGCAGCGGTCGCAAGTACAAGAACTGCTGCGGGGCGAACTGACGGCGGTGCCGCTGGCGGTTGCCGTCGCCTTCGAGGCGCTCGGAGAAGGTCGGCGTCTTGGTTGTCACGACGGGGAAGTGCCGAGGGGCATTACCGCCTTGCGGAGGCTCTCCAGCGCAATCGCTTCTGTCGGGAAGTGCCGAGATTCGGCACTTCGGGCGCGGGTCGTAAATTGCGTGCGGGAGGGCGCCCGCTTTTCGGGTGTTGTCGCGCACGCCCGCTTCGCTGCGCGCGGGATGTCCCGGATAACGGGAGTTTTCGCGGTGCACTCGTAGTCACGGTCGTAGCGTCGAACACGACTTGCCCACCGGCGGCGTTTGCGTGGCATGCGCCACGCCGCCGGTGGACAAGTCTGCCGCGCAGCCACTCGGCCCGGCGCGAGGGCGAGAACGTCAACCTGTCCAGGGAAGCGGGTCAAGCCCGATGTGCCGGCTCGAGGCAAGGGGCACGCTCGCGGGATGTCCCGCAATCCGAGACCTCCGCCCGCAGCCCCGACGGACGACGGCTCAGGCGAGCAGCAGCACGATCCCCCCGAGCACGACCGAGACGACCAGCGCCGTGCCCAGCACCGAGCCGACGAAGGAGATCCATTCGCGCCAGTCGAAGTTTGGCGCATCGGGACGGACGGGAAGCGTGTCGTGGGCGGATTCGCGAGCCATGATGTCTACGAAGCGATCGGTGCGGTGGTTCGGCAAGTGACTGCGGTGCGTGATCGATGCGGCGCACGATCCGTGCGGAGGCGATCCGCGCAACGACGATCGAGCGGTCGAAGGCGCCAGGCGGCCCGCGCAAGGATCGACCCACGCGGACCCGCGAGCACGCCTTTCGCCTCCCGCAGGCATCCATTGGACGCCGCGCGTCGGGAGCGTCCGCAGGCTCGATCCGGATGCATGGGGGCACGATTCGGGCAAAGTGAGGGCAACGACCCATCCGCCTAGCCCGGGACGATCGGCCGGCGGCGGCTTCGCCGAAGGCGGCCAGCCGTGCGTCGTGGCAGCGCGGCCGGCCGGGACCGATGGCCTGCGCCTTTGCGCTACATTGTCCCGATGACCCGCCGCATCGCCATCGTCGAGGACGAACCCGCCATTCGTGCGAACCTGTGCGACGCCTTCGCGCGCCACGGATTCGAGGCATCCGGCTTCGCCGATCGCGCACAGGCACAGCAGGCGCTCGCCGCCCGCCTGCCCGACGTCGCGATCATCGACGTCGGCCTGGCCGACGAGCCCGACGGCGGCTTCGAACTGTGCCGCTGGCTGCGCGAGCACGCGCGCACGCTGCCGATCCTGATGCTGTCGGCGCGCGACTCGGAGATCGACATCGTCTCCGGCCTGCGCCTGGGTGCCGACGACTACGTCACGAAGAACGTCAGCTTCCCGCACCTGCTCGCCCGCGTGACCGCGCTGTTGCGACGCGTCGACGCGCTCGCGCAGCCGATGAAGAGCGGCGAGCGGCTCGTGCGCGGTCCGCTGGTGCTCGACTCCGCGCGCTTCGAGGCGACGTGGCGCGAACTGCCGGTGGAGCTCACCGTCACCGAGTTCTGGATGCTGTACGCGCTGGCGCGTCACCCGGGCCACGTGAAGAACCGCGACGCGTTGATGCGCGAGGCCAATCTCGTCGTCGACGACCAGACCGTGACTTCGTACGTCAAACGCATTCGTCGCAAGTTCGAAGCGGTAGACGCCGCGTTCGACGCGATCGAGACCGTCTACGGGCTGGGCTACCGCTTCGTCGAGCGCGCTGCGGATCGATGAGCGGCGAGGCGCGATGATCCGCACGACGCACGCTGACGGGATCGATGCGCGACGGCGCGCACGATGGCCGACGACGCAACCGATGCAAGCCGGCGCGAATCGATGAACGCCCGTCGCCGCTGGCGACTCCCGATCGGACTTCGCTTCAGCCTTGCGCTCGCGATGGTGCCGTTGCTCGCGCTGCCGCCGATCGGCCTGCGCTTCGTCGAGGTGATGGCCGAGTTCGCGCGCAACGAGCGGCTGGAGAACCAGGGGCAGGCGGCGCGCAATCTCGCCGCGTCGCTGCACGAGCACCGCGCGCTGTTCGACGTCGAGCAGGCGACGCTGCGCCGGCGGGCAGGCGCCGAGCTGCTGCCGGTCGAGCTGCTCGCCGACGTCGTCGTCGACGACGATGCACGCGAATGGATCGAGACGCCGGGCAGGGCGCTGTCCCTGCGTCCGGCCGATGCAGTGGGGGGGCCGAACGCAGGCGTCGGCTCGATGAACGTGCGACTCGCGGCAGCGCGTGCGCAGGAACGCCCGGGACGCTTCTTCCTGCTCGTCGACGCCGACGACGAGCGGCTCGTGCGGCCGGAGCGCGTCGACGGCGTCGATCTTCCGGGCGACCGCCTGGTCGTCGAATGGGGCGATGCACCCGAGGCGATGCAGTCGCGCGAGGTGACGCCCAGCGAGCGGCAGGGCGGCTGGATCGCCGAGATCGAGTTCGACCAGGAGCCGCGTTTCCTGCGCGTTCGCGTCGTCGACGTCGACTACCTCGGCTCGCGCCGCATCGAAGGCCGCGGCGATTCCGGGCTGCTCACGCCGGTGCAGCCGCTGGCGGAGCAGGCGCGCGACCCGCGTTCGGTGCTGTGGTCCGAGGCGGTACGCGGATTGGCCCGGGCGAGCGGGCGCGTTTCGGTCTTCGACGCGAGCGGAGCCTTGCTCGCGCAGTCGGGTGCGATCGCTGCCGGACCGCCGCCGCCCGCCGACTGGCAGGGCCGTCTCGCGCGGCGATTGCTCGCCGCCACCGTGCACCTGCGCCCGGGCCGCTTCGAGGTCTTCACGCCCGACGCCGCTTCGCCCGATCGGTCCGAGCAGCCGCCGCTCAGTCGGGCGCTGACCGGGTTCGCTGCGCAGCAGGCCGAGCGCGTCGACTCGGACAGCGGCCTGCCGGCCTGGCTGCTGACGAGCGCGCAGCCGGTCTGGGTCGGCGATCGCGTCGTCGGCGCGCTCGTCGTCGAGGAGCACACCGGCTCCCGGCTCGGCACGCACGCGCGGGCGATCGAGCGGCTCACGCTGCTCACCGCGGCCGCGATGGCGGCGAGCGCGCTTGCATTGCTTGCGGTCGGGTCGGTGACGGTCGCGCGCATCGTGCGATTGCGCCACCAGGCCGAGCGCGCGATCGACCCGCGCGGCCGGGTGGTCGGCAGCGTGCGCGAGCCGGTGGTCGACGACGAGATCGGTTCGCTCGCGCAGAGCTATGCGAGCGTGCTCGAGCGCCTGCGCCAGCATCAGCAGTACGTCGGCAACCTGCGCGGGCGACTCGTGCACGAACTGCGCACGCCGATCATGGTCGTGCGCTCGTCGCTCGAGAACCTCGCTGCGGAAGCCGACACCGCGCGAAGCGGCTCGGCGCAGCGCGACTCGTGGCTCGCGCGCGCGCGCGACGGCACGCAGCGGCTCGAGCGGATCGTCGCCAGCATGGGCGAGGCATCGAGCCTCGAGTCGATGCTCGCCGACAGCGAGCTGGAAACCGTCGATCTCGTCGCGCTGCTGCGGGCCTGCGTCGACGGCTACCGCGACGTGTTCGCGCCGCGCGCCTTCGAGCTCGACTGCACGATCGATTCGGCGCCGTGCCCGGTCGTTCCCGAGGCGATCGCGCAGGCGCTCGACAAGCTCGTGTCGAACGCGGTCGATTTCGCCGAGGGCGACAGCGCGGTCGTGCTGTCGCTGCGACCGGTCGTCGAGGCCGGCACGCCGATGCTGTCGATCTCGGTGCGCAATCGCGGACCGGCCTTGCCGGCGGCGATGCGCGAGAGCCTGTTCGATTCGATGGTGTCGGTGCGCGAGCACCGCGCCTCGGCAGCCACGCATCTCGGGCTCGGCCTGTACCTGGTGCGCCTCGTCGGCGAGTTCCACGGCGGGCGCGCGTTCGTGCACGACGTCGCCGGCGGCGTGGAGGCGGGGTTCACCGTGGCGGCGAGGGGGTGACGAGAAGGGAAGGGAGAAGCGAAACGAAGCGGCAAGGGAAGCGCGAAACCGGAGCCGGACCACGATCGCAGCCGATCGTGGCGTGGCCCCGGTTTCTCTCCGCGGTTCCCGGGCTTGCCCCGGTCTGCGTCGCTCTCCTGTCTCGGCGTCAGCCGAGGTTCAAGGGCACGAAGATCCGCATCTCGCCGCGCTGGACCAGCAGTGCGAGCCGCTCGGTGTCGCTGCCCGCCTTCTCGCGCAGCGACTCGACGCTGTCGACCGGCTGGCCGTTGACCGACAGGATCACGTCGCCGGGGCGAATGCCGGCCCGACGCGCGGCACCGGTCGAGTCCTCGACCAGCAGCCCGCCGTTCTCGATGTTCGCGCTCTTGCGTTCTTCGCGATCGAGCGGGCGAACCGCGAGTCCGAGTCGACCGGCGTTCTTCTCCTGGCTCTCGGCCTGCGATGCCGAAGCGGTCTGTTCGGCCTGCGCCTCGCCGAGCACCGCCTTGACCTGCTGCTTCTTGCCGCCGCGCATCACCTGCAGCGTGACTTCGGAGCCCGGCTTCGACATGCCGACCCGGGCAGCGAGATCGCCCGACTGCTCGATCGGCTCGCCGTCGAACGAGAGGATCACGTCGCCCGGCTGCAGGCCCGCCTTCTGTGCCGCACTGTTCGGCGCGATGCTCGAGACGAGCGCGCCGCTCGGGCTCTCCAGGCGGAACGAGTCGGCGAGCTCCTGGTTCAGCTCCTGGATCGTGACGCCGAGCCGCGCGTGCCGCGCTTCGCCGGTCGCGACGATCTGGTCCTTGACGCGCAGCGCGACGTCGATCGGGATCGCGAACGACAGGCCCTCGTATCCGCCCGTGCGCGAGAAGATCTGCGCATTGATCCCGACGACGCGCCCACCGGCGTCGAACAGCGGTCCACCCGAATTCCCCGGGTTCACCGCGACGTCGGTCTGGATGAACGGCACGTAGGTGTCGCCCGGCAGCGAGCGGCCCTTGGCGCTGACGATCCCCGAGGTCGCGCTCTGCTCGAAACCGAAGGGCGAGCCGATGGCGAGCACGTAGTCGCCGACCTGCAGGCGTTCGGAGGCGCCGAACTGGACGGTCGGCAGGTTGCGCGCCTCGATCTTCAGCACCGCGACGTCGGTCGCCGGGTCGGTGCCGAGCACCTTCGCATCGAACTCGCGCCGATCGGCGAGCTTGACGCGCACGCTGTCGGCGTCGCGCACGACGTGCGCATTGGTGAGGATCAGCCCGTCGGCGCTGACGACGAAGCCCGAGCCCTGCCCGCGCACCGGTACTTCGCTGCGCGGGGCGCGCGGAATCGGCAGCCCGCGGTAGAAGCGGAAGAAGGGATCGTTCTCGAGCTCGGGACCCGGGCCCGCTTCGGCACCCATGTTCCGTGTGCCTTCGACGCGGATTCCGACCACGGCGGGCCCGAAGCGGTCGACGACCTCGGTCCAGTTCGGTGCGGCGGTCGGTTGGATCACGACCGAGCCGGTCGTCGACGGCGGTTCGACGGCCTGCGCGGCGCTGGCGCTCGTCGCGGCCGCTGCCGTCTTCAGCGGCGTGTCCCGCTGCGCGGTGTCGGTCTGCGCCTGCGCGAGCCGCTGCGGCTCGTCGGCCTGCGCGACCCGCTCGCTCTGGAACCATTCGGTGGGATTCAGCGACCAGCCGTATGCGGTGCCGGTGCTGATCACACCCGCCGCCGCCATCGCGGCGACCAGGAGTTTCGGCTTCATCGTGCGTTGCCTCTCGTCGTTGCAAGGCCCCTGCGGCCCCGATGCCCGAGATGCTGAAGCGTGCGCCTTAGGAGCTACTTAAGGCCGCGCTCTCGCGAAAGCGGGGCAGCGATACGAGCACGCGAAGCCCGCCGAGTGGGGATCGATCGAGCTCGATGCGTCCCGCGTGCCGGTCGATCACAGCCTTCGCAATCGCGAGGCCCAGTCCGCTGCCGGCGTCGCCGCCGGCGGTGCGTCCGTAGAAGCGATCGAAGACGCGATCGCGTTCCTCGACGGCGATGCCGGGGCCGTCGTCGTCGACGCTCAGCCGTGCGAAGTCCCCGTCCTCCTCGACGCGCACGGTCACGCGGCTGCCCGGTTCCGTATGGCGCAGCGCGTTGTCGACCAGGTTCTGCATCAGGCTGTGCAACGCGCTCGCGTCGCCGCGCAGCGGGAGCGTCTCCGGCGCGTCGAACTCGAGCGACGAATCGCGCGCGGCGGCGATCGGCATCATCTCGGCGACCACGCCGCCCGCGATGCGTGCCAGGTCGATGCAGTCGCCGGGTTCGCCCCTGGCCTGCGGCTCGCTGCGTGCCAGCGCGAGCAGCTGGTCGACGAGATGCGCCGAGCGGTCGATTCCGGCGTTGAGCTCGCGCAGCGCCTCGGCACGGGCGTCGTCGTCGCGCGCACGCGCCATCAGCCCGGCCTGCAGCTTCAACGCCGCGATCGGCGTGCGCAGCTCGTGCGCGGCGTCGGCGACGAAGGCGCGCTGCGCCGCGAAGGATGCGCGCAGCCGCTCGAGCAGCCCGTTGAGCGAGCTGACCATCGGCTCGACCTCGGTCGGGATGTCGGCCTCGGGAACGGGATCGAGCCGCGTCGCGTCGCGCCGCCGCAGCTCGGTGGCGATCTGCTCGACCGGCGCCAGCGACTTGCCGACGAGCCACCAGATCGCCAGCGCGACCAGGGGCGCGAAGAAGAGCAGCGGCGTGAGACTGCGCAACGCGGCAGCCGCGGCGATGCGCTCGCGCACCTCGAAGGGCTGCCCGACCTGGATCACGCGCCCGCGAGCGAGCGTGCTGTAGACGCGCCAGCGCTCGCCCCCGGTGACGATGTCGGAGAAGCCGAGCGTCGCGCGCTCGGGCAGCCGCGCGCGCGAGCGCGTGTGCGACAGGTAGATCTTCGAGCCGTCGGCGCTCCAGATCTGCACGACGAAGTCGAACTGCTCGCGGTCCTCGGGCGGTCCGGGCGGCGGCAGCACGGCACCCTGGTCGCGCAGCGACAGCGCCATCTGCCGCAGGTGGTAGTCGAAGAGCTCGTGGCTGTCGCGCAGCACGTAGCGGTAGGTGACCGTTCCGATGACTGCTTCTGCGAGGATGAACAGCGGCAGCAGCGACAGCAGCAGTCGCGTGCGGATCGAGGAACCCGTCATCCGCCGTCCTGCGTCTCGGGCTTCGGAACGAAGTAGCCGACCCCCCGCACGTTCTGGATCAGTTCGTGCCCCAGCTTGCGGCGCAGTCCGTGGATGTACACCTCGACCGCGTTGCTCTCGACCGATTCGCCCCAGCCGTAGAGCCGGTCCTCGATCTGCGCGCGCGACAGAATCGCGCCGGGACGCATCATCAGCGCCTCGAGCACCGCGTATTCGCGCGACGACAGGGAGACCTGCTCGCCGTTGCGCGTGACCTCGCGCGTGGACGGATCGATGCGCACGCCGCCGTGCTCGAACACCGACGCGGCGCGGCCGGCGCTTCGACGCAGCAGCGCGCGCATGCGCGCGGCGAGTTCCTCGAGGTCGAAGGGCTTGACGAGGTAGTCGTCGGCGCCGGCGTCGAGGCCGCCGATGCGGTCCTGCACCTCGTCGCGCGCGGTGACGATCAGCACCGGCGTCTTGTCCTCGCGTGCGCGCATCGTGCGCAGCAGCGAGATGCCGTCGCGCCCGGGCAGGCCCAGGTCGAGCAGCACGAGGTCGAAATCGGCGGTGGCGAGCGCGGTGTCGGCGGCTTCCGCATCGCGCACCCAGTCGAGGGCATAGCCGTCCTGGCGCAGCGCGGTCTGTACCGCCTGCCCGATCATGCGGTCGTCCTCGACGAGCAACACTCTCATGGACGCCGAGAATACCGCGTCGGTGGGCCGGAGCATGCCGGCGCGCCCCCGGGCGGCAACGGCGCGTGCCGCCGCCCGCGAGCGTGCCGACAGGGCACGATCGGGCCTCGCTCAGTTCGCGACCAGCACCTCCGTGCAGGGGTCGCCATCGGCGTCGACCGTCTCCATGCGCACGGTGAAGCCCCAGAGCCGCTGCAGGTGCGAGAGCACGCGGGTGGTGTCCTCGTTCAGCGGGCGGCCGCGGTACTGCGTGTGGTGCAGCGTGAGGCTGCGGTCGCCGTCGCGCTCGTAGCGCACGACCTGGATGTCGGGCAGCCTGGCATCGCGGTCGTAGTGGGCGGCGAGGAGCTTGCGGACGCGGCGGTACCCGGCCTCGTTGTGGATGCTGTCGACCTCGAGCGTCGGCTCGCCGTGGTGGTCGGCGATCGCGAACAGCCGGAACTCGCGGATCAGCCGCGGCGACAGGAACTGCGCGATGAACGACTCGTCCTTGTAGTTGCGCATCGCGAAGTCGAGCACCTGCCGCCAGTCGGCGCCGGCGATGTCGGGGAACCATTCACGGTCTTCGTCCGTCGGCCGCTCGCAGATGCGGCGGATGTCGGAGAACATCGCGAAGCCCAGCGTATACGGATTGCAGCCCGAGTAGCCGGGCTCGTCGTAGCCGGGCTGCGCGATCACGTTCGTGTGCGCGCCGAGGAACTCGAACATGAAGCCGTCGTCGACGAGACCCTTGTCGTACAGCCGGTTGAGGATCGTGTAGTGCCAGAACGTGGCCCAGCCCTCGTTCATGACCTTGGTGAGTCCCTGCGGGTAGAAATACTGCGCGACGCGCCGCACGATGCGCACCAGCTCGCGCTGCCACGGCTCGAGCTTCGGCGAGTTCTTCTCGATGAAGTAGAGCA
>JBIQJM010000065.1:0-17944 GCA_044507525.1 Burkholderiales bacterium
GACGGCGCGGCCGCCGCGGCGCTCGCGCGCGCGGGGTTCGCCGGCGGGGCGGCGCTCTCGCCCGCGGCGCCGGGCTCCGCCGGCCGGAACGCGAGCAGGCGCAGCAGCACCATCGTGAAGCCGGTGTGCGCATCGGGCGCGAGCGCGAGTTCGCGCGCCCCGTGCGTGACGATCTGGTAGTACACCTGCAGGTCTTCTGCGCGAATCGCCTGCGCGAGCCGCTCGAGCGTCTGCGGATCGTCGGCGTCGCCCAGCGCGCCGACCTGCGCGAGCGCGGTCCGCTGCAGCAGTTGCGCCAGGTCGGAGAGCGCGCGCTCGAAGGGTGCGTTCGCCGCGAGCATCGAGTCGGCGATGTCGACGAGCGCGCGCCCCTCGCCGGCGACGAGCGCGTCGAGGATGCGCACGAGCCAGCCCGCGTCGACGACGCCGAGCATCTCGCGCACCTCGGCCTCGCGCACTTCGCCGCCGCCGAAGGCGATCGCCTGGTCGAGCAGCGACAGCGCGTCGCGCATGCTGCCCGCCGCGGCGCGACCGATGCGGTCGAGCGCTCCCGGTTCGTGCGCGATGCCCTCGGCCTGGAGCACCGTGGCGAGGTGCCCGGCGATCGCGGGCGCCGGCATGTTCTTCAGGTTGAACTGCAGGCAGCGCGACAGCACGGTGACGGGAACGCGCTGCGGATCGGTGGTGGCGAGCACGAACACGACGTGCGGCGGCGGCTCCTCGAGCGTCTTGAGCATCGCGTTGAACGCGTGCGTCGACAGCATGTGGACTTCGTCGATGACGTAGACCTTGTAGCGGCCCGAGGTGGGCGCGTAGACGGCGTTCTCCAGCAGCTGCGTCATCTCGTCGACGCCGCGGTTCGATGCCGCGTCGAGCTCGATGCAGTCGACGAAACGCCCGGCGTCGATGCCCGTGCACGCGTCGCATCCGCCGCAGGGTCGCGCCTGCACGCCGCGCTCGCAGTTCAGCGCCTTGGCGAGGATGCGCGCGATCGTCGTCTTGCCGACGCCCCGCGTGCCGGTGAACAGGTACGCGTGGTGCAGCCGCTTCGTCTCGAGCGCGTGCGAGAGCGCGCGCACGACGTGCTCCTGGCCGACGAGGGAATCGAAATCCCGGGGTCGCCATTTGCGGGCCAGCGCGAGATGGTTCATGTCGGGAGACGCGGCGTCGCAGCGCAGTGGACAGCGGAAGCTCGCGGGGCGAGCCGGGTGGGCGAGCCGGAACCCCGGCACGCGCGGGAGATGGCTGTGGCTGCTTCCTTCCGGACCTGACCAGGTTGACCACGCCGCACTGCGGGGAGGCCCGCCCGCGCCGATTCTAGCAGCGGCGCGCAGCGCACCGAGCGACGACGTGCGCGTGTACCATTGATCGGAGGGCGCCATCGCTGCCGAGGCGCCGCAATCCAGGAGGGAGAATGGCGATCCAGCACGTATCCGACGCATCGTTCGAGCAGGATGTCCTGCAGGCCGAGGGGGCGGTGCTCGTCGATTACTGGGCCGAATGGTGCGGCCCGTGCAAGATGATCGCGCCGATCCTCGACGAGGTGTCGCGCGAGTACGAAGGAAAGGTCCGCGTCGCGAAGATCAACGTCGACGAGAACCAGTCCACGCCGTCGAAATACGGCATTCGCGGCATCCCCACGCTGATGCTGTTCCGCGGCGGCGAGGTCGTCGCCACCAAGGTCGGCGCGCTGTCGAAGTCCCAACTCTCGTCGTTTCTGGACACCAACCTCTGATCGGGTGTAAAGTCACGGCCGCCCGATAGGAATGCGGCCGTGCCGCCCGCCTCTCGCGGCACGAGGCGCGCGAGGCAAGGCGCGACGCGATTCCCCACGTCGACTCCTCCCCCGCCTTTCCAGGGCCTTCTCGGCCCGCACTTTCCGACCCGTTGTTGTCGATCTGCGGCCCCGGCCGCTCGCGCTCGCCTGCCGTACGCGTTCCAGCCAGCTTCCCTGCGGGGAGAACCAGCCGATGCATCTGTCCGAACTGAAATCGCTGCACGTTTCGCAGCTGATCGAGATGGCCACAGGCCTCGAAATCGAGAACCCGCAGCGCATGCGCAAGCAGGAGCTGATGTTCGCGATCCTCAAGCGCAAGGCCAAGACCGGCGAGACGATCTTCGGCGACGGCTGCCTCGAGGTGCTGCCCGACGGCTTCGGCTTCCTGCGCTCGCCCGAGACCTCCTATCTCGCGAGCACCGACGACATCTACATCTCGCCGTCGCAGATCCGGCGCTTCAACCTGCACACCGGCGACTCGATCGAGGGCGAGGTGCGCACGCCGAAGGAAGGCGAGCGCTATTTCGCGCTGGTGAAGGTCGACAAGATCAACGGCGAGCCGCCCGAGGCGAGCAAGAACAAGATCCTGTTCGAGAACCTCACGCCGCTGCATCCCGACGAGCGGATGGTGCTCGAGCGCGACATCAAGGCCGAGGAGAACATCACCGGGCGCATCATCGACATGATCGCGCCGATCGGCAAGGGCCAGCGCGGGCTCATCGTCGCCCCGCCGAAGGCCGGCAAGACCGTGCTGATGCAGCACATCGCGCACGCGATCACCACGAACTACCCCGACGTCGTGCTGATCGTGCTGCTGATCGACGAGCGCCCCGAGGAAGTCACCGAGATGACGCGCTCGGTGCGCGGCGAGGTCGTCGCCTCCACCTTCGACGAGCCCGCCACGCGCCACGTGCAGGTCGCCGAGATGGTGATCGAGAAGGCCAAGCGACTGGTCGAGCACAAGCGCGACGTCGTCATCCTGCTCGACTCGATCACGCGCCTGGCCCGCGCCTACAACACGGTGGTGCCCGCCTCCGGCAAGGTTCTCACCGGCGGCGTCGACGCCAACGCGCTGCAGCGCCCGAAACGCTTCTTCGGCGCCGCGCGCAACATCGAGGAAGGCGGCTCGCTGACGATCATCGCCACCGCGCTGATCGACACCGGCAGCCGGATGGACGAGGTCATCTACGAGGAGTTCAAGGGCACCGGCAACATGGAGCTGCACCTGAACCGGCGGATGATGGAGAAGCGCGTCTACCCGGCGATCGACATCAACCGCTCGGGCACGCGGCGCGAGGAGCTGCTGATCAAGCCCGAGGTGCTGCAGAAGATCTGGATCCTGAGGAAGCTCCTGCACGACATGGACGAGCTCGAGGCGATGGAATTCCTGCTCGACAAGGTCCGCCAGACGAAGAGCAACCAGGAGTTCTTCGAGATGATGCGGCGGGGCGGCTAGTCGTTTATACTATCGGGCTTTGCGCCCGCTACGGAACTTGACATGAAACAGGGCATCCACCCCGAATACCGCGAAGTCGTCTTCCTCGACATGGCGAGCGGCTTCAAGTTCGTCACGCGCTCCACGGTCGGCACGCGCGAAAAGATCACGATGGACGACGGCAAGGAATATCCGTTGTTCAAGCTCGACGTCACCTCCGAGTCGCACCCGTTCTACACCGGCGCGCAGCAGCGCATCATCGAAACGGGCCGCGTCGAGAAGTTCCGCCAGAAGTTCGCGCGCAGCAAGTAGCGCGTGGCGGCCGAGCCGCGGCGAATCCGCCGCGGCAGGCAGATCATGCCGACCGGGGTCATGGCGGAAATACGTCGTGGCACGCAGGACGGCGGGATGATCGAATGATCGAGGCAGCTTCGGCTGCCTTTTTTTCGGCCGGCGGCCCGGCGTCGCCGGCCCGCCCGGGGCCCCCGGTTCGCCACGACCGCATCCGGGCGGTCGTGCCGCGGGAGACGACGTGTCGTCGATGAGACCCTTCATCGTCACCGAACTGCAGGCGGGCAAGCTCCCGCGCTGGGGCCTGCTGCTCGTCTGCGCGCTGTACGCCGTGCCCGGCTTCGTCGGCCGCGACCCCTGGCGCACGCTCGACGCCGCCGGCTTCGGCATCGCGCTCACGATGATGCGCGGCGATTCCGCCGACTGGCTGCTGCCGAACATCGCCGGGCAGCCGATCGTCAACGACGGGCCGCTGCCCTTCTGGATCGCCGCCGCCTTCGGCAGCGCGACGCACTGGCTCTTCGGCGAGCACGCCGCCGTCCGGCTGGCGGTGCTCGCCACGCTCGCGGCAGCGCTGGTGCTCGTCTGGTACGCCAGCTACGCGCTCGCGCGCCGCCAGGGAGTGCAGCCCTCGGATCCCTTCGGCGCCTCCGCCTCGCGGGTCGACTACGGCCGTGCGATCGCCGACACCGGCCTGCTCGTGCTGATGGCCACCTTCGGCCTGCTGCTGCGCATGCACGAGACCACCGCCGAGCCGGCGCAACTCGCCTGGGTCGCCCTCTTCCTGTTCGGCTGCGCGCACGCGCTCGAGCGCCCGGCCACCGGCGGCGCGCTCGCCGGCGCGGCGATCGCGGCGAGCCTGCTGACGCGCGGCCTGGGGCACGCTGCCGCACTGCTCGTCGTGCTCGCCGCACTGCCGATCGCGAGCCACGCCTTCCGCCTGATCGGCCGGCGCATGCTCGCCTTCGCCGTTCCGGTCGCGGTGGCGCTCGCGCTGCCGTGGCCGATCGCGCTGTGGCAATCGTCGCGGGGGCGCGAGCACCTGTCGGGCTGGCTCGCCTGGAACCTCGACGCGCTGTCCGGCCCGACGCTCGATTCGCTCGGCTACTTCGCGCAGACCGCGCCGTGGTTCTACTGGCCGGCGTGGCCGGTCGCGCTCTGGGCGGCGTACCGCTGGCGGGGGCGCTGGAGCGAGCCGGCGGTGGCGCTGCCGGCGCTCGCGACGATCGCCTTCGCGCTGCGGGCGCTGCTCGCGCCGCAGGGCGCCGAAGGGTGGCTGCTCCCGGCCACCGCGCCGCTCGCCTTGCTCGCCGCCGTCGGCGTGCCGACGCTGCGGCGCGGCATCGTCAACCTCATCGACTGGTTCGCCGTCACCAGCTTCACGCTGTTCGGCATCGTGATCTGGGCGTACTGGGTCGCGCTGATGACCGGATTCCCGCCGCGGATGGCATTCCGCATGCGCCAGATGGCGCCGGGCTTCATCCCGGAGGGCGTGTTCGGCGAGGTGGTGCTCGGACTGGCGGTCACCGGCGCATGGCTGCTGCTCGTACGCTGGCGCATCTCGCGCCAGCCGCCGATGATCTGGCGCCCGATGGTGCTCTCCTGCGGCGGCGTCGTGCTCGCGTGGTTCCTGCTGATGACGCTGTGGCTGCCCGTCTTCAACGAACGCAACACCTACCGCGACGTCTCGGCGCAGCTGCGCGCCGCCTTCCCCGGCGACGGCGTGCCCGCCGGCGACTGCGTCGCCACCGAGAACGTCGAACGCGCCGCGCGGGCGAGCTTCTTCTACTTCGCGCGGCTGCCCTTCGCCGAAGCCGGCACGCGATGCCGCTGGCTGCTCGTGCAGCAGAACGGACCCCGGACGCGCACGATGGCGCCGCAGCCTCGCCCCGGGTGGGAGCTGCGCTGGCAAGGCCGCCGGCGCAGCGACCGCGACGAGCGCTTCGTGCTGTACGAGCGGCTCGGCGACGCGCCGGCGGATACCGCCGCGATCAGCAGGACTCCCGGGCGCTGACGAGGAAGTGCTCGCGGTAGTAGCGCAGCTCGTCGACCGACAGCAGCGCGTCGGCCAGCGCGGTGTGATCGCTCTTCTTCGAGAAGCCCTTCGCGATCTCGGGGCGCCAGCGCTTGCAGAGTTCCTTCAGCGTGCTGACGTCGAGGTTGCGATAGTGGAAATGCGCCTCGAGCCGGGGCATGTAGCGCACGAGGAAGCGCCGATCCTGGCAGATCGAATTGCCGCACATCGGCGAGCAGTTCGCCGGCACGTACGACGAGACGAAGTCGAGGAGCCGCCGCTCGACCTCCGCCTCGGTGTACGACGAGGCGAGCACGCGCTCGACGAGGCCCGAGCGTGCGTGCGTGGAACGGTTCCACTGGTCCATCGCATCGAGCACCGCGCGCGGCTGGTGCACCGCGTAGGCCTCGCTGTGCGCGACGACCTGCAGTTGTGCATCGGTGACGACGATGGCCGCTTCGATGATGCGGTCGACCGAGGGATTCAGGCCGGTCATCTCGAGGTCGATCCAGATGAGCCTCGTTTCGTCCGGGGACGGCGCGGGTGACGCCGGTTGCTGTGACATAATTTTTTTCTCCGTCGGCGATTCTCGCATAGCGCCCCCCTTGACATCGCAGTCCTTCACGCTGTTGTTCGCTTTCGCGCTGCTCGCGTCGGTGGCGACGAAGCTGTGGCTCGCCACGCGGCAGATCCGCCACGTCGCGCGGCACCGCGATCTCGTTCCGGCCGAGTTCGCCGCGCGCATCGAACCGCAGGCGCACCGGCGCGCCGCCGACTACACGATCGCGCGCACCCGCCTGTCGATGGTCGACGCGGTCTTCGGTGCGATCGTGCTGCTCGGCTTCACGCTCTTCGGCGGCCTGCAGTGGCTGCTCGACACGCTGCACGCACTGCTGCCGGGGTCGCCCTTCGTGCGCTCGATGGCTTTCGTCGTCGCGGTCTTCGCGATCTCCGCGCTGCTCGAGCTGCCGTTCCAGTGGGTCCGCCAGTTCCGCATCGAGGAGCGGTTCGGCTTCAACCGCATGACGCGGCGCCTGTTCGTCGCCGACACGCTGAAGGCGGTCGCGGTGGCGGCCGTGCTCGGCCTGCCGCTGCTCGCGCTCGTGCTCTGGCTGATGGGAAGCGCCGGCTCGCTGTGGTGGCTGTGGGCGTGGATCGCATGGGCGGCCTTCAACGTCGTCGTGCTCGTGCTCTATCCCACGGTCATCGCGCCGATCTTCAACCGCTTCGAGCCGCTGCAGGAGGGAGAGGTGCGCCGCCGCGTGGAGGCGCTGCTCGCACGCCGCGGATTCGCCTCGAAGGGCCTGTTCGTGATGGACGGCAGCCGCCGGTCGGCGCACGGCAACGCCTATTTCACCGGGCTCGGCCGCGCCAAGCGCATCGTGTTCTTCGACACGCTGGTTTCGCGGCTCGACGCGCCGGAGATCGAGGCGGTGCTCGCGCACGAGCTGGGTCATCACGAGCGCCGACACGTACAGAAACGGATCGTGCTGACCTTCGTCGCGAGTCTCGCCGGGCTGTGGCTGCTCGGATGGCTGTCGCGCCAGGGGTGGTTCTACGAAGGCCTCGGCGTCTCGCCGCGCATCGCCGAAGTCGACGCGGCGGCGCTCGTCCTGTTCCTGCTGGCGATGCCCGTGTTCACGTTCCTGCTGCAGCCGGTCTTCGCGGCGATATCGCGTCGTCACGAGTTCGAGGCCGACGCCTTCGCCGCCCGGCACGCGCGCGCGCAGGACCTCGTCAGCGCGCTGGTCAAGCTGTACAAGGACAACGCGTCCACGCTGACGCCCGATCCCCTGCATTCGGCGTTCTACGACTCGCACCCGCCCGCATCGCAGCGCATCGGCCGGCTCGGCCGGCTCGCAGCGGCGTGACGACGACGATTCGCCGCGGAGGCGACCGATGAGAGAACCGGTTTCCCGCGCCCAGTTGCTCGCCCGCAGGTCGCGGCCGTCGCCGGGCGGCGCCTATTCGCAGACCGAGATCGACGCGCAGCTGCGCGAGCTGCCGGGCTGGGTGCACGGCGACGGCGCGATCGAGCGCACCTATGCGTTCGGCGACTACTACGAGACGATCGCCTTCGTGAACGCGCTCGCCTGGATGGTGCACGGCGAGGATCACCACCCCGATCTCTTCGTCGGATACGACCGGTGCACCGTGCGCTTCGCCACGCACTCGGTCGGCGGCGTCTCCGAGAACGACTTCATCTGCGCAGCCAGGACCGATGCCGTCTTCGGGCGCAGCGGCAACTGACGCCCGGACGGCAGCGGGAACCGCGCGCGCGCGCATCGTCGCGAGCTTCGGTCGGCATTACTGGATCCGCACGGGTTCGGGAGACGAACGCGTCGCGGTCACGCGCGGCAAGCGCACGGACCTGTGCGTCGGCGACGAGGTCGAGGTGCGCGCGCTGGGCGTCGACCAGGCGGTGATCGAATCGCTGCTTGCGCGAACGACGCTGCTGCAGCGAAGCGACGCCTGGCGAACGCGGCTGCTCGCCGCCAACGTCGAGCGCGCGGCGGTCGTCGTCGCGGGCGAGCCGCAGTTCTCCGAGGAACTGCTGATGCGCATGCTGATCGCCATCGAGACCGCCGGCATCGAGCCGGCGATCGTCGCGAACAAGGCCGACCGCGTGCCTGCGCGCGAAGCGATCGCGGCGCGGCTGGCCGTCTATCGCGGCCTCGGCTACCCGGTGTTCGAGCTGAGCGCGCGCGCCGAGCCGGAGGCCGCGCGCGAGGCGCTCGGCCCCTGGCTCGCCGGTCGCAGGACGCTGCTGCTCGGCGAATCGGGAATGGGCAAGTCGACGCTCGTCAACGTGCTCGTCCCGGACGCCGGGATGCGCACGAACGCGATCTCGCAGGCGCTCGGCACCGGTCGGCACACCACCACCTTCAGTCGCCTGTTCGACCTGCCTTGCGATACGGCGCCGGGCGCGCAGGTGATCGACTCGCCCGGATTCCAGAACTACGGGCTGAGCCACCTGTCGACCTCGCAGCGCCTGCACGCGATGCGCGAGTTCGCGGGCCTGATCGGACGCTGCCGCTTCAACGACTGCCTGCATCGCCACGAGCCCGGCTGCGCGATCCGCGAGGCGGCGCAGCGCGGCGCGATCGATCCGTTGCGGTACCGGCTGTTCGTGGAGATCGAGAAGGCCGAATAGAAGGAAAGGGGACGGCCCGGCCCGCGGCCCGATCACCTACCGAGCCACGCCGCGATCGTCACCATGGCGAACAGGCTGATCCACAGCACCACCGAACGCCAGACCAGCCCGACCGCGCTGCGCAGCGCGGCGGCGTCGGGCTCGGCGCCCTGCAGCTCGAAGCCCTGGTCGCCTTCGGCCCAGCGCGCCTCGAGTGCGGGTTCGGCGATCCGCACGCCGAGCGCGCCACCGCCGGAGGCGAGCAGCAGCGCACGCGAATCGGAAGCGGTGCCCGCGGCGACCGCGCCGCGCCAGCAATAGACCGCGTCCTCGAAGTTGCCGACGATCGCGAATCCGGCCGCCGACAGCCGCGCGGGCAACCAGTCGATCGCGCGGAACGCGCGGTCGGCGAAGACCCCGTAGGGTTCCTCGATGCGCGACGCCCCCTCGACGACCGGGCGGCTCCACCGGCGCGCGAGCAGTTCGGCGGCGCGATACATCACCGGACCGGTGACGCCGGGCAGCAGGATGTACCAGAACAGCGGCCCGAACACGTGCCGATGCGCCGCGACCAGCGCGGCCGCGATCGCCTCCCGGCAGACGGCGGACACCGAGCTCTCCTGGACGACTCGATCGAGCGGATCGTCGACCCGACCGAGCCAGCGGTCGAGCACCGCGCGCGCGCCGAGCACGTCGTCGGCGGCCAGCGCGATCTGGATCTCGGTGAACGCGTGGCTGAACTGGCGGAAGCCGATCGTCAGGTACAGGACCGCGACGTGCACGACGAAGACGGCGAGCGGATGCACGGCCGACGCCAGCCACTCGAGCAGCACGGCGCCGAGCACCGCACCGGCGACGACGACGAACCAGCCGAGAACGCCGTATTGCCGCTCGCCCGCGTCGGTGCCCGCGCGCACGAGATCGGCGACGGCGAGCGCCCCGCGATGCACCGGGTTGCCGGCGGCCAGCGGACGGCCCTGCTCGATGAGCAGCGTGAAGATCAGCGCTATGAAGCCCATGCGGTTGCGTCGACGCCCGTTCGCGCCCTCAGGCGGCGAGCAGCCGGTACAGGTTGCGCAGCATCGCCGCGGTCGCGCCCCAGATGAAGCGCTCGCCCGACTCCCCGGGGACACGATACGGCATCGCGAAGAAGACGCGCGCGGACGACGTCGGCGTCGAACCGGCGCCCGACTCGCTGGCCGACGCGATGGCGCGTGCCGTGCTCCGAGGGAGGGCTTCGATGCGGATGCTGCGCCGCTGATGATGCCGAGGGTCCATCAGGAACGCCAGCGGGACTTCGAAAGTGTCGTGGACTTCGAACGGATCGGGCTTCGCCACGAAGCCGGGCGCGAGCAGGCCGACCACGGGCGTGACCAGGAAGCCGGTTCCGGTCAGGTACTCCGGCAGGTGGCCGATGATCTCGACGCGATGCGGGTCGAGTCCGATCTCCTCGTGCGCCTCGCGCAGCGCGGCATCGTCGGGCGAACGGTCGCCGCCCTCCATGCGCCCGCCCGGAAAGGCGACCTGCCCCGAATGATGGCGCAGGTGCAGCGTGCGCTGCGTCAGCAGTACCGTCGTTCCCGCGGCGTGGGCGATGATCGGAACCAGCACCGCGGCCGCGCGCGGATCGGCCTGGTCCAGGCGAAAGCGGTCGTCGGTCTGCTCGGGCTGCCAGCGCGGCGGACGCGCGAAGCGCTCGCGCAGCGCCTGCGGGGAAAGCCGGTCGGCACCGACCGCGGGCAACGATTCGGACGTCGCCACGATCGGCATGTCGGCGGGATCGAAACGCGCGATGAGCGGTACCGGCTCTTTCTGCATGAACGGCCTGGACGACGGCGGCTCCGGCAAGCCGCCGCCTCGCGGGCACTTCAGGACCGGGCTGCGCCGGCGCGCGCCGAACGACCCGGCAGCTTCTCCTTGATGCGCGCCGACTTCCCGGAGCGCTCGCGCAGATAGTAGAGCTTCGCGCGGCGCACGTCACCGCGGCGCTTGACCTCGATGCCCGCGATCAGCGGCGAGTACAGCTGGAAGGTGCGCTCGACGCCCTCGCCCGACGAGATCTTGCGCACGATGAACGACGAGTTCAGTCCGCGGTTGCGGATGGCGATGACGACGCCTTCGTAGGCCTGCACGCGCTTGCGCGTTCCCTCGACGACGTTCACGCTGACGATCACCGTGTCGCCGGGTCCGAACGGCGGAATCGTCTTGCCGAGCCGGGCGATCTCTTCCTGTTCGAGTTGGCTGATCAGGTCCATTGCGGATGCTCCTGGAGCCGTCGTACACCGCGCGCGTGTTGAGGTCCGGGACCCGTACGCGACCGGATGGGACGCGCGGGTCCGGCTGTTGCCGGGCAGAGGACGGAGTTGGCTGCGCGATTGCAGCAAAACCCGGCATTGTATCGGCTTCGCGCCGGGGCTCCAAGCCCCGAGGGTGCAGGACCGGTCGCGCGCACCCCGCGCGCTCAGCGCGACGCCGCGTCGCCCGCGAAACGCGCGAGCACGGCTTCGTCGTCCCGGCTGAGCCGGCCCTGCGCGCGCGCGCGTTCGATCAGGCCCGGGCGCTTGCGCTGCGTCGCGATCAGCGCCTGCGCGCGGCGCCAGCTCGCGATCTGCGCGTGGTGGCCGGAGAGCAGCACGGCGGGAACCGGCACGCCCTCGAAGACTTCCGGACGCGTGTAGTGCGGGCAGTCGAGCAGTCCGTCGGCGAAGGAATCCTGCGCGACCGACTGCGCGTCGTTCACGGCGCCCGGCAGCTGCCGCACGACCGCGTCGATCAGCATCATCGCCGGCAGTTCGCCGCCGGAGACGACGAACTCGCCGACCGCGATCTCCTCGTCGACGTAACGATCGATCAGCCGCTGGTCGATCGCTTCGTAGCGCCCGGCGAGCAGGATCGCGCCCGGTCCGCGCGCGAGCTCGCGCACGCGCCCGTCGTCCAGCGCACGTCCCTGCGGCGACAGTGCGATCACCGGCCTGCCGGCGGGACCGGCGGCGCGCGCCGCGTCGATCGCCGCGGCCAGCGGCGGCGCGAGCATCACCATCCCGGGCCCGCCGCCGTACGGGCGGTCGTCCACGCTGCGGTGCGGATCGCTGGTGAAGTCGCGCGGATTCCAGCACTGCAGCGACCACAGCCCGCGCTCGTGCGCGCGCGAAGTGATGCCGAAACGCGTGATCGCGTCGAACATCGCGGGAAAGATCGTGATCGCGTCGATGCGCATCGGTGCGCGCAGCATCGTCAGTAGTCGCGTTGCCAGTCTGCCACGATGCTGCGCGCCTCGACGTCGATCGAGAGGACGATCTCGGGAACGAGCGGAATCAGCCGATCGGGCGGGCGATCGCCGGGTGTCGCCGCCTCGGCGACCCGCAGCACCGGATGCGCCGGGTGTTCCTCGACGTCCTGCACGATGCCCAGCGCGTCGCCGGCCGGATTGCGCACCGTGCAGCCGATCAGGTCGACCCAGTAGACCTCGTCGTCGGCGGCGGAGGGAAATTCGGTCCGGGCGACCCGCACCTCGCAGCCCTGGAGCGCCGCCGCCGCATCGCGGTCGTCGATGCCGACGACCTTCGCGACGATCTCGGCGCCGTGCACGCGTGCGCCGTCGATCTGCACTGCGCGCGATCCTCCGTCATCCTGCAGCCACCAGCGGGTCAGGCCGGGCAGGATGGAGTCGCGCGAATCATTGAACGGGGCAACGCGGATCCAGCCCCGTACTCCCCATGCGCCGAGGACCCGGCCGACGGCGACCGCGTCGATCGGCGCGGCGTCTGCGGCACCGGCGTCCTGCGGGTGCTCGCCGGGAGCTTCGCGCACGGCCGGCGCGCTCCGGCGTCGTTGCGCCCGATTCGGCCGTTCAGGCGGCGGGTTGGCCCGGGACGTAGCCTTTGGCAAGCTTGGCGACCGTCGGCGACAAGGCGGCGCCCTGCTGCTTCCAGTACTCGAGGCGATCGACCGCGAGCTTCAGGCCCGGCTCGCCGCCCAGGGCGATCGGGTTGTAGAAGCCCAGCCGCTCGATGAATCGCCCGTCACGCCGGCTGCGCTTGTCGGTGGCGACGATGTGGTAGAACGGGCGCTTCTTGGCGCCGCCGCGCGTCAGTCGGATGACGACCATTCGGACATCCTTGTTCGGATAGGAAAAACCGTAAATTGTAACCGGGCAATCGGCCTGCGGCAACGTGCGGGGCCGAATTACCATGTCCGGCCCGGTCGATACCGGCCTCGGCGGTGCGTCCCATGAAGCTGTCGAAAGCGGCCTGCCCGCGCACGGGCACGCCAAGCCGCGGCGGCGCCGATCGGCGCGGCGCCTCGCGATCGAGCAAGGCAGCGACGCTCGCCCTCGGACTCGCCGGCACGCTCGCCGCTCCGGCCGCCCTCGCGCAGGCGGACACCGATGCGATCGCCGACCTGCTCGCCCGGCCGGGCAGCGCCGGGCTCGGCTTCCTGTACCGCTTCGAGAAATCGCCCTACCAGGACGCGGGACTGCGCACCGACCTGCTGCCGCTGTACCTCTACGAGGGTGAGCGCTTCTTCCTGAACGCCGACCGCGCGGGCTACAAGCTCGTCGACGACGGCGGGCGCCGGCTCGACCTGTTCCTGTCGCGGCGGCTCGAAGGATTCCCCCTCGACGACGTCCCCGACGTGGCCGCCGGCATGCGCCCGCGCAACGCGGGCGCCGACGCGGGGCTGCGGTACCGACACCGATTCCCGTGGGGAACGCTGCGCGCGACGGCGCTGCGCGACGTGAGCAACACCTCCGGGGGCGCCGAACTCCGGCTCGGATACTCGTACACGTGGAGCAGCGGTCGCTGGAGCCTGCGTCCGGACCTCGGCGTGTCGTTCCGCGACGCCGACCTCAACGACTACTACTACGGCGTCGCGCCGCAGGAGGCCATCGCGGGGCGGCCGGCCTACGCACCGGGCAGCGGCACCGACTACACGGCAGCGCTGTACGGCACCTGGCGCTTCCTGCGGAACTGGCGCCTGATCGGCGGCATCGCGATCACCGTGCGCGACAGCGTGGTGCGCAAGAGCCCGATCGTGCGCGACGGCGTGCAGACGGCGATCTTCGCCGGCGCGATCTACGACTTCGGCACCGCCACCGCCCGCTGGGACGACGGCGACGACGTGCCGACCTTCGTGAAGCTGTTCCACGGCCGCGCCTCGGCCGACGGCTGCCACATGGTCAAGATCATGAACCTGAGCTGCACCTCGCTCGAACGCGACGAGCCGAGCAGCGTGACCGGCGTGCACCTGGGCAGGCCCTTCGTCGAGCGCATGAACGGCTGGCCGCTCGACTTCCACGGCTACGTCGGCGTGCTCTACCGCAACGAGAGGAACGACATCCAGTCCGACGCCTGGCAGGTCGACGCCTACATGAAGGCCTTCTACTACGGCTTTCCGTGGAGCCACCGCGTGAAGACCCGGATCGGCTTCGGCCTCGGCGTCTCGTACGCCAGCCACGTGCCGTCGTCGGAGCTCACCAGCCAGGCGCGGCGCGGGCGGCCGACCTCGAAGCTGCTCAACTACCTGGACCCGACGATCGACTTCAGCGTGGGAGACGCCTTCGGGTCGGCGCGGCTGAAGGAGACCTTCGTCGGTCTCGGGATCTCGCACCGGTCGGGCATCTTCGCCAGCTCGCGGCTGCTGGGCAGCGTCAACGGAGGATCGAACTACATCTACGTCTACGTGGAGACGACGTTGTGAGCATGGAGCTGCCCGGCGGGTGCCGCCGAACGCGGCGGCGCCTCGCCGCGGGTGTACGCAGTGGCGCCGCGAGCCCGGGCAGGCGTTCAGCGACTCAGAACGACGACTCGGGAATCGCGAGCACGCCCGACGAACCTTCGACGATCGTCGACGCGAGCCCCGGCGCCTGCGCCAGGATGTGATCGGCGTGGAAGCGCGCCGTCGCGATCTTGGCCTCGACGAAGCGCTGGTTGCCGAGGCCCGCCTTGCGCATGGCATCGGCCTTCAGCGCCGCGCGTCCCATCTGCCAGCCGGTGAGCACGATGCCGGCGAGCTTCAGGTACGGGACGCTTCCGGCGAAGACCGCGCGGATGTCGGATCGGTACGCGTCGACGACGAAATCGACGGCGCGCTCGAGCGCATCGCAGCCTGCGCGCAGGCGCGCTGCGATCGCCGCGAGCTCGTCTCCTTCGCGCTCCGCGAGCGACTCGGCGGTCTCGCGGGCCGCCGCGATCAGTTCGCGCGCCACCGCGCCGCCGTCGCGCGCCGTCTTGCGCCCGACGAGGTCGTTTGCCTGGATCGCCGTGGTGCCCTCGTAGATGGTCAGGATGCGCGCGTCGCGGTAGTACTGCGCCGCACCGGTCTCCTCGATGAAGCCCATGCCGCCGTGCACCTGCACGCCGAGCGATGCGACGGTGATCGACATCTCGGTGGACCAGCCCTTGACGATCGGCACGAGGAACTCGTAGATCGCCATGTTGCGCTGGCGGTCCTGCTCGTCGGCGCCGTGGTGCCCGAGGTCGGCATGCGCCGCGGCGACGTAGGCGAGCGCACGTGCGCCTTCGGTATGCGCGCGCATCGTCATCAGCATGCGGCGCACGTCGGGATGGTGGATGATCGTGACCGGGCCGCTCGACCCCGCGACGTCGCGGCTCTGCACCCGCTCCTTCGCGTAGGCGACCGCCTGCTGGTACGCACGCTCGGCCAGCGCGACGCCCTGCAGGCCGACGGCGAAGCGCGCCGCGTTCATCATCACGAACATGTACTCGAGCCCGCGGTTCTCCTCGCCGATCAGGTAGCCGACGGCGCCGGCGCCGACTTCTCCCTTGTCGTCGCCGTAGAGCAGCACCGAGGTGGGGCTCGCCTTGATGCCCAGCTTGTGCTCGATCGAGGTGCACCAGACGTCGTTGCGCCGGCCGATTCCCCCCTCTTCGTCGACCAGGAACTTCGGAACGACGAACAGGGAGATCCCCTTGACCCCCTCGGGAGCCTCGGGCGTGCGGGCGAGCACGAGATGGACGATGTTCTCCGCCATGTCGTGTTCGCCGTAGGTGATGAAGATCTTCTGCCCGAAGAGCCGGTAGCTGCCGTCGGGCTGCGGCTGCGCCCTGGTGCGCACCAGCGCGAGATCCGAACCGGCCTGCGGCTCGGTGAGGTTCATCGTGCCGGTCCAGTCGCCGGAGATCAGGTTCGGGACGTACAGGCGCTGCTGCGTCGGCGAACCGGCGGTGAGCAGCGCCTCGATCGCGCCGTCGGTGAGCAGCGGGCACAGCGCGAACGAGAGGTTCGCCGAGTTCAGCATCTCGATGCACGCGGTCGCGATCAGCTTGGGCAGGCCCTGGCCGCCGAACTCCGCGGGGTGCTGTACCCCCTGCCACCCCGCCTCGGCGAAGAGTCGGAACGCCTCGCGAAAGCCCGGCGAGGTCCTGACCTCGCCGTCGACGAGCGTCGAAGGCTCGACGTCGCCGCCGCGATTGAGCGGAGCGACGACGCCTTCGTTGAACTTCGCGCACTCCTCGAGCACCGCCTGCGCGGTGTCGTAGCCGGCATCGGAGAAAACGGGCAAGGCCGCCAGTTCGTCGATGCCGGCCAGCTGCCGCATGACGAACAACATATCGTTCAACGGAGCGCGATACGACATTTCGATGCCTCCTTGCCCGGCCTTCGCTTCAGCCCAGTTCCTTGACCAGCTCGGGCACCACCGTGAAGAGATCGCCGACCAGCCCGTAGTCGGCGACGCCGAAGATCGGCGCTTCCTCGTCCTTGTTGATCGCGACGATGACCTTGCTGTCCTTCATGCCGGCCAGGTGCTGGATCGCGCCCGAGATGCCCACTGCCACGTACAGCTGCGGCGCGACGATCTTGCCGGTCTGGCCGACCTGCCAGTCGTTCGGCGCGTAGCCTGCGTCGACCGCGGCGCGCGACGCGCCGAGGGCCGCGCCGAGCTTGTCGGCGAGCGGCTCGAGCAACTTGAAGTTCTCGGCGCTGCCCATGCCGCGCCCACCCGAGACGACGGCGCGCGCGGCGGTGAGCTCGGGACGATCGCTCTTGGCGAGCTCGCTGCCGACGTAGGTGGACTTGCCGGAATCGGCGACCGCCTCGACCGGATCGACCTGCGCCATGCTGCCGCCCGCCTCGAGCGCGTCGAAGCCGGTGGTGCGCACGGTGATCACCTTCACCGGATCGGCGCTCTGCACGGTGGCGATCGCGTTGCCCGCGTAGATCGGCCGCGTGAAGGTGTCGGGCGATTCGACGCCGATGATGTCGGAGATCTGCGCGACGTCGAGCTTCGCCGCGACGCGCGGCAGCACGTTCTTGCCGAAGGCGGTGGCGGGCGCGAGGATGTGGCTGAAGCCGTCGGCCACCGCGAGCACCTGCGCGGCGACGTTCTCGGCGAGCTGGTTCTTCAGTTGCGGCGCGTCGGCGAGCAGCACCTTCGAGACGCCGGCGGCCTGCGCGGCGGCCTGCGCGGCGTTCTCGCAGCCGCTGCCGGCGACCAGCACGGTGACGTCGCCGCCGATCTTCTGCGCGGCGGCGATCGTGTTGAGCGTGCTGGGCTTGAGGGATGCGTTGTCGTGTTCGGCCAGGACCAGGACTGCCATGTCGTCGTTCCCCTTCAGATCACTTTGGCTTCGTTGCGAAGCTTCGCCACCAGGGTGGCGACGTCGGGCACCTTCACGCCGGCGCTGCGCGCGGGCGGCTCGGAGACCTTCAGCGTCTTCAGCCGCGGCGACGGGTCGACGCCGAGGTCTTCGGGCTTGACGACGTCGAGCGTCTTCTTCTTCGCCTTCATGATGTTCGGCAGCGTGACGTAGCGCGGCTCGTTCAGGCGAAGATCGGTGGTGACGACCGCCGGCAGGGCGATCGAGATCGTTTCCAGCCCGCCGTCGATCTCGCGCGTGACCTGCGCCTTGCCGTCGGCGATCTCCACCTTCGACGCGAAGGTGGCCTGCGGCAGCTCGGCGAGCGCGGCGAGCATCTGCCCGGTCTGGTTCGCGTCGTCGTCGATCGCCTGCTTGCCGAGGATGACGAGCTGCGGCTGCTCGCGGTCGACGAGCGCCTTCAGGATCTTGGCGACCGCCAGCGGCTGCAGCTCGACGTCGGTCTGCACGAGGATGGCGCGATCGGCACCGATCGCCATCGCCGTGCGCAGCGTCTCCTGGCACTGCTGCGGCCCGCAGGAGACGGCGACGATCTCGGTGGCGACCCCCTTCTCCTTCAACCGCACCGCTTCCTCGACGGCGATCTCGTCGAACGGGTTCATCGACATCTTCACGTTCGCGATGTCGACGCCGCTCTGGTCGCTCTTGACGCGCACCTTCACGTTGAAGTCGA
>JBIQJM010000066.1:0-17262 GCA_044507525.1 Burkholderiales bacterium
GGCGATCCACGAGGCGTCGATCGCGACGCTGAAGGCCACCGCGATGGTGATGTGGATCTTCTTCGGCGCGACGATGTTCGTCGGCTTCTTCATCGTCAAGGGTGGGCAGACCTTCGTCGCGAACTCGATCATCGGCACCGGACTTCCGCCGTACGGGATCCTGCTGCTGATGATGGGCATCCTCATCGTGCTCGGCATGTTCCTCGACTGGGTCGGCATCCTGCTGCTCACCGTGCCGATCTTCCTGCCGATCATGACGGGCCTCGCATTCGACGGCGTGTTCGGCTTGCCGGGCGTCGCGCCGGACGAGGTGGGCCTGTGGTACGGCATCATCTTCATGGTGAACATGCAGATGGCCTTCCTGAGCCCGCCGTTCGGCTATTCGCTCTTCTATCTGAAGAGCGTGGCGCCGCCGACCGTCACGATGGCGATGATCTTCCGGGCGGCGGTACCGTTCCTGCTCCTGCAGGCGCTCGGCCTGCTGCTTTGCATCGTCTTCCCCGAGATCGTGCTGTGGCTGCCGCGGGTGCTCTACCCGGGTGGTTGAGTGCGCGGCGGCGCGCCCGAGCGCGCGTTGCCGGGCGCAGCGCCTGCCGCTTCCCTGAGCCGGCGCAAGCACCGCGCCGCGGCCGCGGTGCACAATGACGGGTCTGCCAACCCGGGATCTCCAGCCGTGAACGAAGTATTCCTGTGCGACGCGGTGCGTACGCCGATCGGTCGCTATGCGGGCTCGCTCTCCACCGTACGTGCCGACGACCTGGCCGCGGTGCCCCTGAAGGCGCTGCTCGCGCGCAACCCCGAGCTCGATCCGTCCGCCGTCGAAGAGGTGATCTTCGGCTGCGCGAACCAGGCGGGCGAGGACAACCGCAACGTCGCGCGCATGGCGCTGCTGCTCGCCGGCTATCCGGTCGAAGTGCCGGGCGCGACCGTCAACCGCCTGTGCGGCTCCGGCATGGACGCCTTCGGCACGATCGCGCGTGCGATCCGCGGCGGCGAGATCGAGCTGGGAATCGCAGGGGGCGTCGAGAGCATGTCGCGCGCGCCCTTCGTGATGCCGAAGGCCTCGGCCGCCTTCGCTCGCGACAATGCGATCTACGACACGACGATCGGCTGGCGCTTCGTCAACCCCGCGATGAAGAGCCGGTACGGCATCGACTCGATGCCCGAGACGGCCGAGAACGTGGCGGCGGAGCATGGCGTCTCGCGCGAGGACCAGGACGCGATGGCGCTGCGCAGCCAGCAGCGCGCCGCGCAGGCGCAGCGCAGCGGCTTCTTCGCCGAGGAGATCGTCCCGGTGGCGATCCCGCAGCGCAAGGGCGATCCGGTCGTCGTCGACCGCGACGAGCATCCGCGCGAGACGACGCTCGAGGCGCTCGCGAAGCTCAAGCCGATCGTGCGTGCCGACGGCACGATCACGGCGGGCAATGCATCCGGCGTCAACGACGGCGCGGCGGCGCTGATCCTCGCCACCGAATCGGCGGCGCGTCGCTACGGCCTCGAGCCGCGTGCGCGCTTCGTCGGCATGGCGACCGCCGGGGTCGCGCCGCGCGTGATGGGCATCGGGCCGGCCCCCGCGGTGCGCAAGCTGCTCGAGCGCACCGGGCAGTCGATCGGCGACGTCGACCTGATCGAGCTGAACGAGGCGTTCGCCGCGCAGGGGCTCGCGGTGCTGCGCGACCTCGGCGTGCCCGACGACGCGCCCTTCGTGAACCCGAACGGGGGTGCGATCGCGCTGGGGCATCCGCTCGGCATGTCGGGGGCTCGCATCGTGCTCACCGCCGCGCACCAGCTGCAGCGCACCGGTGCGCGACGCGCGATCGCGACGATGTGCATCGGCGTCGGCCAGGGCATCGCGACGATGATCGAGCGCGTCTGAGCGCGTCCGTTCGGGGGCGGCCGCCTGCGCTCCCGGCTCTTGAATTCCGCCGCTCCCGTCCCGAATTCTCGTTTCGTGGCGCCCGGTCCGTGGGGTCCGGGCGCACTGCAGAGAAGGAGCGAGAAATGAGTCGAATGTCCGTTTACGATCCGTTCGCCGACGTGTTCCCCGAGCTGTTCCGCGGGTTCTTCCAGCCGACCGCGCGCGGCGGCGACGCCGGCGGCGCCCTCGAGATCCGTCTCGACGTCAAGGAATCCAACGGCGAGTACCAGGTCCAGGCCGAGATGCCGGGCGTGAAGAAGGAAGACATCCAGGTCCAGATCGACGGCAACCGGGTGTCGATCGGCGCCGAGGTCAAGCGCCAGTCGGAGCAGAAGGAAGGCGAACGCGTGCTGCGCAGCGAGCGCTATTACGGCTCGGTGGGCCGTAGCTTCCAGCTGGCCTCCGAGATCGACGAGAGCGCGGCGAACGCGAAGTTCGAGGACGGTGTCCTCACGCTGACGCTACCCAAGAAGCAAGCGCCCGCTTCGCGGAGGCTGCAGATCAGCTGACGACGCCGGCCGCGACCCGGCGACGAGCGACGCGCGCCCGCGAGGACGCGCGTGCGTTCGCGTCAGCCGGCGCGTGCTTTCGTCTCGTAGCCGGCCTGCTCGATCGCCTGCGCGATCGACGCTGCCGGCCGCGTCGACTCGACCCGCACCGTTCCGGCGGCGAGATCGACCTCGACGCCCGCCTGTGCATCGAGTTCGCGCACGGCCTCGGTGACCGCCCGTACGCAATGACCGCAGGTCATTCCCTTGACGTCGAAAGTCGTCATTTCCAGCCCCGTTCGTTCCTTTCGGGCGTTGTAGCACAGGCGGCGGACGGGACGGGCCGGTAGCGTGGGCGGCCCGGAAAAGGCCGCCCGGAGCCGCCCCATCGTAGGCCCGTAGCCTGCTGAGGGACTTTCTTAAGCCAGCCCTAAGCCGCGCGACGCACGATTGTCCGCAGTCCCGGTTTCAGCCGTTTGCCAAGGTACCGATCGAAGGGAGTATCCAGTGGAAGCCTTGCCTGTACGATTCACGATCGAACTGCCGGTAGCGCGCGCTTCGGCGCTGCTGCGCCGCGTGCTCGAGCGCGAAGGATTCATCGTCGCCGGCGAAGTGCAGCCGGAAGGCGAGGATCCGGATGGCCGTCCCGGCTCGCTCGCACTGTACGCCTATCACGGCCCGACCATGCAGGCCGCGTCGCGCGCGGATCGCCGCGTCGGGCTGTACATGCTGTGTGCGGTCACGATCCGCCCGGCGGGTCAGGGTTCGAGCGAGATCCAGGGGGTTTCGCCCAGCCAGCTGGCGGGTGTCTGGGGCGGACGCCGCCTCGAGCAGCATGCCGTCGCCCAGCGCCAGCACTTCGAGCGTGCGCTCAGCCGCCTGGAGTTCGACTACGCGCCGGCCGAGGCGGGCGGCGCGCAGATGCGTCGCCGGGCCGCCTGAGCGGCCTGCCGATCCCGGCTATCCGTCGCGGCCGTCGAGCCGCGGCGCGGTGAGCACGGGAACGTATTTCACGAGGTAGACGGCGAAGGCCAGGCTCCACGCCACCGCAGCGGCTGTCGTCCACGCCAGGTAGGGCAGGCTGGGCGCCAGCATCGGTGCGAGCCGCAGCAGCACCGCGAGCTGCACCAGCACGTAGGCGGTCGTTTCCATCCGGCCCGCCTTCAGCGGCCGTGCGGTATGTCCCAGCGCGGTCCGCGTGATCATCCCGATGATCAGCCCGCCGATCGCT
The DNA here is from genome assembly GCA_044507525.1 of Burkholderiales bacterium. GTDB lineage: Bacteria > Pseudomonadota > Gammaproteobacteria > Burkholderiales > Burkholderiaceae_E > Zeimonas. The sequence goes on from JBIQJM010000066.1 coordinate 3,638, forward strand.
CCGATCGTCAGTGCGTGCACGCCGGCCGACTCCGGTACGACGCCGAGAGCGCCGAGCGCGACCAGCACGAGGCCGATCGGAATCCACGCATAGGAGAGGTGCAGGATCCACAGGATGGGCGCGCCGCGGGTCGCCCACGGATTCCAGCCGGCGAGGCGCACGAGTTGCAGCGCGGCGGCGGCGCCGCAGGCGAGCGCCGTGATCGTCGCCGGTACCGGCAGCAGGGCGAGCAGCAGCGCGAGCACGGTCGTCGCCAATGACGCGACGTCGAGCCGTGCATCGCGCCACTGGCGCACCCCGCGCAGCGCGTTGGCGGTGAAGGTGGGAATCACGCGGCCGCCGATCACGCAGGTCAGCACCACGATCACGAAGACGAAGAAGCGGGCCGCCTGCAGCGGCGACGCGTCGATGCGTCCGGCCACCGCGAGGTGGAACAGCGAATTCGCGACGAGGAACGCGGTGAGCACCGCCAGCACGAACAGGTTCCGGTAGTTGCGCGCCTTCATCAGCACGACGCCGATCGCGACCATCGAGGCGAGGATGAAGGCCGCGTCGAGCAGCATCGCCACCGTGACCGGCCCCGCGTAGTTGAAGACGCGCGCCGCGACCCACAGCCCCGCCAGCGCGGCGAGGCGTGCGCCGGTGGGCGTCGGCAGTCCGGTCCAGGCGCGTCCGGCGGTGAGCAGGAAGCCGACGATCACGGCGAGCGCGAATCCGAAGGTCATCTCGTGCGCGTGCCACAGCAGCGCGGGATACGCGGCGGGCGGCGGCACCAGGCCGGCGAACTGCGCGATCCACAGCGGCAGCGCGATCGCCGCCCACAGCGCGGCGAGCAGGTAGAAGGGGCGGAAGCCGAGTCGGAACAGCGCCTGCCGGCCACCCTGCGGCACCGCCGGCTGCGGCTCGAGCAGCGGAACGAGTCCGCCCTGCGCGGAGAGGGATTTCATCGAAGGCCCCGCTTGAAAGATCGATGCATGATACATCTTGCAAGCGGGGCGGCGCCCCTCGTCGCGTCAATGTCCGTGCATTTTCGCTCCGTGACCGTGCCCGGCCGTCAACGGTCGTACCGGCGCCTGGACGTCGATGCGTTCGCGCTTCCCGTCGGCGCCCTCCACCGTCAAGGTCAGGCCGACGTTTTCCCCGGTGTTCAGGGGGCCCTTCAGCTCGAGCAGCATCAGGTGGTGGCCGCCGGGACGCAGCACCACCGCCTTGCCGGCGGGCAGCTCGAGGGCGTCGAGCCGGCGCATCCGCATGACGTCGTTCTCGAGCGCCATCTCGTGGATCTCCGAGACGCCGGCGATCGGCGTCTGCACGGAGACGAGCCGCGCGTCCTGCGACGAAGTGATCGTCATGAAGGCTCCGCTCGCCTGCTGGCCGGCGACGGTCGCACGGACCCAGGGTTCGTCGATGCGTACCTCCGCGGCGGCGGTGCCGCCGAGAGCGAGCGCGAGGAGGGGCAGGCAGAGTCCTGCGAGCGAACGCGCACGCGGGCGCGAGACGGGGGCTTGGTGTTTCATCGGGGATCCTGTTCGTGAGTGCCGTCCTGCGCACCGGAAGGTCTTACCGGTTCGGCGTGCGGCACGGGAAATCGGGGGCTGCCGGGCGAGACCGGCAAGACGCGGCGGGCTTCGATCAGCCGCGTGGAGGCGCGCGGGGCGTGTGCGGCTGCCACCGCGCCTGCGGCGCCGGAGGCGGCTGCGGCGAGACGATCGGCAGCGAATGCGCTTCCTGTGCAGGCCGGAAGTCGCGGACCGGCTGCGCCGACGGAAGCGCCTCGGCGCCGAAGGGGAGCGCGCAGAACGGACAGTGCACGGCATCCGGCAGCGAGCGCGCGGGTGCCGGGGTTTCGCTGTCGAGCTTCTGCGCGAGGCGCTGGTACCCGGCGTGCGGGTCGGCCGAGCACAGTTCGCCGGGATAGAGCTGCGCGCGGGCCGTGCTCGAGAGCGCGTGCGCCAGCGACGGAACGAGTCCCTGCAGCACGAAAGCCAGGCAGGCGATCGATGCCAGGAATCTGCGGACGGTGCTGCGGCGGAAGCGCTCCATGTGCCGGCGATTATAGGGTGCGGGTCGACGAGGCCGGCGCTGCGCGCGTGGCGCCCCGGCGAACGGCGGTGGACCGTCAGTCGCGTTCGAGCGGCTCGGCGATGCAGCGCGTCACGATCGGCGGTTCGTCGCCGACGTGCAGCGCGAGCCTGCGCTGCCGCAGCGCGATGTCGGAAACCGTGAAGCGATCGAAGCGGCGCAGGTGCTCGACCCAGGTCTCGTCGATGAAGTACTCGATGAAGCGATCGGGATCGATCGTGTCGCGGAACAGTTCCCAGGACAGCACGCCGCCGCGAAGGCGGCTGCGCCGCGTCTCCTGCATCACGCTGCGGAACTCGTCGATGCGCGCCGGGTCGACCCGGTATTCGATCGTCGTCAGCACCGGCCCGGCGGCAGGATCGATCGGATCGCGCGTGACCGGCGCCTTCCACGCCTGCGGCGTGAGGTCTTCCTCGGTGCCGCCGTCGATCGCACGGTGCCGCATCAGCCAGAGCAGGGCGGTCCCGACCACCGCCGCCGCGGCGACGCTGGTGCGCTCGTCGGTCCACGCCGCCACCTGCCCCCAGAGTGCGGCGCCGAGCCCTGCGCCGCCCATCAACGCCACCTGGTAGATCGACATGCCGCGCGCGCGCACCCAGTCGGGCAGCGCGAACTGCGCGGACACCGACAGCGAGTTCGCGGCGATCAGCCACGCGCCGCCGGCGATCATCATCATCGGCACCGCGATCCACAGGTTCGGCGAGAAGGCGACCGCCGCCATCGCCAGGGCCTGCACGCGCGAGCCGTTGCGCAGCAGGTCGTCGCGCGTCGTCGTCGAACGGAACTTCGGCAGCGTGAAGGCCGACGCGATCGCGCCGACGCCCATCGCCGCGAGCAGCAGCGTGAAGGTCGTCGCCGACCCGTTGTCGATGCGCCGCGCGAGCAGCGGCAGCAGGGCGATCAGCGCGGTCGACTGGCTGAAGAAGATCACGACGTGCAGCAGCACCGAGCGCATCCGGTCGGACTGGCGTACGTACTGCACGCCGACGCGGATCGCGCCGAGGAAGCGCTCTCCGGGCAGCGCGCTGGTCTTCTTCTCGGTCTTCCAGCGCAGGATCACGATCGCCGCGGCGAGCGAAAGCACCGCGTTCAGCACGAAGACGTACTCGGTGCCGGCGCTGGCGATCAGCGCGCCGGCGACGATCGGTCCGATGATCCGCGACGCGTTCATCGCGACGCCGTTCAGCGCGAGCGCTGCGGGCAACTGCACGCGCGGGACCAGGTTCGGCACGATCGCCGAATAGACCGGCCAGCGCATCGCCAGGCCGATGCCGTTCAGGAACACCAGCACGAGCAGCAGCACCGGGTCGATGACGCCGGACAGCGTGGCCAGGCACAGCAGCGTCGCGGTGCCGGCCACCCAGAACTGCGTCACGACGAGGAAACGGCGCCGGTCGAGGATGTCCGCGAGCGCGCCGCTGCCGAGGCCGAGCAGGAACACCGGCAGCGTGGAAGCGGTCTGCACGAGCGCGACCATCACCGGCGACGGCGTCAGCGTGCTCATCAGCCACGCGGCCGCGACGTCGTTCATCCACATCGTCGTGTTCGCCGTCATCCAGGCCGCCCACAACATCCGGAAGACGGGCAGCTTCAGCGGCGCCCACGCCGTGGTCGTGGGAACCGGCCGCAACGGCGCATCGGGTGGAGAGATCGGCAACGGGGGCTCCGGCGAAATACGGACGGCGGCGGCGCCGCCATGCATCGAAGCCATCGACTGCGACAGGCTCCTTGCGGGGCGATTGTCGCTCAGTGCAAGGCCTTGCAGACCTCGCCGCGATCCGCTTCCTGCGGCATCCGCGTTGCTAGGGTGGTCGATGGACCAAGGAGGGCCTGCAGATGAACGAATGCAAAGTGGCGGTGCTGGTCGGCAGCCTGCGCCAGGATTCCTACAACCGGCGCCTCGCGCGGGCGGTGGAGAAGCTCGCGCCGAAGGAGCTGAAGTTCGAGCACGTGCGCATCGACGACCTCCCGCTCTACACGCAGGACTTCGACGCCGACTATCCGCCGAACGCCCAGCGGATCAAGCGCGACGTCGAATCTGCGCAGGCGCTGCTGTTCGTCACCCCTGAATACAACCGCTCGGTGCCCGGCGTGCTGAAGAACGCGATCGACATCGCTTCGCGGCCGTGGGGCAAGAACTCCTTCGCCGGCAAACCCGCCGCGGTGATCGGCACTTCGATCGGATCGATCGGCACGGCGATCGCGCAGCAGCACCTGCGCACCACGCTCGGCTACCTCGACGCACCCACGCTGGGCCAGCCGGAAGTGTTCCTGCACTTCCAGAACGACCTGATCGCCGCGGACGGCACGATCTCGAACGACTCGACGAGGAAGTTCCTGCAGGGCTTCGTGGACAGGTACGTGAAGTGGGTGGGGCGCTTCGTCTGAGGGAAGAGAAGGGGAAGGGGCGGACCCCCTTCGCCCTTCCTCCGCTTCTACGGCCTGGCGATCCGCCAGACGCTGTTGAAGCCGTCTCCGGTGCGATCGCCCGGGCGCGTGTCCTTCGTCCAGTAGTACAGCGGGTGCCCCTTGTACGCCCATTGCAGGCGTCCGTCGGAGCGCCGGATGATCGACCAGTCGCCCTGCGCGGTGCTGCCGGCGGGGGCGTAGAGCGGCGGCCAGTTCTCGGCGCACGGTCCGACGCATGCGCTCGCGTCGACCGTGTCGGCGTCGTAGGTGTACAGCGTCATCCCGTTCGGGCCCGTCCAGACGCCGTCGACCGTGCGGGCCGGGGCATGCTGGTACGCCACGCCCTTGTCCATGTCGGTGGACCAGGGCGGATTCGGCGCGCAACCGGCGAGAATCGCGGTGGCGCTGACAGCGAGCAAATGTCGGATCATCTGCGTCTCCGGTGGATGGACCTGCGACACGCCGGTCCTTTGCGTACAGGACAGGAGCACGCGAGGTTCCCGGATCGACGCCGGTGCTGCGCCGCGCGTTCCCCCTTTCCGGAAGCAGACCGAAGCCGTGCCCGCCGCCGAACCCCGATCGCCTTCCGGCGTTGCTGCGTCGCAGCGCGCGATCGGCATCGCATGCCTCGTCGTCACGACGGTCGGCTGGGGCGTGAACTGGCCGATCATGAAGATGCTGCTGCAGCAGTGGCCGCCGCTGTTCACCCGCGGCAGCGCCGGAGTGGTCGCGGCGATCGGCGTCGCCGCGCTGGCAGTGGCGCGCGGCGAGTCGATGGCGGTTCCGCGCCGCGTCTGGCCGCGATTGCTCGGTGCCGCCTTCGTCAACGTCTTCGCGTGGATGGGCTTCTCGACGGCGTCGCTCCTGTGGCTCGACGCCGGCGAGGCCGCGCTGCTCGTCTACACGATGCCGATCTGGGCGATGCTCTTCGCCTGGCCGATGCTCGGCGCACGGCCGGACCTCGCCGGCGCGGCCGCGCTCGCGCTCGGTTTCGCCGGGGTCGCGGTGCTGCTCGGTTCGCAGGGGCTCGCGGTCGGCGTGCAGAAGCTGCCGGGCGTGGGGCTCACCCTTTCGGCTGCCGTGTGCTTCGCGTTCGGGACCGTGCTGTGGCGCTCGCCGATGCCGCTCGCCCCGCTCGCGTCGGTTGCGTGGCAGGTCGGGCTCGGCTGCCTGCCGATGCTCGCCTACGGCGTCCTCGTCGAGCAGCCGCGGCTCGACGCGCTGTCGCGCCCCGGCTGGCTGGGCATGGCGTACACGGCCGTCGTGCCGATGGGCGTGTGCTACCTGGCGTGGTTTGCGGCGCTGCGGCGGGTGCCGCCGCAGACGGCGTCGATGGCGACGCTGCTCACGCCGGTGGTCGGCGTCGTCTCGGCGGCGGTCACGCTCGGCGAGCCGCTCGGCGCCGTGCAATGGCTGGCGCTCGCGCTCACGCTGGGCGGAATCGCGTTGGCGCTGCGCAGGCAGTGAGAGGCTCGCCGCGTCGAGGGCAGCGCAGCCGGGTTGCGCGGCGCGGCAGCGCACCGGTAGCCTCGTCGGGATGAAGACCGGCGATCACCGGATCTGGACGATCGGTCACTCCTCGCGATCGCTCGACGATTTCCTGTCGCTGCTGCACGCGCACCGGATCGAATGCATCGCCGACGTGCGTCGGCACGCAGGCTCGCGCAAGTACCCGCATTTCAACCCGGAGCCGCTCGCCGAAGCGCTCGGCGAAGCGGGTGTCGCCTACCGCGCGATTCCCGATCTCGGCGGACGCCGTCCGACGCGGGACGATTCGCCGCACACCGTCTGGCGCAACCCCTCGTTTCGCGGCTACGCCGACTACATGGACACCCCGGCCTTCGCCGAAGCGCTTGCGCGGCTCGCCGCGCTCGCCGATTCGTCGCGCACCGCGATCCTGTGCTCGGAGGCGGTCTGGTGGCGATGCCATCGCTCGATGATCGCCGACGCGCTGAAGGCGCAGGGCTGGTGCGTGCTGCACGTGCTCGCCGAGGGACCGGCGAAGGAGCATCCGTACACGTCGCCCGCGTCGATCGTCGACGGGCGGCTCGAGTACGGCGCCTGAGGGTCAGTCGACGATGAAGAGCTTCGCGCCGAGTCCGGTGCTCGAGCGATGCGGCTCGGCGCCGTCGGCCACCTGGTAGCTCGTCCCCGGCGTCAGCGTGAAGCGGCGTCCGTCGGCCAGCTCGGTGTGCAACTCGCCCTCGACGCACAGCAGGACGTGCCCCTTCGTGCACCAGTGGTCGGCGACGTAGCCTGGCGTGTACTCGACCATGCGCACGCGGATCGCGCCGAACTGCCGCGTGCGCCAGTACGCGCGACCGCGTTCGCCGGCGTGCTCGGTCGGCTCGATCGTCGACCAGTCGGTCGTTCCGAAGGGAATGTCGCTCATCTGCATCGTCGGACTCCTCACCGCGCCGGTCGCGTCGCGTCCGGCGCGGGCGCTTCGCGCACGCTCTGCGCGATGCCCCATTGTGCGAGCCAGTAGGTGGCGAGGACCCACAACGGCGCGAGCGGGATCGGCGTGCGGAAGCGGTCGATCGCGAGCAGCGCATCGGAGGCGACGAACAGCGCCGCACCGATCGCGGCGGCCTTCGTCGCGCGCGAAGGACGGATGCGCCGCCGCGCGAAGGCCTGCGCCGCCATCGCGACGATGACGACGACGTAGACGAGCACCGGCGCCTTCAGCGGCGCCGGCAGGGCGCTCCACAGGCCGGCGAGCACGGTGGCGCCGATCGCCGCCAGCACGGCGAGCGCGATCCGGTCGCCGAACCAGCCCGCGTCGATCGAGAATGCGCGCAGGTAGCACAGATGCGCGAGCAGGAACGCGAGCAGCCCGGCGACGAAGAACCGCGGCGAGAGCATCAGCAGCAGGTCGCCCGTCAGCGAGCACACGAGCCCGGCGAGCACCGCGGCGCGCAGCTTCGCCGACGCATGCGGCGCGCGCCGCAGGACGAGAACGACGATCGTCGCCGTGGCGAGCGGCTTGCCGATCCAGTGCAGCAGCGTCCAGCCGTCGACGCTTCCGGGCGTGCGCATCATGGCGCCGGCGATCGCGGCGATCGCCGCCAGCGCGAGCACGCCGGCGCCGAAGCGCCATGCCGGGGCGTGCAGTCGCGGGCCGATCGAATCGGCGCTGCGCAGGCTCACCGGCGATCGACCGTCGTTGCCTGCGTCGCTCGTGCGGCGAGGCCCGGCGCCGCGTCGAAGACGGCTCCGTCCGGTTCGCTTCGCTTCGACAGCGTCGCCGGCCGGGCCTGCCATGCGACGAGCGCCGCCCACGCCGCGCTGGCGAGCGCGCCCGCCACGAGCGCCTCGACGACGCGCGGCCCCTGCGCGTCGACGCCGGACCACGCCTGCGCAGCGAGCAGCGCGATCGCGGTGCCCGCGCAGCGCGCGGCTTCCAGCCATGCGCCGATGCCCCGGCCCTCGAGCATCCAGCCGAGCGTCGTCAGCGCGATCGCGATCCACAGGAAATACGCGAGCAGCACGGGCATCGGCGCGTATTCCTGCACCTGCAGGAAATGCACGGCGGCGGCGAGCACGATCGCGAACTGCACGCTCGCATACGCCCGCGCGCCGCGCGAAGCCTGCGGCTGGTAGCGCGACCGGTCGGGCACGAAGGGAAGACCCGGCGAATCGGCGCGCAGGTCGGCGGGCCGCCAGCCGGTGCGCCCGACGAGCACGCGCAGCCGGTCGCGCCAGCGGCGCGTATGCCGGATGTCGTGCGCCATCGCGGCGTAGACCTCGAGGTTCGCCCACAGCGGGTTCCACGAGCGAAGCGGCCTGCGCGTGCCGTACACCGGCGGGTCGGCGTCGTCCTCCTCGACGAAGGTGCCGAACAGGCGGTCCCAGACGATGAGGATGCCGCCGTAGTTGCGGTCCAGGTAGCGCTCGTTCACCGCGTGGTGCGCCCGGTGGTTCGACGGACTGGCGAACACGCGGTCGAACCAGCCGAGCCGGCCGACGTGCTGCGTGTGGATCCAGTACTGGTAGAGCAGGTCGACGAGCGCGACCGCGGCGAAGACTTCGGGCGGAACGCCGGCGACCGCCATCGGCAGGTAGAAGATCCAGCCGAGCAGCGCGCCGCTGCTCGTCTGCCGCAGTGCGGTCGAGAGGTTGTAGTCCTCGCTCTGGTGGTGCACGACGTGCGCGGCCCAGAGGATCGTGCGCTCGTGGCCGAGCCGGTGATGCCAGTAGTAGCAGAGGTCGTAGAAGAGCAGCGCGAACAGCCAGGTCCACGCGCTGTCGACGGGCAGGCGCAACAGCGCGACGGCGTCGAAGGCCCACGCGTAGAGTCCGATGCGCAGCAGGCGCGTGAACACGCCGCTCACCTGCGACAGCACGCCGAGCCCGATGCTGTTGATCGCGTCGTCGAGCCGGTAGGTGTTGCGGCCGCGCAGCAGGCCCCAGGCGAGCTCGAGCGCGATCAGCGCGAAGAACACCGGCGTGGCGAGCGTGATGATGCGTTCCTGCATCGGCGTCTGCGGGGGAGGCGTCGGGGACCAGCGAGCCATTCTGGTTTCGGCGCGAGTCCCGGGTCAAGCGGGCAAAGTCGCTGCGCGAGGGCGGATTTGCGTCCCGACGGCGCGCGCGGGGCTATCGTTTGCTCATGGACCCGATGATCGAAGAGGTGATCGAACCGCGGCGCCACGACCTCGGCGGCTTCGAGGTGGAGCGCGTGCTGCCGTATCGCGCGCGGCGCATGGTCGGCCCCTTCGTGTTCTTCGACCGCATGGGACCGCACGAGATGCCCGCGCCGGTGCCGCGCGACGTCGACGTGCGGCCGCACCCGCACATCGGGCTCTCGACCGTCACCTACCTGTTCGACGGCGAGATCATGCATCGCGACAGCACCGGTGCGGTGCAGCCGATCCGTCCCGGTGCGCTGAACTGGATGACCGCCGGGCGCGGCATCGTGCACTCCGAGCGCTTCGACGGCATGCGCGAGCGCGGCGGCGCGGTCGATGGCATCCAGGCCTGGGTCGCGCTGCCGCGCGAGAACGAGGAAGACGAGCCGTCGTTCGAGCACTACGACGCCTCGTCGCTGCCCTGCGGCGACGAGGCCGGCGTGTCGCTGCGCGTGATCGCCGGCGAGGCCTACGGGCTCGCGAGCCCGGCGAGGACGCATTCGCCGCTGTTCTACGTCCACGCCGAGCTGCAGCCGGGCGCGCGCATCGCGCTGCCCGACGGCCACGAGCAGCGTGCGGTCTACGTCGCGAGCGGCGAACTGCGTTGCGGCGATGCGCAGTTCGGCTGCGGGCGGCTGCTCGTCTTCCGTACGGGCGCGGCGCCCGATCTGCAGGCGGTCGATGCAGCGCGCCTGATGCTGCTCGGCGGCGCGCCGGTCGGCGAGCGCCATCTCTGGTGGAACTTCGTGTCCTCGAGCCGTGAGCGCATCGAGCAGGCGAAGGCCGACTGGTCGGCCGGACGCATGCAGCTGCCGCCGGGCGACGATGCGGAGTGGATTCCGCTGCCGCCGAAGCTGCGCGCGGCCTCCCCCAATCCGATGTCCTGACGAGCGAGGCGCACCGGTGGCCGATCCCGACCGAACCCGAAGCGACGATTCCCGATCGCCGCGGTTGCCGTCGTCGGGCGGCGCGAGCCCCGATCGCGCCGGGGGCGCGGGCGGGCCGAAGATTCCGGGCCCGGGGCGCGTGGGCAACATGCCGCCGAGCCGCACGTGGCTGGTGTTCCTGCTCGTGCTGCTGGCGAACTACTTCCTCGTGCGCCTGTTGTTCCCCTCGCCGGGCGATGCGATCCCGGTTCCCTATACCGCGTTCAAGCAGGAGGTGGCACGCGGCAACGTCGAGGCGATCTACAACCAGGGACAGTCGATCGAAGGTCGTTTCGCCGAACCGGTCACCTGGCCGCCGCCGGGCGAGCAGAGCCAGGCGGCGCCCGGTGCGAGCCGCGCCGAGCGGCGGCTGTTCCAGGAGCCGCGCACCTCCGAGACCTTCACCACGGTGCTCCCCGCCTTCGTCGACAGCGGGCTCGAGGCCTTCCTGATCGAGCACGAGGTCGAGATCAGCGCGGTGCCGATCCAGACGGGCGCCAGCCCGATCGCCACGCTGCTGTTCGGCTTCGGCCCCGCGATCCTGCTGATCGCCGCCTACGTCTGGCTGTTCCGCCGCGCGCAGCAGGGCATGGGCGGCATGGGTGGAATGATGGGCATCGGAAAGAGCCGGGCGCGCCGCTACGACCAGGAGAGCGCGCAGAAGGTCACCTTCGACGACGTCGCCGGCATCGACGAAGCCGAGAACGAACTGGTCGAGATCGTCGACTTCCTGAAGGATCCGGCGAAGTACCAGCGGCTCGGCGGCACCGCTCCGAAAGGCGTCCTGCTCGTCGGCTCGCCCGGTACCGGCAAGACGCTGCTCGCGCGCGCCGTGGCCGGCGAGGCGGGCGTGCCCTTCTTCTCGATGAGCGGCGCCGAGTTCGTCGAGATGATCGTCGGCGTGGGCGCCGCGCGCGTGCGCGATCTCTTCAAGCAGGCGCGCGAGCACGCACCGGCGATCATCTTCATCGACGAGATCGACGCGATCGGGCGCGCGCGTGGGCAGGTCGCGATCGGCGGCTCGAGCGAGCAGGAGCAGACGCTGAACCAGATCCTCACCGAGATGGACGGCTTCTCGAGCCGCGAGGGAGTCATCGTGCTCTCGGCGACGAACCAGCCCGACGTGCTCGACAAGGCGCTGCTGCGCCCGGGGCGCTTCGACCGGCGTGTCGTCGTCAACCTGCCCGATCGGAAGGGGCGCGAGGAAATCCTGAAGGTGCACACGCGCAAGGTGCCGATGGCCGCCGACGTCAGCCTGCGCGAGATCGCCGTCTCGACGCCGGGCCTGTCGGGCGCCGACCTGAAGAACCTCGTCAACGAGGCGGCGCTGCTCGCCGCGCGACGCGAGCTCGACGCCGTGCGCGCGAAGGACTTCACCGACGCGCTCGAGAAGATCGTTCTCGGGCCCGAGCGGCCGCTGCTGCTCAGCGACGACGACCGCCAGCGCATCGCCTATCACGAGAGCGGGCACGCGATCCTCGGGCTCGTCGTGCCCGGCGCCGATCCGGTGCACCGCGTGAGCATCGTCCCGCGCGGACGCGCGCTCGGCGTCACCTACCAGCGTCCCGACGCCGACCGCTACAACTATCCGGAGGCGTACCTGCGCGCGAAGATCGTCGGCATGCTCGGCGGGCGCGTCGCCGAGGAGGTCGTCTACGGCACGCGCACCACGGGCGCCGAGAACGACATCGAGCAGGCGACGCACCTCGCGCGCAACATGGTCACGCGCTGGGGGATGAGCGACCGGCTCGGCATGGTGCAACTCGCGCCGCAGGAGAACCCGTACCTGAGCGGCCCCTCGTACGGCGGCTTCGGCGGCGCGAAGCCGTTCAGCAACGAGACCGCGCAGGCGATCGACGCCGAGGTGCTGCGCATCATCGGCGAGAGCCACGACGAGGCGAAACGGCTGCTCGTGAAGCATCGGCGCGAGCTCGACGCGCTGGTCGCGGCGCTGATGGAGCGCGAGACGCTCGACGAGCAGGAGATCCTCGACGCCACCGGCCTGCCGCCGGCGCCGCCGCTCGAGACGCGCCCGCTGCCGGTGGAGGGCGCCGCGGAGGAAGAGACTGCTCGCGGCGTGCCGACGCGCGGCGAGACGCAGCGCGCGTGATGCGTTCGACGGATCGGGTTCGCGCGGCGCCGCGCCGTCAACGGGGGAAGGAGGACGAGCGGAGCGCGCATGGTGGACGTTGCGGCCTGCCCCGTTTTCGCGAACGGGTGGGCGCTTTTGCTGTCATGCCGATGCGAAGCGCTGCGCCGCAGACTTGATCACCGGCGGCGTGGCGCAAGCCACGCAAAGGCCGATACCGTGGGCACTTCCTGGAGTTGCCCCGTTTTCGGAGACGGATCGCGGTTCAGGTTGTCAGGCCGGCGAAGTGCCGAATCTCGGCACTTCCGGCGCGGGCCGTGAATTGCGTGCGGGATAACGCCCGCTTTTCGGGCGTTCTCGCGCACGCTGGATTCGCTACTCGCGGGATGTGCCGGATAACGGGAGTTTTCGCGGTGCATCTGTCGTCAACGCGTCGAATACGACTTGCCCACCGGCGGCGTGGCGCATGCCACGCAAACGCCGCCGGTGGGCAGTCGTGTTCGATGCGCTGACGAAACGTGTGCTTCTCGTCTGGATAGCTCCTTTCGAAGTTGGCTGGTGAGCGACAGCCCAGCGCGCTGTGGCGCCGGCGCGGGTTGTACCAACCCTCGATGTACGAGAACAGCGCCAGCCGCGCTTCGGGCTTCGTTCGGAAGATGCGCCGGTCGATCAGCTCGCACTCCAGCGTGGCGAAGAAGCTCTCGGCCATCGCATTGTCATAGGCGTCGCCGACGCTGCCCATCGACGGCCGTACGCCCATCTCCTTGCAGCGCCGGCCGAACTCGAGTGCGGTGTATTGCGCGCCTTGGTCGCTGTGGTGGATCACCGCACGCGGTGGCCTACGCTGCTCCAGCGCCATGTTCAACGCTGCCAGCACGAGATCGCTCATCATGCGCTCTCCGAGCGACCAGCCCACGATGCGGCGACTCCACGCATCGAGCACGATCGCGAGGTACACGAAGCCGTCCCAGGTCGGCACGTAGGTCATGTCGGCGACCCACAGGCGATCGGGCCCCTCGGCGTGAAAGCACCGGTTCACCAGATCCGGCGCGGGACGCTGCTGAGCGTTGCGTCGTGATGACGAAGCCGCGACGCCGGCTCACGCCCTGGAGATGCGCTTGGCGCATCAGGCGCGCCACTCGCTTGCGGCTCACCGTCACGCCGTGCTCGAGTAACTCGGCGCGTACCCGTGGCATCCCGTACGTCGCGTCGGACTGGGCGTGGATCGTTCGGATGCGTTCGGTCAGCATGGTGGACGTCTGCTCGCCCTTGTTGGCGAACCAGGCCGCTGCCTTTGCCAGGATGTCGCGCTCCAGCTGCAGGCGCCGGTTCTCCCGCCGCAGACGAACAAGCTCCTGGCGCTCGGCAATGCTCAGCGCCTCCTTGCCCGGCGGCGGCTTGCCGGCGTCGATCGCGGCCTGCCGGATCCAATTGCGGATCGACGCGCTCCTTCAGGCGGCGCAGAAACTCCTTCCAGCTCGAGGCCGA
>JBIQJM010000067.1:0-17060 GCA_044507525.1 Burkholderiales bacterium
TCGCGCGCGAACACGAAGGCGATCGACGCGCTGATCAACTTCGAGACGGTGAAGTACTTCGGCAACGAGGACTTCGAGGCGCGCCGCTACAACGACAACCTGCTCGCGCGAATGCGCGCGGCGATCCGCTCGCAGACCTCGCTGTCGGTGCTGAACCTCGGGCAGAGCCTGATCGTCGCGACCGCGGTCACGCTGCTCGTATGGCGGGCGACGGTGGGCGTGGTGAACGGCACGATGACCCTCGGCGACCTGGTCCTGGTCAATGCATTCATGATCCAGCTGTACGTGCCGCTGAACTTCCTCGGCGTGCTCTACCGCGAGATCAAGCAGGCGCTGATCGACCTCGAGCGGATGTTCCGCCTGCTCGGCGAGCACCGCGAGATCGCCGACGCGCCCGATGCGCAGCCGCTCGCCGCCGATCCGGAGCGGGCGCCCCGCGTGCGTTTCGAGCACGTGCATTTCGCGTACGACGCGAACCGGCCGATCCTGCGCGACGTCGACTTCACGATGGAGCCGGGCACGACGACCGCGGTCGTCGGCGCCAGCGGCGCCGGCAAGTCGACGCTGGCGCGGCTGCTCTTCCGCTTCTACGACGTCGACGCCGGCCGCGTGACGATCGACGGGCAGGACATTCGGACGGTGACGCAGGCGAGCCTGCGCGCGGCGATCGGCATCGTTCCGCAGGACACCGTTCTCTTCAACGACACGATCCGCTACAACATCGGCTACGGGCGCACCGACGCGTCGCAAGGCGAGATCGAGGCCGCCGCGCAGGCCGCGCAGCTGCACGATTTCATCGCGTCCTTGCCGCAGGGCTACGACAGCAACGTCGGGGAGCGCGGCCTGAAGCTCTCCGGCGGCGAGAAGCAGCGCGTGGCGATCGCGCGCACCCTCCTGAAGGACCCGCCGATCCTGATCCTCGACGAGGCAACCTCGGCGCTCGACAGCCGCAACGAACAGGCGATCCAGGGGGCGCTACGCCGCGCCGCGCTCGATCGCACGACGCTGGTGATCGCGCACCGGCTGTCGACCGTCGTCGACGCCGAGCAGATCCTCGTGATGGCGGCGGGGCGGATCGTCGAGCGCGGCGACCATGAAACGCTGCTGCGCGCGGGCGGCGAGTACGCACGCCTGTGGGCGATGCAGCAGGCCGACGACGAGGCGGCGATGGAACCGTTGCGGTAGCGGCGCAGCCGCCACCCCCAGGCACCCGGCTAGTCGATCACCCGGCGATCGCGCACCGCGCCCGACGAAGGCGCCTGCGGGTTGGCGCGCGGCGAAGCGCCCGGGGGCACGCGCTGCGTGCCGCCGGGACGGATCGAGCTGCCCCCGCCGGGCACCGGCGCCGGCGATACGCGCGGGCTGCGCCAGCGCTGCTGCGCACCGGGATGCCATTGGCCGGGACGGCCGTGCCGCCAGTGGTCGTCGCGGAACCGGGGCGGGCGGTGGCGCGGCACGTCGTGGTACCAGAAGCCGAAGCTGTACGGCGCATAGGGCGCGTACGGGTACCAGCCGTAGCTCGGGTACATCGGCGGCGGGGTCACGATGACCGGGGGCGATGCGATGACGGGGGGCGAAGCGATGACCGGCGGCGCCGCCGGCGCCGTGCCGCGCCCGGCGAGTGCCGACGACGACGCTTCGCGAACCGCGTCGACCAGTTCCGCGTCGGCCCCCGATTGCAGCAGCAGGTCGATGTCGGCACTGGTGACCGGCGCCAGCAGCCCGCGCTCGTCGACCTCCTCGGCGAGTTCGTGCGACGAACGACCCGCGCGAAGCGCGGCGACGACCTCGCCGAGGCTCAACGGCTGCTGCACCGACCAGGTGGATGCTTCGTAGGCCGAGGGCACCGCCATGACGCTGCCGTAGCGGACTTCGTCGGGCGTGGCGCAGCCTGCGGTGGACAATGCGACGAGCGTCGCCAGGAGCGTCGTGCGCACGAGCGGCGCGCTCGCGGGACGCGGTGCGCGACGCGGCTTTTCGATCGGCATGTCCTGCTCAACGTTCGATCGCATCCCGGCGTTGACGCAATCGGGCGGCCCGCCGTGCGATCATCGGCGCCCGTGACCGCGCCCGCAGGCGTGCACGCGGGCACGGGCACACGGCGAGCGACGAGCGGCGAGCGGCGAGCGTGCGGCGGACAACGACAGGGGCCCGATGGCGAGGAGAGCGGCATGACCCATCACCGGATCGCGGTGATCCCCGGCGACGGGATCGGAAAGGAAGTCGTCCCCGAGGGACTGCGCGTGCTCGAGGCGGCCGCCCGGCGCTTCGACATTCGCCTGCAGTTCGATCATTTCGATTTCGCCAGCTGCGATTACTACGCGCAGCACGGGCAGATGATGCCCGACGACTGGAAGGCGCGGATCGGCGGGCACGATGCCATCTTCTACGGCGCGGTCGGCTGGCCGGCCTCGGTGCCCGATCACGTCTCGCTGTGGGGTTCGCTGCTGCGCATCCGGCGCGAGTTCGACCAGTACATCAACCTGCGCCCCGTGCGGCTGATGCCCGGCGTACCGTCGCCGCTGGCCGGGCGCGAGCCGGGCGACATCGACTTCTACGTCGTGCGCGAGAACACCGAGGGCGAGTACTCCTCGATCGGCGGGCGCATGTTCGAGGGAACCGATCGCGAGTTCGTGCTGCAGGAATCGATCTTCACGCGAACGGGCGTCGATCGCGTGCTGCGATTCGCCTTCGAGCTGGCCCGCACGCGTCCGCGCCGCCAGCTCGCTTCGGCGACCAAGTCGAACGGCATCTACGTGTCGATGCCCTACTGGGACGAACGCGTCGCGGCGATGCGCGCCGAGTACCCCGAGGTGGCGGTCGAGCAGTACCACATCGACATCCTCACCGCGCATTTCGTGCGCAATCCCGATCGCTTCGACGTCGTCGTCGCGAGCAACCTGTTCGGCGACATCCTGTCCGACCTCGGTCCGGCCTGTGCGGGAACGATCGGCATCGCGCCGTCGGCGAACATCGACCCCGATCGCCGTTTCCCGTCGCTGTTCGAGCCCGTGCACGGTTCGGCGCCCGACATCGCCGGCCGCGGCATCGCGAATCCGATCGGCCAGATCTGGTGCGGCGCGATGATGCTCGATCACCTCGGGCACCGCGACGCGCACGACGCGATCGTCGCCGCGATCGAGCGCGTGACCGCCCAGGGTCCGCGCACGCCCGACATGGGCGGAAGCGCGACGACGGTCGACGTCGGACGTGCCGTCGCCGAAGCGCTCGCGCCATGACCTGCCGAAGGTCGACCGGACGATGATCGACGCGCGACGCCTGCTGCTCGACAGCTTCGAAGCCGCGGTAGCCGCGGCCGACCCGCTGGGGGTCCTCGCGGCGACGCTGCCGACGCCCGACGGGATCGCGCGCTTCGCGCGTACGCGCGTGGTCGGCGCGGGCAAGGCGGCCGCCAGCATGGCGATGGCGGTCGAGCGTCACTGGCCCGCCGATGCGCCGCTCGACGGACTCGTCGTCACGCGCTATGCGCACGGGTTGCCGTGCCGGCGCATCGAGGTAGTCGAAGCGGGCCATCCGGTGCCCGACGAAGCCGGCGAGCGCGCCGCGCAGCGCATGCTCGACCTCGTCGGCGAGCTGGGCGAGAGCGACCTGCTGGTCGCGCTGATGTCGGGCGGCGGCTCGAGCCTGCTCAGCCTCCCGGTCGACGGCGTTCCGATCGCAGACCTGAAGTCGGTCACGCGGGCACTGCTGGCGAGCGGCGCGCCGATCCAGGACATCAACGTCGTGCGCAAGCACCTGTCGCGCATCCAGGGCGGGCGGCTGGCGCAGGCCACGCGCGCGCGCGTGCTGCTGCGGATGATCTCCGACGTCGCCGGCGACGATCCGAGCTCGATCGCGAGCGGCCCCTGCTCGCCCGATCCGAGCCGCTTCGCCGACGCGATCGCAGTGCTCGAACGCTGGCGCGTCGATGCGCCGGCGAGCGTGCGCGAGCACCTGCGCCGCGGTGCGCGCGGCGAAGTACCCGAAACGCCGAAGCCGGGCGACCGCGCATTCGAGCGCGTCGACGCGCGCATCGCCGCGACCGCGCACGAAAGCCTCGAGGCGGCCGCCGAGGTCTTCGAGCGCGCGGGCGTGCGCGCCGTGATCCTCGGCGACACGATCACCGGCGAGGCGCGCGACGTGGCGCAGGTGCTCGGCGCGATCGCGCGCGAGATCGCGCGCCACGAAGCTCCGTTCGCGCGACCGGTCGCGCTGCTCTCCGGCGGCGAGTGCACGGTGACGATCCGCGGCGACGGAACCGGCGGGCGCTGTGCCGAGTTCCTGCTCGCGCTCGCGCTCGAGCTGCGCGAGGTCGCCGGTGCGTGGGCGATCGCGGCCGACACCGACGGCATCGACGGCGTCGGCGAGAATGCGGGGGCATTGCTCGCTCCCGACACGCTCGCGCGCGCCGCGGCGGCCGGCCTCGATGCGCGCGCGCGTCTCGACCGCAACGACGCGGGCGGCTTCTTCGCCGCGCTCGACGACCTGGTCGTCACCGGGCCGACGCGCACCAACGTCAACGACTACCGCGCGCTGCTGCTGCTGCACGCCGATGCGCGCAAGGCGGGAACATGAACGGATCGGCGGCGACCGAAGTTCTGCGACTGGCGCGTCCCGACGACTGGCACCTGCATCTGCGCGACGGCGACGCATTGCGCGCGGTCGTCGGTGCGAGCGCCGCGCAGTTCGCGCGCGCGATCGTGATGCCGAACCTGCGTCCGCCGGTGGCCACCGTCGACGACGCGCTCGCGTACCGGCAGCGCATCGTCGCCGCGCTGCCGGCCGGCGCGCGCTTCGTGCCGCTGATGACGCTGTACCTGACCGATCGCACGTCGGCCGACGAGATCCGGCGCGCGCGCGACGGCGACTGCGTGCACGCGGTGAAGCTGTATCCGGCCGGTGCGACGACCAACTCCGACGCGGGCGTCACCGACCTGCGCCGTACCTGGCCCGTGCTCGACGCGATGCAGGCGACCGGGATGCCGCTGCTCGTGCACGGCGAGGTCACCGACCCGGACGTCGATGTCTTCGATCGGGAAGCGGTGTTCATCGACCGCGTGCTGATCCCGTTGCGGCGCGACTTCCCCGCGCTGCGCATCGTCTTCGAGCACGTGACGACGAGCGAGGCCGTGCAGTACGTCGCGCACGCGGAGGGCGACATCGGCGCGACGATCACGCCGCAGCACCTGCTGTACGACCGCAACGCGATCTTCGCGGGCGGCCTGCGGCCGCATCGCTATTGCCTGCCGGTGCTCAAGCGCGCGACGCACCGTCGTGCGCTCGTCGACGCCGCCACCGGCGGCAGCGCGCGCTTCTTCCTCGGCACCGACAGTGCGCCGCACGCGGCGCGCCTGAAGGAGCACGCCGCGGCCTGCGCCGGCTGCTATACGGCGCCGCACGCGATCGAGTCGTACGCGACGGTCTTCGACGCGGTCGGCGCGCTCGATCGGCTCGAGGCCTTTGCGAGCTTCCACGGGCCCGACTTCTACCGGCTGCCGCGCAACACCGAGCGGATCGAATTGCGGCGCGAGCGCTGGACCGTGCCCGAAGCGCTGCCCTTCGGCGGCGACTCGATCGTTCCGCTCGCCGCCGGCGAGACGCTGGCGTGGAAGCTCGCAGGCTGAACTCCGGCGCGGCGGCGCCGCCGCGCGGCGGCCTCGCTCCGTACTTCGCCTCGATCGCGAGATGGTTCGCCGCGACCGACCCGCGCGCCGGGGCTGCGCTCGATCTCGCGGCGCTGAACGAGCTGAGTGCGCGACACGCGCTGCGCGCCGAGTCGGGGCGGCCGATCCGCTTCGTCGAGCCGCATGCGCTGCCCCGCGGCGCCTACGAGCGCGTCGTCCATGAAACCGGCTGCGTGCCGACGCGCACGGCCGGCGCCGGCATGCTGCACGACTGGTTCAACGCGCTGGCGTGGCTCGCCTTTCCGCGTACCAAGGCGCGCTTGAACGCCGTGCACGCCGCAGCGCTGGCCGCCGACGGCGACCCGGATGGCCCGCGGACGGGCACCGACCGGGCGGTGCCGGAAATGCAGCCGAGCGCGCAGCGCGCACCGGGCGGCCGGCGCGGCCGCGTCCGCGACGCGGCGACGCTCTTCGATGAAAGCGGTGCCCTCTTCGTCTGCCGCGAGCCCAAGCTGCGCGACGCCTTCGTCGCGCGCGACTGGACGACGCTGTTCGTGCGCGAGCGCGCCGCCTTCGTTCGCGACGTGCGCATCGTCGTCTTCGGGCACGCGCTTTTCGAGAAGCTGCTCGATCCGTACAAGTCGATCTGCGCCCACGCCGCCGTGCTCGATGCCGGCGAGACGAGCGTCGCCGCGCTCGACGCAGCGCTCGCCCCGCGCCTGGACGCCGCTTCGCTCGCGGCGGGCATGCTGCATCCGCTGCCGCTGCTCGGCGTGCCGGGCTGGTGCGCCGCCAACGAGGACCCGTCCTGGTACGACGACCCGGCGGTCTTTCGCAGGGAACGGCGCCTCGGTGCGCGCAACGGGTGCGGCCTGCCGGTAGAATGACCGATGGAGCGGGTCGGACGGTCGCCGCTGCGATCACGGTCGCGCGGAGGAAGGTCCGGACTCCACAGGGCAGGATGCTGGCTAACGGCCAGGCGCAGCAAGCCGCAAGGCCCAAGGCGACGGAAAGTGGAACAGAAAGCACACCGCCCAAGCGGCGTTCGAGAGAGCGCCGACGGCAAGGGTGAAAAGGCGAGGTAAGAGCTCACCGCGCGCGTGGCGACACGCGTGGCACGCCAAACCCCATCCGGAGCAACATCGAATAGGCACGCGCGCGAGCCCCCGGGTTCGCACAGGACGGCCCGTCCGAGCGTGCGGGTAGATGGCTCGAGCGGCCGGGTAACCGGTCGCCCAGACGAATGACCGTCGCGTCGGCTCGCCGGCGCACAGAATCCGGCCTACAGACCCGCTCCGTTCTGTTTTTTCGCCTTCCGGGGCCGACGGACGCCTCGCCCTCCGAGCGTCGCCGTCGGCCCGATGAACGGCGGCGCGCGGCATCCTTCATGTTTCACATCGCAAATCAGCGCCAAGCGCCTGATTCGGTTGAGACTTGGAATACTTGAGCTCGCATGAGCTGATGCGCCTAAGTCCCTGTTGCGACAAGAAAAACGCCGATTCGCCGGCTTGCCTTGCCTTTCGCTTTTCCGTAGAGTGGCGCCAGGTGCAAATAAGTGCAAATTTGTGGGGGGAGAGCCGCTGAAACGGCGGTTTTCGTCCCGCTCCGAGGCCGGGTCGGAAGCCGATGTTCCAGGGAAGCTCTGCGCTGCTGCTCGATGCGAAGGGCCGGATGACGGTCCCGACGCGTCATCGCGACGCACTTTCTGAGCAGTGTGAGGGCAAACTCACATTGACGCGGCATCCCGACGGCTGTCTGTTGCTCTTTCCGCGGCCGGTGTGGGAGACGCATCGCGAGCGGCTCGCAGCGATGCCGATCGGCGCCCGCAACTGGACCCGCATCTTTCTGGGCAATGCGCTCGACGTCGAGATGGACGCGACCGGACGCATCCTCATTTCGCCCGAATTGCGTACCGCGGCTTCCCTGACTCGCGAAGTGATGATGCTCGGCATGGGCAGCCACTTCGAGATCTGGGACAGCGCGCTGCTGGCGGCGAAGGAACGCGAGGCGATCGAGGCGGGGATGCCCGAGGCGATCGCCAACTTCAACTTTTGAATCACGAACGTCGTGAACGGCGCGAACACGTGCAGGCAGGGCTCGGTCACGAGACGGTTTTCCGCGACGAGGCGGTCGATGCGCTGGCCATCCGCCCCGACGGGCGCTATCTCGACTGCACTTTCGGCCGCGGCGGCCACAGTGCGGCGATCCTCGCTCGTCTCGGACCGCAGGGACGCCTGCTCGCGATCGATCGCGATCCCGCCGCCGTCGCCGTCGGCCGTGCGTGGACCGACCCGCGCTTCACGATCGAGCACGCACGTTTCTCCGCTCTCGATGCGGTACTCGATGCGCAGGGCGTCGACTGCGTCGACGGTGCGCTGTTCGATCTCGGCGTCTCCTCGCCGCAGCTGGACGACCCGGCACGCGGCTTCAGCTTCCGCGCAAGCGGCCCGCTCGACATGCGGATGGATCCGACGCGCGGCATTCCGGCCCGCCAGTGGCTGCTCGAGGCGGACGAAGACGAAATCGCAAGGGTGGTAAGCGACTATGGGGAAGAACGGTTTGCTGTTCCGATTGCAAAGGCGATTGTTGCTCGCCGCAGCGAACTCGGGGCCGACGCGTTGCGCACGACCGGAGAGCTTGCCGCGCTCGTCGCCGCTGTCGTCCGCCGCCGCGGGCGGGCGCCGCTGGGCAAGGACCCGGCCACACGCACGTTTCAGGCTCTACGGATTCACGTCAATCAGGAGCTCGAAGAGCTCTCGCTGACGCTGGATCGCGTCGTCGGGCGCCTGAAGCGAGGCGGGCGGCTCGTCGTCATCAGTTTTCATTCGCTGGAAGACCGGATGGTCAAGCAGTTCATCGCCGCAGAATCGGGGCGCGACCGACAGCGCGATCCGGTCACCGGCGCCTCGGTCGCCTCGCATGCTCCGCGTCTGCGCGCGATCTCGCGCACGCTCGCCTCCGCCGCGATCCCGGCGGCCGACGCGCACGCGCCTTCGTCCGACGCCGGTCCGGGCGCTGCCCGCCGACCGCGCCGTCGGCGCCTCGACAACCCGCGCAGCCGCTCGGCGGTGATGCGCGTCGCCGAGCGGGTCTGAGTCCGCGATGGTCCGGGCCAACCTGGTGCTGTCGATGGTGCTGGTCGTCTGCGCGCTCGGCCTGGTCGGTTCGCAGGATCGCGCGCGCAAGCTGTTCGGCGACCTCGAGCGGGCGCACGCGCACGCCGCCCGCCTCGAGGTGCAGTGGGACCAGCTGCAGATCGAGCAGACGGCGCTGGCGAAGGCGTCGCGCATCGATACCAAGGCGCGCGGCGAACTGTCGATGGAATCGATCTCGCCGCAACGCACGCTGCACCTGATCGTCGATCCCGTCGAGCGCGTCGTGCGGCTCGGCTCCACCGCGCCGGAGACCGACGCCCCGCAGCGCGGGTCGACGCCGGCGTCGCCGGCCGCCCGCAAGCGGCCGGCGGATCGGCCCGCGGCGGGCACCCGCGGCGCAGGAGCCCGCTGATGGCGCGCAGATCGCGACGCAACGTGCCGATCGCATCGAACCCGCTGCTGCAGGTGCGGTTGCCGGCCTATCGCTCGCAGCTCGTGATGCTGTTCGTCGCGCTCGCATTCGTCGCGCTCGCCTGCCGCACCGTCTGGTTGCAGGTCTTCTCGCAGTCGTACCTGCAGCAGCAGGGCGAGCTGCGCTACGGGCGCACGATCGAGCTGCCGGCTTCGCGCGGAAAGATCTTCGATCGCAACGGCGTCGTGCTGGCGTCGAGCCTGCCGGCGCGCGCGGTCTGGGCGATTCCGGAGCAGGTGGAGGCGAGCCCGCAGCAGTTCGCCGAACTCGCGAAGCTGCTGCAGACGAGCGAGCGCGACCTGCGGCGCAAGCTGGCGGACGCCGCCGATCGCAGCTTCCTTTACCTCAAGCGGCAGGTCGACGCCGACGTCGCCGAACGCGTCGCGGCGCTGCGCATCGCCGGCATCCACCAGCAACGCGAGTTCAAGCGTCACTACCCGCAGGGCGAGACGATCGCGCACGTCGTCGGCTTCACCAACGTCGAGGACGTCGGGCAGGAAGGCATCGAGCTGGCGCGCAACCCGGATCTCGCCGGCAAGCCCGGCAGCCGGCGCGTGATCCGCGACCGCTACGGCCGCGTCGTCGAGAACGTCGAGGCGGTGCGCGAGCCGCACAACGGGCGCGACCTCGCGCTGTCGATCGACAGCACGATCCAGTTCCTCGCCTTCGACGCGCTGCGTGACGCGGTGCGCGAGCACAAGGCGAAGGCCGGTGCGGCGGTCGTGCTCGACGTGCACACCGGCGAGATCCTCGCGCTGGCGAACTGGCCGACGTACAACCCCAACCAGCGCGATCAGCTCACCGGCGCGCAGTTGCGCAACCGCGCGATCACCGACACCTTCGAGCCGGGTTCGACGATCAAGCCGTTCACCGCGGCGCTCGCGATCGAGCTCGGGCAGGTGCGGCCCGACACCGTGATCCAGACCGCGCCGGGACGGCTGCGGATCGGCCGCGCGACGATCGGCGACGCGCATCCGCACGGCCCGCTCACCGTCGAGGAGGTCGTCCAGAAATCCTCGAACGTCGGCACGGCGAAGATGGCGCTCGCGATGCCGGCCGAGCGCATGTGGGAGATGTTCTCGGCGATCGGCCTCGGCCAGGCGCCGCGCATCGGCTTCCCCGGCGCGGTCGCAGGGCGGCTGCGCCCCTACCGCAGCTGGCGCCCGATCGAGCAGGCGACGATGTCCTACGGCTACGGGCTGTCGGTCTCGCTGCTGCAGCTCGCGCGTTCGTACTCGGTGTTCGCCACCGACGGCGAGCTGCTGCCGGTCTCGATGTTCAAGCAGGACGGCCCGGTCGAAGGCGAGCGGGTCCTGCAGCCGTCGACGGCGCGCGCCGTGCGGCACATGCTCGAGCTGGCTGCCGGTCCCGGCGGCACCGCGCCGCAGGCGCAGATCTCGGGGTACCGCGTCGCCGGCAAGACGGGCACCGCGCACAAGCGCGACGGCGGCAAGTACGTCAACAAGTACATCTCGTCCTTCGTCGGCTTCGCGCCGGCCTCCGACCCGCGCGTGATCGTCGCCGTCATGGTCGACGAGCCGACGGCGGGCAAGTACTACGGCGGCCTCGTCGCTGCGCCGGTGTTCTCGCGCATCGCCGGCGACACGCTGCGCACGCTGCGCGTGCCGCCCGATTCCACCGTCGTGCAGCTGGACATCCCCCCGCCTGCGGCGCAGCACGCCGGAGCGTCGCTGTGACCGGGCCCCGCGCCTCCGACGGCGAGCGGCAGCACGCGTCGACCGGCGCCGGCGCCGGCGAGCGCGCGGCCGCGCTCGCCGCGTGGCTGCGCTCGGTGCTGGCGCCGGGTGCCGCGCTCGTGTCCGACAGCCGTGCGCTGCGTCCGGGCGACGCCTTTCTCGCGTGGCCCGGCGCGCACGACGACGGACGTCGCCACGTCGACGCCGCGCTCGTCGCGGGCGCGGCAGCGGTCCTGCACGAAGCGGAAAACGCGAACGCCGCCGGGATGAGCGCGGAGGCTTCGCGCGATTCGCGGGTGCGCGCCGTCGACGACCTGCGCCTGCTCGCCGGCCCGATCGCGGCCGAGTACTACGGACATCCGGCGCAGCGCCTGGAGGTGGTCGCCGTCACCGGCACCAACGGCAAGACGACGACCACGCAGTGGACGGCGAGCGGCTTCTCCGCGGCCGGAAAGCGCTGCGCCGTGATCGGCACGCTGGGCAGCGGCATCGTCGGCGCCGAATCGCCGCCGCGGCTCGAGTCCTTCGGCCTGACGACGCCCGACGCAGTGGCGCTGCAGCGCATGCTCGCCGCCTTCGTCGACGCGGGCGTCGAGGCGGTGGCGATGGAGGCGTCGTCGATCGGCATCGACCAGGGCCGCCTGAACGGCCTGCGCCTGGACACCGCGGTGCTGACGAACTTCACGCGCGACCACCTCGACTACCACGGCACCGAGGAGGCGTACCTGGCGGCGAAGCTGCGGCTGTTCTCGTGGCCGGGGCTGCGCAACGCGCTGATCAACGGCGACGATCCGGTCGCGCCGAGGGTGCTCGATCCGCTCGCCGGGACGATCGGCTCGCTCGCGTTCGGACACCTGCCCGGCGAGCACGGCTGGCGCGCGAAGAAGAAGCTCTCGGCGTACCGCATCGTCGAGCAGGCGAGCGGCGCGCAGGTCTCGATCGGCGGCGACTACGGTCGCGCCGAGATCCGCCTGCAGACGATCGGCCAGTTCAACGTCGTCAACGCGCTCGCCGCCGCCGGGGTCTGGCTCACGCACGGCATGCCCTTCGACGAGGCGATGCACCGGCTCGAGGGCCTGCAGCCGATTCCGGGCCGCATGCAGCGCATCGTCGTCGACGGCAGGCCGCTCGTCGTCGTCGACTACGCGCACACGCCCGACGCGCTGATGAACGTGCTGCACGCGCTGCGTCCGATCACCGAGGCGCGGCGCGGAGCCTTGTGGTGCGTCTTCGGCGCCGGCGGCGACCGCGATCCCGGCAAGCGGCCGCTGATGGGCATGGTCGTCGAGCGCTATGCCGATCGCGTCGTCGTCACGAGCGACAACCCGCGCAGCGAGACGCCGTTCCGGATCGTCTCCGACATCCGTGCGGGCTTCATGCGCGAGCCCTGGCTCACCGAGCTCGACCGCGAACAGGCGATCCGCAGCGTGCTGCAGTCGGCGGCGCCCGAGGACGTCGTGCTGATCGCCGGCAAGGGACACGAGGCCTGGCAGGAGATCGCCGGCGAGCGGCTGCCGTTCTCCGACCTCGAAGTGGCGCGCCGATGGCTGCATGCGCCGCAGGCGGACGGCGATGCTTGAGCTGCGCGAGCTGTTCGGCTGGCTCTCGGGCGGTCGCCTGTACGGCGAGCCGTCGGTGCGCGTGACCGGCGTCTGCACCGATACGCGCTCGATCGCGCCCGGCGAACTCTTCGTCGCGCTGCGCGGCGAGCGTTTCGACGCGCACGCTTTCATCGGCGACGCGCAGGCGGCGGGGGCGGCGGCCGTGCTCTTCGATCGCTGGGTCGAGGGCATCCGACCGCCGGCGATCCGGGTCGACGATACGCGCCGCGCGCTCGGCGAGATCGCGCGCGGCTGGCGTTCGCGCTTCGACGTGCAGGTGGTCACCATCGCCGGTGCCAACGGCAAGACGACGGTCAAGCAGATGCTGGCGGCGGTGCTCGCCGAGGCCTACGGCGAGGACGGCCGGCTCGCGACGCAGGGCAACTTCAACAACGACGTCGGCGTCCCGCTGACGCTGCTGCGACTGCGCGCCTCGCACCGCGCGGCCGCGATCGAGCTCGGCACCAACCACCCGGGCGAGATCGCCTGGCTGGCGGCGGTGGCGCGGCCCGACATCGCGCTCGTGAACAACGCGCAGCGCGAACACCAGGAGTTCCTCGATGGCACGGAAGGCTCAGCACGCGAGAACGGCGCGTCGATCGCCGCGCTGCGGGATCGAGGCATCGCGGTCTTTCCGGGCGACGACGAGCAGGCGCCGTTATGGCGAACGCTTGCCGGGCCGCGGCGGAGGATCGAATTCGGCCTCGAGGACGCGCTGCAGCGCTTCGAGGTCGCCGCGTCCGCGCACGCCGAGTCCGCGCAATTCGAGATGAGGGTCGGCGAGGCGCGTGCGACGGTGCGGCTGCCGGTCGACGGCCTGCACAACGTGCGCAACGCGCTCGCCGCGGCCGCGTGCGCGCATGCGCTGGCGATCGACGCGGCGACCATCGCGCGCGGCCTCGAGCGCTTCGTCCCCGCGACGGGTCGCCTCGTGCGCCGCCGCGGTACGGGCGGCGCAGCGCTCATCGACGACACCTACAACGCCAACCCCGACTCCGTGCGCGCCGCGATCGACGTGCTCGCCGGATGCCGGGGCCTTCGCGTGCTGGTGCTCGGCGACATGGGCGAAGTCGGCGAGCGCGGTCCGCAGTTCCACCGCGAGATCGGCGCGTATGCGCGCGAGCGGGGGGTCGAGCGCCTGCTCGCGCTCGGTGCGGCGAGCGCCGACGCGGTCGACGCCTTCGGCGCGGGCGCGGCGCACCACGCCGACGTCGACTCGCTGGTCGCGAGCGCGGCCGCGCTGATGGGCGACGGCGTGACCGTGCTCGTCAAGGGTTCGCGCTTCATGCGGATGGAGCGCGTCGTCGACGCGCTCGCCGAGAGCCCGGTGCCGGCCTGACCGCGATGCTGCTCGAACTCACCCAATGGCTGGCGCAGGACACGCGGGCGTTCGCGGTCTTCGGCTACATCACGCTGCGCGCGGTGCTCGCCGCGCTCACGGCGCTGGCGATCGGCCTGCTCTTCGGCCCGTCGCTGATCCGCAAGCTCGCCGGAATGAAGATCGGCCAGGCGGTGCGCAGCGACGGGCCGCGCACGCACCTGACCAAGTCGGGAACGCCGACGATGGGCGGCGCGCTGATCCTGATCTCGGTCGCCGCGGCGACGCTGCTGTGGGCGGATCTCACGAACCGCTTCGTCTGGATCGTGCTGATCGTCACGCTCGGCTTCGGCTGGATCGGCTGGATCGACGACTACCGGAAGATCGTGCACCGCGATCCGCGCGGAATGTCGGCGAAGCAGAAGTTCTTCTGGCAGTCGCTGATCGGCCTGTTCGCCGCCGTCTACCTCGCGTTCTCCGTTCCCGCGCAGTCGAACGCGGAGGCGCTGTCGCTCTTCGTCGACTGGGTCTCGCACGGCTTCACCGACCTGCCCGCGGGCGCCGACCTCATCGTCCCCTTCTTCAAGAACGTCGCCTATCCGCTCGGCGTCTACGGCTTCATCGTGCTGACCTGGTTCGTCATCGTCGGCTCGAGCAACGCGGTCAACCTCACCGACGGCGCCGACGGACTGGCGATCATGCCGTCGGTGATGGTCGGCTCGGCGCTCGGCCTGTTCGCGTACGTCACCGGCAACGCGGTGTTCGCCAAGTACCTGCTGATCCCGCACATCCCCGGCGCGGGCGAGCTCACCGTGTTCTGCGCGGCGATCGCGGGCGCGGGGCTCGGTTTCCTCTGGTACAACACGTACCCGGCGCAGGTGTTCATGGGCGACGTCGGCGCGCTGGCGCTCGGCGCCGCGCTCGGCACGGTCGCGGTGATCGCCCGCCAGGAGATCGTGCTCTTCATCATGGGCGGCGTCTTCGTCGCCGAGACGCTGTCGGTGATGCTGCAGGTCGGGTACTTCAAGTACACGAAGCGGCGCTACGGCGAGGGGCGCCGCATCCTGCGCATGGCGCCGCTGCACCACCACTTCGAGGTGGGCGGCGTCAAGGAGAGCCAGGTCGTCGTGCGGTTCTGGATCGTCACGATGATGCTGGTCCTGTTCGGCCTGTCGACGCTGAAGCTGCGCTGATGACCGGACGCACGCCGCCGCAGCCCGGACTCTTCGATCTCGCCGGCCGCACCGCGCTCGTTCTCGGACTGGGCGACTCGGGCGTCGCCATGGTGCGCTGGCTCGCACGCCAGGGCGCGAACGTGCGCGTCGCCGACACGCGCAGCGCGAACGGCGACGGGCTCGCCGCGTGGCCGGCGCTGCGCGACGCGATCGCGGGCATCCGCTACCTCGAAGGCCCGGCGTGGGCCGAGCACTGGCTCGACGGCATCGACCTCGTGGCGTGGAGCCCGGGGCTGTCGATCGAGAAGGGACCGTCGGCCGGCTTTCACGCGCTCGCGATCGAGCGCGGCATCGCGGTGGCGGGCGAACTCGAGCTCTTCGCGCAGGCGCTCGCCGACCTGCGCGGCAGCGGCTACTCGCCGCAGGTCGTTGCCGTCACCGGGACCAACGGAAAGACGACGACGACCGCACTCGCCGCGCACCTGTGCCGCGAATCGGGTGTCGACGTCGTCTGCGCGGGCAACATCCGCCCGCCGATGCTCGACGCGCTGCGCGAGGCGCTCGACGCCGATCGCCTGCCCGCGACCTGGGTGCTCGAGCTGTCGAGCTTCCAGCTCGCGCTGGCGCGCAGCTTCTCGCCCGATGCGGCGGCCGTGGTCAACGTCGCCGAGGACCACCTCGACTGGCACGCGTCGATGCAGAGCTACCTCGACGCCAAGCAACGCGTCTTCGCGCATGCGCGCGTCGCCGTCTTCGATCGCGGCGACGAACGCAGCGCGCCGCGCGCTGCGACCTCGTCGCAGCGGGCCGTCTCCTTCGGCGCCGACGCGCCGGCCGCCGCCGGCGACTTCGGGCTCGTCCACGAGAGCGGCATCGACTGGCTGGTGCACGCGCAGCCCGAGGAAGACCCGAGTGCCTCCGCATCGTCCCGCCGACGGCGCGCCGCAGCCGGCTTCCACGTACGCCGCCTGATGCCCGCCGACGCGCTGCGCATCCGCGGGCAGCACAACCGGCTCAACGCGCTCGCCGCGCTCGCGCTGTGCGATGCGATCGGCGTTCCGATGGCCAGGCTGCTGCACGCGCTGCGCAGCTACGCCGGCGAGCCGCATCGCTGCCAGCTGGTCGCGACGATCGACGGCGTCGAGTACTACGACGACAGCAAGGGAACGAACGTCGGCGCGACCGTCGCCGCGTTGCGCGGACTCGGCAGGCGCTGCCGGCTGATCGCCGGCGGCGACGGCAAGGGACAGGACTTCTCCGCGCTCGCCGAGCCGGTTCGCCGGCACGCGGCCTCGGTCTACCTGATCGGCGCGGACGCGCCGCGCCTGCAGGAAGCGCTGGCGGCGAGCGAGGTCCCGCTCGTCGCGTGCGCGTCGCTCGAGGAGGCGGTTCGGCGCGCGAGCGCGGACGCGCGCGACGGCGAGGCGGTGCTGCTGTCGCCCGCGTGCGCGAGCCTCGACATGTTTCGCGACTACGAGCATCGCGGACGATGCTTCGTGCACGCGGTGCGCGCGCTCGCGCCCTCGGGCGGCGGCGCGCACGATGCGGACGGCACGGGCGCGCACGACCCGGGCGACCCCACCGACGGCGACGCGGGGGAACGGTCGTGCTGAGCCTGCGCCTGCCTGGGAGGCTGCGCACCGCGCGCGCGGTGCCGGCGGATGCGCGTCCGGGCGCGTCGCGCTTCGATCGAAGGCGCACGCTGACCGCGGCGCCGTCGCGCGCCGCGCAGAGCGTCGATCACGCGCTGCTGTGGGTGGTCGGCGCGCTGCTGTTGATCGGCCTCGTGATGGTGTACTCGGCGTCGATCGCACTGCCCGATTCGAACCGCTTCGCGAGCTACTCGTCGACGCACTTCCTGATGCGGCACGCCTTCGCGCTGGCGGTCGGCGGCGTCGCCGGTCTGGCCGCGTTCTCGATCCCGATCGCCCGCCTGCAGGAGTGGGCGAAGTGGCTCTTCCTGCTGGGCCTCGTGCTGCTCGTCGTCGTGCTGATCCCGGGCGTCGGCAAGGAGGTCTACGGCGCGCGCCGCTGGCTGTCGCTGTACGTGCTGAACCTGCAGCCGTCGGAGCTGATGA
>JBIQJM010000068.1:0-16877 GCA_044507525.1 Burkholderiales bacterium
CCGCACGCACCCGCTTCGCGCGCATCGCATATCCATATGCCGTCGCCGCGCCGCCCCCCGATCACCCGTAGTTGATCACCAGGTGCCGGATCTCGCTCATCTCCTCCATCGCGTAGCGAGTCCCTTCGCGCCCGAATCCCGACTCCTTCCAGCCGCCGAAGGGCATGTTGTCGATCCGGTAGATCGGCACGTCGTTGATCATCAGTCCGCCGACTTCCCATTCGTCGATCGCGCGGAAGGCGCGGCGCAGGTCCTGCGTGAAGATCCCGCCCTGCAGTCCGTAGCGCGAGTCGGCGGCGCGCGCGACCGCTTCGTCGAAGTCGTCGTAGGCGTTCACGGTCAATACCGGCCCGAAGATCTCCTCGTCCTCGACTTTCATTCCCGGGCGCGTATCGGCGAGCACGGTCGGCCGGACCACGGCGCGCTCGCGGCTTCCGCCGGCGAGTACGCGCGCGCCCTGCGCGACGGCCTCGTCGACCCACGACTGGATGCGCTTCGCGGCGCCCTCGTCGATCACCGGTCCGACGTCGACGCCTTCGTCGAGCGGGTTGCCGACGCGGCACGCCTCGACCTTCGCGACGAGCTTCGCGACGAACGAAGCTTCCACGCTGCGATGCACGAGGATGCGCTGCACGCCGATGCAGTACTGGCCGCCGTAGACGACGCCGCCGCGCACGCAGCGCGCGGCGGCGTAGTCGAGGTCCGCGTCTTCGGCGACGATCACCGCGCCGTTGCCGCCGAGCTCGAGCGCGACCTTCTTGCGTCCGGCGATGTCCTTGATGTGCCAGCCGACCTTCGCGCTGCCGGTGAAGCTCACCATCGCGAATCGCTCGTCGCGCACCATCTTCTCGGCGAGCGACACCGGGCAGTGGCAGACCTCGAGCGCGCCTTCGGGCAGCCCTGCTTCGGCGAACACCTGCTGCAGCAGGCGCGCGGTGAGCGGCGTCTGCGGCGCGGGCTTGAGCACGACGGCGTTGCCGACGGCAAGCGCCGGCGCCACCTTGTGCAGCACCAGGTTCAGCGGGAAGTTGAACGGTGCGATCGCGAGCACGAGCCCGATCGGATAGCGGCGTGCGATGCCGACCCGCCGCCGCACCTTCGCCAGCGCGTCGGCATCGAGCGCGTCGAGCGAAAGCGCGCGCCCGCTCGCGTCGGTCGTCTGGTACTCGAAGACGCCGGCGTCCATGTCGAGCGGCACTTCGTCGCCGCCGAAGCGGCGCGCCTCGGCCGCCGCGTTCGCCAGGTTGAAGATCGCACGCGAGACCTCGCCGCGCGCGTCGTACAACGGCTTTCCGGCCTCGGCCGCGATCAGCGCGACGAACTCGTCGCGTCGCTCGCGCACCAGCGAAGACGCGCGATCGAGCACGTCGGCGCGCGCGAATCGCGGCAGGCGGCGCAGCGTCGCGAATGCGCGCTGCGCGCGTGCGATGGCGGCCTCGATCTCGGCTTCGCCGGACACCGGCATGTGTCCGACGACGGATCCGTCGTATGGAGAGAGGATCGCTTCGGTCTGCATCGGTACCATTGCGCCGTCGAACGCGAGGGCGTCGGGTTGATCGAGACGGCGAGTCTAAGGTACTTCCGGGAGGTCGCGCGGCAGGGTTCGCTGCGCCGCGCGGCGGAGCGGCTGTTCGTCGCGCAGAGCGCGGTCAGCCGGCAGATCGCCGCGCTCGAGCAAGAGCTCGGCGTGCAGCTCTTCGAGCGCCGCTCGCGCGGCATGGCCCCCACGGCCGCCGGCCGCCTGCTGCTCGACTTCGCCGACGACACGCGCGTGCGCCTCGACGCGCTTCGCGCGCAGATCCACGAGTACGAGCTGCTGCACCGCGGACACGTCGACATCGCGTGCGTCGAAGGGCTGCTCGCCGGGCTGATGCCGGCGTTCACCGAGCGCTTCCTCGCCGAGCACGAAGGCCTGAACCTCACCGTCTCGGCCTTCGGCTCGCATCGTGTCGCCGAAGCGGTCGCCGAGCACGAGGTCGATTTCGGGATCGTGTTCGGCGGCTCGCCGCGCCGCGACCTGCTCGAGCTCGCGTTCATGAACCAGCCGCTGTGCGCGATCGTGCGGCCGTCGCATCCGCTCGCGCGCCGGCGCAAGTGCCGCCTCGCCGACGTCGCCCGCTGGCCGATCGTGCTGCCGAACCGCTCCTTCGGCATCCGCCAGCTGATCGATCGCGTGCGCGCGATGCACCGGCTCGAGCTGCGCACCGTCGTCGAGACGAACACGCTCGCCTTCGCCTGGCGTCTCGTGCTCGCGAGCGACCGCGTCACGTTCCTGCCGCTCGATTCCGTGCGCGCCGAGGTGATCGACGGACGCCTCGCCGCGGTGCCGCTCGACGAGCCCCCGCTCAGCGCCACCCGCGTGACGCTCGTGGCGAGCGCGGCCCGCACGCTGTCGCCGGCGGCCGCAGCCGCGGTCGCGACCATGAAAGCCATGATGTCGACCGGCAGCAGGCGGACGAAGCGCCCGCCGGGCGCCGGTGCGCGCGCCGCCGCGGCGGGCGCGTCGCCCGGCGGCGAATCGCCGCGGGCGTGACGCGCGCGGGTCGCCACCGGCATCGGCCGGCGGCTATCATCGAGCGCAGACGGATCCCCCCGATGGGCCGAACCGGAGTGAACGATGCGCCCCTGCGCCGCACTCGTGGTCACGGTGTCGTTCGTCGCCATGCTGCCGTCTTCGATCGCGCAGCAGAGCGAATTCGCGGTGGAGCGAACGCAGCCCCGCATCGGCCTGGCATTGTCGGGCGGCGGCGCACGAGGGGCCGCGCACATCGGCGTGTTGAAGGTCCTGGAGGAACTGCGGGTTCCGGTGCATTGCGTCGCGGGGACCAGCATGGGGGCCGTCGTCGGCGGAGCCTATGCCGCCGGCAACACGCCGGCCGGGATGGAGCGGCTGGTCCGCGACACGGACTGGAGCGACGTCTTCGTGGACCGACCTCCGCGCGGCGAGCTGTCGGTGCGGCGCAAGGCCGACGACTACAAGGGCCTGTTCGCCCCGGAGTTCGGCGTGAGGGACGGCGCCCTCCGTGTGCCGCGCGGTGTCGTCGCCGGCGTCTCCATCGAGAGTTTCCTTCGGCAACTGGCCGCGCCCGCCGAAGGCGTCGGCGATTTCGATCGCCTGGCCATTCCCTATCGAGCCGTCGCGGCCGACATCGAGTCCGGCGAGGAGGTCGTTCTCGCGGGCGGCAGCCTGCGCCAGGCGATGCGCGCGAGCATGGCGATTCCCGGAGCCGTGCTGCCGGTCGAAGTCATGGGGCGCATGCTGGTCGACGGCGGCATCGCGAACAACCTGCCCATCGACGTCGTGCGGGCGGCCTGCGCCGACGTCGTCATCGCGGTGGACATCTCGACGCCGGCAATGAAGCGCGACGAGATCACCTCGGTGCTGAGCATCGTCGGCCAGCTCGTGAACCTGCTCGGCAAGGAAACGGTCGATCGTCAACGGGCCGCGCTCGGCGAGCGCGACGTGCTGGTCACGCCCGATCTGGGCGACATCTCCGCGTGGGACTTCGAGCGACAGGTCGAGGCGATCGGGCTCGGCGAGCGTGCGGCCCGCGCCGTCGCCCCGGCGCTCGCGCGGTACAGCCTGCCGCCGGCGGAGTACGCGGCGCTGCGCGATGCCCAGGTGGCGCGGCCGCAGGCGCTGGGCCGCGTCGACGAGATCCGCTTCGAAGGACTCGAGCGCACGAACCCCGAAGTGCTCCAGGGATTGCTGCGGACGCGTCCCGGCGAAGAGCTCGACGCATCGACGCTCGCGTCCGACCTGCGCCGGGTCTTCGGCCGCGGTGATTTCGACCGCGTGGACTATCGCATCGAACGACGGCCCGGACGCCGCACGCTCGTGATCGACGTGCAGGAGCGCTCGGTCGGTCCGGACTACCTGCGTTTCGGCCTCGGGCTGGCGTCCGACTTTCGCGGCGAGGCGTCGTTCAACGCGCTGGTCAGCTATCGCCGCACCTGGCTGAATCGATACGGGGGCGAGTGGCTGGCCGAGGCGCAGATCGGACGCGACAACTACCTGTTCACCGAGTTCTACCAGCCCCTCGACCGACCCGGACGATACTTCGTCGCGCCCTACGGGCAGATCGGGCGCTCGGTCATACCCGTGTACGTCGGAGACGATCGCGTTGCCGAATATCGTGCCCGCGAGTGGCGCGTGGGCGCCGACGTCGGCGCCGTGTTCGGCACCTGGGGCGAGTTGCGCGTGGGTCCGTTGCTGCGCGCGGTGGACGCAGGCGTGTCCACCGGCGATCCGGTGCTTCCGAGCATCGACGCGCGCGTTCGGGGCGTCAAGGCGATGCTCTTCGGCGACCGCCTCGACACGCCCTGGTTCCCGCGATCCGGCCACCGCACCGCCATCAGCGCCTTCGTCGGTACGGAAGGCAACGGGCAGGGCAGCTACCGCCGCATCGAGGGACTCTGGTCCGGCGCCTACAGCATCAAGCAGCACACGTTCCGGCTGGCGGCCTCCGGCGGTGCCGCGCCGGGAAGCCGCCTGCCGGTCTTCGACGCATTCACGCTGGGCGGTCCTTTCCGTCTGTCGGGTTACCGGATCGGCCAGTTCGCCGGCGAGCGCGCCGCGCTCGCGACGCTGAGCTACTACAACCGCACGCTGCGTCTGCCGTCGCTGATCGGCTCCGGCGCGTACCTCGGCGCATCGGCGGAGGTGGGACGGGTCGGACGGCTGTACACCGGTCCGTCCTCGACCGGGACGCTGTGGTCGGCGTCGGTCTTCGCCGCGGCGGAGACGTCGTTCGGCCCCGCGTACATCGGCTTCGGCATCGGAGGCAACGGGCATCACGCCCTCTACTTCCTGCTGGGCACGCCGTAGCGGGGAAGGCCGGCATGACCGTTCCAATTCCTGGAACGCTGCGCTCGCAAATCGGCGGTTCCCTGCGATCAATAGGTCTATTAGACTCGATCGCCTGCAACGACGCGCCCTCGACGTCGACCCGACCAGGAGACACCATGACCGCCCGATCGCTTCGCCGCACGCTGGCGTGTGCCGCAGTCGCTGCCGCCCCGCTCGTCTTCTCCCCGAACGCCGCCGCGCAGGAAAGCATCCGCTTCGGCGCGCCGCTGCCGCTCACCGGCGCGCTCGCGCCGGAGGCGCTGAAGCAGCAGCAGGGCTACGACCTGTGGGCGGAGGAGGTCAACAAGGCGGGCGGCATCGACGTCGGCGGCAGGAAGATGAAGGTCGAGATCGTCTACACCGACTACCAGTCGAACACGCCGCGCGCCGTGCAGGCGGCCGAGCAGCTGATCACGCAGGAGAAGGTGCACTTCCTGTTCTCGCCCTTCGGCTCGGGCGCCGCGAAGGCGGCGAGCACGGTCAGCGAGAAGTACAAGGTGCCGACGATCGCCTCGACGGCTTCGTCGGCGCAGGTCTACGACCAGGGCTACAAGTACCTGTTCGGCACGTTCACGCCGAACGACACGCTGACGACGCCGCTGACGCAGATCGTCGGGCAGAAGGCGCCGGAGGTGAAGCGCGTCGCGATCATCGCGCGCAACGACCTCTTCCCGCTGGCGATCGCCCAGGAGATGGAGAAGTCGGCGAAGAAGCAGGGCCTCGAGGTCGCGATGTTCGAGAAGTACGCGATCAACACGATGGACCATTCGTCGGCACTCGCGCAGGTGAAGGCCTCCGGCGCCGACTGGATCTTCGTCACCGGGTACATCAACGATCTCGTGCTGATCCGCAAGCAGATGTCGGACCAGCGCATCGGCGCGCCGGTGGTGACGATGATCGCCGGGCCGGCGTACCAGGAGTTCACCGACGCGACCGGCGCCGGCGCCGAGAACGTCAGCAGCGCCGCCTGGTGGCACCCGGCCGTGCGCTACCAGGGCAAGGACATCTTCGGCACCGCCGAGAACTACGTGAAGCTGTTCCGCGCGAAGTACAACGCGACGCCCGACTATGCGCAGGCGTCGTCGTCGGTGTCGGGCGCGCTGTTCCAGATGGCGATCGAGAAGGTCGGTTCGCTCGACCGGGACAAGGTGCGCGACGCGCTCGCCGCGATGGACGTCGTCACCTTCTGGGGTCCGGTGCGCTTCGGTGCGAACGGCCAGATCAACTCGCTCGAGCCGCCGGTCTTCCAGATCCAGGGCGGCAAGACGGTCGTCGTGCATCCGCCCGAGATCAAGCAGGGCGAACTCAAGCTCGGCGTCGGCATGCAGCAGTGAGAAACGCCGGGGGCCGCCCCGGCGACACCCATGTTCCTGCAGATCCTCGTCAACGGCGTGGTGCTCGGCTGCCTGTACGCGTGCATCGCCGCCGGCTTCTCGCTCGTCTGGGGCGTGCTCAACGTCATCAACCTGATGCACGGTTCGTTCATCGTGCTCGGGTCCTACCTCGCCTGGGGCGCCTACCACTCGATCGGGTTCAGCCCGTGGGTCACGCTGGCGATCGCCGCGCCGCTCTTCTTCGCGGTCGGCTACCTGGTGCAGCGCGGCGTGCTCAACCGCGTGATGGCGGCGCCGGTGCTCGTCACGCTGACCCTCACCTTCGGGATGGACCTCATCCTGAACAACGCGATGATCCTCGCGTTCAAGGCCGACTACCGCAAGCTGATCCTCGATCCGCCGCTCGGTACGGTCGCGTGGGGCTCGGTCGTCGTGCCGGTGGACCGGCTCGTCGCCACCGTCTTCGCGCTCGTGCTCACCGGCGCACTCTACGTGCTGCTGCGCCGGACGCGGATGGGGCGCGCGATCATCGCGGTGCGCCTCGACCGTGACGCTGCGCGGCTGATGGGCGTCGACGTGGCGGCGACCTACGCGGCCGCCTTCGGGCTGGGCGCGGCGATGGCCGGCTGCGCCGGCGTGCTGCTCGCACTGATCTTCCCGATCTCGCCGCTGTCGGCGCTTCCGTACCTGGGCAAGGCCTTCGTCGTCTGCGTGCTCGGCGGGCTGGGCAGCGTGCCCGGCGCGGTGCTCGGCGGGCTCGTGCTCGGGCTCGTGGAGAGCTTCGGCGCGATGGCGATCGGCCCCGAGCACGCGGTCACGCTGTCCTTCGCACTGCTGATCGGCTTCCTGATCTTCCGGCCGCAGGGGCTGCTCGGCAAGCGGGGCTTCGAATGAGGGCGCGCTCGGGTACCGCGTCCTCGGTCGCGCTGCTCGTCGCGCTCGTCGCCTTCGGGGCGCTGCCCTGGTTCGGCGAGTCGTACACGCTGCGGCTCGCGACGACCGCCTGCATGTACGCCATCCTCGCGGTGTCGTGGAACGTGATCGGCGGCATGGCCGGATATCCGTCCTTCGCGACCGCCGCGTTCTTCGGGCTGGGGGCGTACACCGGCGGCGTGCTGCTGTCGAAGGGCGCGCCGCTCGCGCTCGCGATCTGCGCTGCCGGCGCGATGGCTTTCGCCGCCGCCATGCTGCTCGGCTGGGTGCTGCTGCGCCTGCGCGGGCACTATTTCGCCA
The DNA here is from genome assembly GCA_044507525.1 of Burkholderiales bacterium. Taxonomy (GTDB): domain Bacteria; phylum Pseudomonadota; class Gammaproteobacteria; order Burkholderiales; family Burkholderiaceae_E; genus Zeimonas. Next base: position 7,417 of record JBIQJM010000068.1, read on the forward strand.
TCGCGAGCCTCGCCGTCGCGGAGGTGCTGCGCGAGCTGACGAATTCGGCCACCGACCTCACCGGCGGCGGCATGGGGCTGAACATCCCGCTCGACCTCGGCAGCGGCGCGAGCGTCGAGTTCGAGGCCACCTTCTTCTTCCGCGCGATGTGGGCGCTGCTGCTCGCCTGCGTGCTCGTCGTCCTCGCCGTGCAGCGCTCGCGGCTGGGCTTCGGCCTCGCGTGCATCCGGCAGAACGAGTCGGCGGCCGACATGATCGGAGTGAACGCCACGCTCTACAAGTCGCTCGCCTTCGCGCTGTCGGGCGTCTTCGTCGCGATGGCCGGGACGCTGTACGCGGGCTGGGTCCACTACATCGAGCCTCCCGACGTCTACGACGTCCTGCTCGCGGTCAAGCCGATCGTCATGGTGCTGCTCGGCGGGCTCGGCTCCACCGTCGGCGCGGTGCTCGGCGCCTTCGCCTTCCTCGGCATCGAGGAGTTCGTCTGGCGCAACTGGCTGCAGGTGCACAGCGGCGTGCTCGGCTTCCTCATCGTCGTGCTGCTGCTCTTCCTGCCGCACGGCATGGTCTCGCTCGGCTACCGGCTGCGTCCCGCGCCGTCGGTGCCCGGCGCGATGCGCGAGGTGACCCGTGGCTGAGCTGATGCGGCTCGAGTCGGTTTCGCGCCGCTTCGGCGGGCTGCAGGCGCTCGACCAGGTGTCGCTGTCGATCGGTTCCGGCGAGGTGCTCGGGCTGATCGGCCCGAACGGCGCCGGCAAGACGACGCTGGTGAACGTGATCACCGGCGTGCACCGTGCGAGCAGCGGGCGCGTGCTCTACGAAGGGCGCGACATCACGCGGCTGCGTCCGTACCGGACGGCGCGCGGCGGCATCGCGCGCACCTTCCAGGTCGTGCAGCCCTTCCCCGATCTCTCGGTGCTCGACAACGTGCGCGCGGCAGCGCTCTTCTCGGCGGGCATCGGCATGCGCGAGGCCGGCGAGCTCGCCGAGCAGAAGCTCGCCTTCGTCGGCCTTCGCGAGCACGCGGGCCTGCCGGCGGCGAACCTGACGCTCGCGATGCGCAAGCGCCTGGAGCTGGCGAAGGCGCTCGCGATGAATCCGAAACTGCTGTTCCTCGACGAGGTGAACGCGGGGCTGAACTCGGCCGAGGTCGAGCAGGCGATGGCGCTGATCCGCCGCATCGCCGGATCGGGCGTGACGATCGTGCTCATCGAGCACCTGATGAAGGTCGTGCTCGCGGTGTCGTCGCGCGTCGTCGTCCTGCACAACGGCGCGCTGATCGCCGACGGACCGCCCGCCGAGGTCGTCGCCGATCCGCAGGTCGTCGAGGCCTACCTCGGCAAGAAATACGCGCAGCGCGCGGCCGAGGTGGCGCGATGAACCCGACGAACGAAGCGTCGACGGCCGCCGGCGCATCGGCGCGCGAGCTGCTGCGCGTCGAGTCCCTGCAGGCGGGATACGGTCCGGTCACCGTGCTGTGGGGCGTCGACCTCGCGGTGCGCGAGGGCGAGATCACCGCGCTGATCGGTTCGAACGGCGCCGGCAAGTCGACGCTGATGCGCACGATCTCCGGGCTCGTGCCGACGCGCGACGGCCGCATCGTCTGGCAGGGCGCCGAACTGCCGGGTTCCGATCCGGCGCGCGTGCTGGAACTGGGCATCGCGCACGTTCCCGAAGGCCGGCGGCTGTTCGGCGCGATGAGCGTCGAGGAGAACCTGCTGATGGGCGCGTACCTGCGCGGCGGCGCGGGCGAGGTCGCGCGCGACCTCGAGCGCGTCTACGCCATCTTCCCGAAGCTGCAGGAGCGGCGCCGGCAGGCGGCGGGAACGCTGTCGGGCGGCGAGCAGCAGATGTGCGCGATCGGCCGCGGCCTGATGAGCGCGCCGCGGCTGCTGATGATCGACGAGCTCTCGCTCGGGCTCTCGCCGCTGCTCGTCGAGCAGCTCGTCGAGGCGCTGCTCGCGCTGAACCGCGAGGGGCTGACGATCCTCGTCGTCGAGCAGGACGTGGTTGCGGCGCTCGAGGTCTCGACGACGGCCTACGTGATGGACACGGGAAGGGTCACGCAGCACGGTGCGAGCGACGCGCTGCTCGCCGACCCGTCGGTGCGTCGCGCCTATCTCGGCGCGCTCGCGGACTGAGCGTTTCCTTCGTGCGCGCGGCTTTCGTTCCTCGTTTCTTCCTTTTTTCGTTTCGTCTTTCGTGGAGGTGGATGCAATGAGTACCCGGATCCTCGCCGGCGGCGGCTATCGCTACATCCCGGCCGTCTCGCAGTACTCGGCGGGGGTGGCTGCGGAATCGGGCTTGCGCATCGAGCGCGCCCGTTTCTCGCGCGTGGTGCCGCTGCGCGAGGGCTTCGAGCGCATCGAGCGGCACCTCGCCTCGCTCGGCCGGCCGCCGGCCGCCTTCTGCGCCTGCGAACTGCGCTCGCCGGCGCCGTTCACCGAGGCGGGCTTTCGCGAGTTCAACGAGATCTACACCGGTACGCTGAAGCGCTGGGGCGTGATCGGCGACGCGAATCCGGTCGCGCGCAGCAACGTCTGCCCCGAGCTCGATCCGCCCGCCGAGCCCGGATTCTTCGCGTTCAGCTACACGGTGCCCGATCCCGCTGCCGCGCCGTCGTTCGTCGTCGCCGGCAGCGCCGAGGCGCCCGAGGGCAAGGGCGACTATCGCGAGAACGCGATCGCGCGCGGCGACGTCTCGCCCGAGGGCATCCGGACCAAGGCGCGCTGGGTGCTCGACGAAATGGAAAAGCGAATGCGCGCGCTCGGTTTCGACTGGGAAGCGGCGACGGCGACGCAGGTCTACACCGTGCACGACATCCATCCGTTCCTCGGCGAGGAACTCGGGCGTCGCGGCGCGATGCGCGCCGGCGTCACCTGGCACTTCAACCGCCCGCCGGTGCTCGGTCTCGAGTACGAGATGGACTGCCGCGGCGTTTCGGTCGAGCGCGTGTTGGCCGCCTGAGGAGGAGCCCGTGAAACTGCTTCGTTTCGGTCCGCCGGGGAAGGAGAAGCCCGGCCTCGTCGACGCCGCCGGCCGCGTGCGCGACCTCTCGGCGCACGTCGACGACATCGACCTGCGCACGCTCGACGACGCGGCGCTCGACGCGCTGCGGCGCATCGACCCGGCGACGCTCCCCGAGGCGCCGAAGGACGTGCGCATCGGCCCCTGCGTGGCCCACATCGGCAAGCTCGTCTGCGTCGGGCTGAACTATTCCGACCACGCCGCCGAGAGCAACATGCCGGTGCCGACCGAGCCGATCCTGTTCCTGAAGCCGTCGAGCGCGGTGTGCGGGCCGGGCGACAACGTCGAGATCCCGCGCGGCTCGAGCAAGACCGACTGGGAGGTCGAACTCGGCGTCGTCATCGGCCGGCGCGCGAAGTACGTCGACGAGAGCCGCGCGCTCGAGCACGTCGCCGGCTACTGCGTGGTGAACGACGTCTCCGAGCGCGAGTTCCAGTTCGAGCGCCAGGGCCAGTGGGACAAGGGCAAGGGGCACGACAGCTTCGCGCCGGTCGGCCCCTGGCTCGTCACGCGCGACGAGATCCCCGATCCGCAGGCGCTCGCGCTGTGGCTCGAGGTGAACGGGCGGCGCTACCAGGACGGCAGCACGAAGACGATGATCTACGGCGTGTCGACGCTCGTCTCGTACATCTCGCGCTTCATGACGCTCGAGCCCGGCGACATCGTCTCGACGGGAACCCCGCCCGGGGTGGGCATGGGCCGGAAGCCGCCGGTCTACCTGGCACCCGGCGACGTCATGACGCTCGGCATCGACGGGCTCGGCGAGCAGCGCCAGCGCTGCATTCCCGGCTGAGGCCGCGGATGCGGAGCGGCCCGTGCTCAGGCTTCGGGCGGCAGCGGCGTCGCGCGGATCAGCGCGCGGCGCACGCTCTCGACGTGGTCGCGCATCAGCAGCTCCGCGCGACCGGCCTCGCGGCACAGGATCGCCTCGAAGATCCGGTGGTGGTCGTCGTGCCGGCGGCGCACGTCCTGGTACTCGAAGGCGATCACGTTGCGGTACGACGACGGCGCCACCTGCTGCGACAGCCGCAGCATGTCGCCGAGCATCCGCGATTGACCGGCGAGATACACCGCGTGGTGGATGCGGAAGTTGATCGCCCCGTAGGCGATCCGGTCGTCGGGCTCGAGCCAGCCGCGCGCGAGCAGGCGGTCGCCTTCGCGCAGCGCCGCTTCGATCGTGCGCTGCGCGTCGACGTCGAGGCCGAGTTGGGCGGCGCGGCGCGCGGCGAGGCCTTCGAGCACCGCGCGGATCTCGTAGGCCTGCAGCGTCTCGGCGGTGTCGAAGGCGCGCACCGAGTATCCGCGGTGCGGCGCGTGATCGAGCAGCCCGTCGGAGGCGAGCGCCTGCAGCGCCGTCCGGACCGGCGTGCGCGAGACGCCGAGCCGCTCGGACAGGCGCTCCTCGTAGAGTCGTTCGCCGGGCTGGAATTCGCCGGCGAGGACGGCCGCGCGCAGCCGTTCGGTGGTCGAGGCGGACACCGGACGAACCGGGCCGCTCCCGTCGTCGACGCTTGCGTTCATTGCTGCCACTCGAATGCGCTTGTGTACAACTGTAGTTGACATATCGGCTGTTTGTATACAAGACTCCGATCGAAGATGCCCGCAGAGGCGTCGAGCAGGAACGAAAGGAGGACGATGCAGTGAGCGCCACGGCGAGTCCCGCGCCGCCTGCAGCACCCCGACCGGCGGTCGTGGCCGTCGTCGGCCACGAGGCGCCGTTCCCGGTGCGACGGATCTATTGCGTCGGGCGCAATTATCTCGAGCACATCCGCGAGATGCGCGAGGGCGACGAGCGCGACCCGCCCTTCTTCTTCCAGAAGCCGTCGGATGCGATCGTGCCCGACGGCGGGCGCATTCCCTATCCGTCGGCCACCGACGACCTGCAGCACGAGGTCGAACTCGTCGTCGCGATCGGCGGCGGCGGACGCGACCTGCCCGTGTCGCGCGCGCTCGAGGCGGTCTACGGCTATGCGGTCGGCATCGACCTCACGCGCCGCGATCGCCAGCGCGAGTCCTTTGCCAAGGGCCTGCCGTGGGAGATCGGCAAGGCCTTCGATCATTCGGCGCCGTGCGGGAACCTGCACCCGGCCGCCGACGTCGGCCATCGACTCACGGGCGAGATCCGCCTGTCGGTGAACGGCGAACTGCGCCAGCGCGGCGACCTGCGGCAGATGATCTGGAACGTGCCGGAGATCGTCGCGCAGCTGTCGCGCCTGTATACGCTCGCGCCCGGCGACCTGGTGATGACCGGCACCCCGGCCGGCGTCGGCGCGCTGCGGCCCGGCGACCGGATCGACGCATCGGTCGAAGGCCTGTCGCCCCTCGCGGTAACGATCGTCGACGCCGAAACAGGAAACTAGATGCTTCCCACCGAGCGAATCGCCTACTCGCCGATCTCCGAGCGCCCGCCGTTGAAGCTGCCCGGCAACGCGCGCATGGCGGTCTGGGTCATCGTCAACGTCGAAGAGTGGGATCCGCGCGAGACGATGCCGCGCACCGTGCTCACGCCGCCGGCGGGCGGCTCGCCGTCGCCCGACATCCCGAACTGGGCGTGGCACGAGTACGGCAACCGCGTGGGCTTCTGGCGGATGCTCGAGGTCTTCGACGAGCACCGCATCCCGGCGGTGCTCGCGATCAACGGCAAGGCGATCGCCGGCTACGAGCCGATCGCGCGCGCCGCGCGCGAGCGGAACTGGGAGTTCATCGGCCACGGCTTCGGGCAGAAGAACATGCAGAAGGTGCCCGACGAGCGCGAGGACATCCGCAGGACGCGCGAGGCGATCGCCGCGTTCACCGGGCGCGCGCCGCGCGGCTGGCTCGGCCCGGGGCTCACCGAGACCTGGGAGACGCCCGACCTGCTCGTCGAGGAAGGCTTCGAATACGTCTGCGACTGGGTGCTCGACGACCAGCCGGTGGTGCTCGAGACGCGCACGAAGCCGATCGTCAACATTCCGTACACGCAGGAATGCAACGACGTCGCGATGATGCTGATCCAGCATCACAAGGCGAGCGAGTACCACGACCGCGCGATCGACCAGTTCGAGCAGATCCACCACGACTCGCGCGATTCCGCGCGCGTGATGGCGCTCGTCGTGCACCCGTACATCATGGGCGCGCCGCACCGGCTGCGGCACTTCCGCGCGATCTTCGAGCGGATCGGCGCGCGCGACGACGTTGCATTCATGACCGGCGAGCAGATCCTCGACTGGTATCTCGCGCAGCGCCCCGACGCGCTTCGACCCGGCAACCAGACCGGGCCCTAGCGTGGCCGGCCTGAACCTCTTCCAGCTGCTCAACGGACTGACGCTGGCGGCGCTGCTGTTCATCGTCGCCTCCGGCTTCACGCTGATCTTCGGGCTGCTGCGCATCGTCAACCTCGCGCACGGCGCGCTGTACCTGTTCGGCGGCTACATCGGCTACACCGTGGCGACGATGACCGGCAACTTCGTGCTCGGCATCCTCGGCGCGATGGTCGCGGTGGCGGTGATGGGCGTCGTGCTCGACGTCGGGCTGCTGCGCTTCGTCAGCGGCTTCGAGCTGCGCGAGGTGCTGCTCACGCTCGGCGTCGCCTTCGTCCTCAACGACCTCGCGCTGGTGATCTGGGGCGGCGACACCTTCACGGTGCCGGTGCCCGAACCGCTGCGCGGTGCGCTGCGCGTGGGAACGCTGTTCTACCCGAAGTACCGGCTCTTCGTGCTCGCGCTCGGCATCGTCGTGTTCATCGCGCTCTGGCTGCTGATGCATCGCACGAGGCTGGGCGCGCTGATCCGCGCCGGCGTCGACGACGCCGAGATGGTGCAGGCGATGGGCGTGAACATCCGGCGCGTGTTCCTCGTCACGTTCATGCTCGGCTCGGCGCTCGCCGGGCTCGGCGGCACGGTCGGCGGCGCCTTCCTCACGCTGTATCCGACGGCCGACGCCGAGATCCTCGTGTTCTCGCTCGCCGTCGTGATCATCGGCGGCTACGGCAGCCTGGTCGGCGCGGCGGTGGGTTCGCTGCTCGTCGGGCTGCTCAACACGGTCGGGCAGGTGATGTTCCCCGAGCTCGCGTACTTCGTGATCTTCGGTCCGATGGCGGCGATCCTCGCGTTCCGTCCGCTCGGCCTGTTCGGAAAGGCGGCATGACGGCCACGACGAGCAACGTTCCGGCGACCTTCGTCGAAGTCGTGTCGTCGCAGCGTTCCGCGCTCGCCTGGGGCGCGGTCATCGCCGTGTTCTTCGCCGTGCTGCCGCTGGTGCTCAACGCCTACCAGGTGAGCGTCGCCACCGAGGTGCTGATCTTCGCGCTGCTGGCGATGTCGATCGACGTGCTCGCCGGCTACGCGGGCCGCACCTCGCTCGGGCACGGCGCGCTGTTCGGCGCATCGACCTACGTCGTCATCTACTGGACGTCGGTGATGGGCGGCTCGCCGTGGACGGCCCTCGCGGTCGGCATCGCCGCGGCGACCGTGCTCTCGGCGGTGTTCGCGCTGTTCTGCACGCGCGTCTCGGGCGTGTACTTCCTGCTGCTCACGCTCGCGCTCGGCATGATCGTCTGGGGCGTGTGCCTGCGCTGGACGAGCGTGACCGGCGGCGAGAACGGCATCCGCGGCGTCGGGCGCCCCGAGCCGATCGCCGACCCGCTCGTCTTCTACTACGCGGTGCTCGTCGTCGTGATGGCGCTCACCTGGGTGATCTGGCGTTTCGTGCGCTCGCCCTTCGGCCTGACGCTGCGCGGCGTGCGCGACAGCGAGAGTCGCATGCGCAGCCTCGGCTACAACGTGCAGCTGCACATGTTCATCGCGTTCACCGTGTCGGGCTTCTTCGCCGGCGTCGCGGGTGCGCTCTATGCGCTGTTCAACAACTTCGTGAGTCCGTCGACCGTGCAGCTGTCGCAGTCGGTCGAAGGCCTGCTGATGGCGATCATCGGGGGCGTCGGCACGCTCGCCGGATCGTTCATCGGGGCCGCCGCGATCATCACGCTCGAGAACGTCGTCAGCCAGTACACCGCGCGCTGGCCGACCGTGCTCGGCCTGATGTTCGTGCTGGCGATGATCTTCGCCCCGGAGGGCGTCATCGGGGCGGTACGGCGCCTTGTCGCGCGCAACAAGACCTGACCGAAGGAGACCGGCATGCAACGCAGAGACTTCCTGAAGAAGACCGGCTGGGGCGTTTCGGCCGCGGCCGCCGCGCTTTCGGCACCGCGCCTGGCGCTGGCGCAGGGCGAGCCGATCCGCATCGGGCTGATGGCGCCGCTGAGCGGCGTCGTCGCCGCCGGCGGACGCGAGATCGTCGAAGGCTTCAACATGTTCTGGGAGGAAGTCGGCAACAGCGCCGGTGGGCGCAAGGTCGTCGTGATCGTCGAGGACGACGCCGGCAACCCCGACACCGCGCTGCAGAAGGCACGCCGGCTGGTCGAGCAGGAGAAGGTGCACTTCCTGTTCGGCAACCTGCTCGCGAACACGGGGCTGGCGGTGGCGAGCTACGTGAAGGGCAACGGCGTTCCGTACTTCATTCCGGTGATCGCCGCCGACGACCTCACGCAGCGCGACCGCGTGCCGAACGTGATCCGCGTCGCCGGCTACACGGCGAGCCAGATGCCGCGCCCGCTCGCCGACTGGGCGCTCAAGCAGGGCTACAAGCGCGTGGCGACGATCTCGCAGGACTACACCTTCGGACACGAGCAGTGCGGCGGCTTCGCGCAGGTCTTCAGCGAGGGCGGCGGAACCATCGTCAACCAGTTCTGGAACCCGCTGAACACGGCGGACTTCAGTCCGTACCTCGGACAGCTCGCGAGCGCGAAGATCGACGCCGTCTTCGCGATGGAACTCGGCGCCGACGCCAACCGCTTCATGCAGCAGTACGCGAACTTCGGCCTGAAGGGACAGCTGCCGCTGCTCGGCGCGCAGAACTTCACCGACCAGTCGGTGATCCGCACGATGGGTCCGGAATGCGAAGGCATCGTGTCTTCGGCGCATTTCGCCGAGGGTTCGGACAACCCGGCGACGCGCAAGTTCGTCGAGGCGTACGCGAAGAAGTACGGGAAGATGCCGTCGCTGTACGGCTTCTCGCACTATTCGGGTGCGATGTGGATCCACCAGGCGATCGACGACGTGAAGGGCGAGGTCGAGAAGCGCGATGCCTTCCTCGACGCGGTGCGCAAGATCGTGCTCACCGATTCCCCGCTCGGGCGCCCGGTGCGGCTCGACGACTACGGCAACCCGATCTACGACATCTTCATCCGCAAGGTCGTCAAGAACGCGGACGGCAAGTACTGGAACGTGCCGATCGAGACCTACGAGAGCGTCTCGCAGTTCTGGACCTACGACCCGAAGGAGTACCTGAAGCAGCCGCCGTACTCGCGCAACTTCCAGGGCCTGCGCAAGAGCTGAGAAAGGCAGTGCTCGAGCTGCAGCAGGTGGGCGTGCGCTTCGGCGGCCTGAAGGCCGTCGACG
>JBIQJM010000069.1:0-16806 GCA_044507525.1 Burkholderiales bacterium
CGGCGCGATCAACCTCGAGGACATCAAGGCGCCCGACTGCTTCTACGTCGAGCGCAAGCTGCGCGAGCGGATGAAGATTCCCGTCTTCCACGACGACCAGCACGGAACCGCCATCGTCGTCGGCGCCGCCGTGCTGAACGGATTGCGCGTGGTCGGGAAGAACGTCGGCGACGTCAAGCTCGTCTGCAGCGGCGCGGGTGCCGCCGCGCTCGCCTGTCTCGACCTGCTCGTCGACCTCGGCGTGAAGCGCGAGAACATCTGGGTCGCCGACATCGCGGGCGTGGTCTGGCTCGGCCGCACCGAGCTGATGGACCCGATGAAGGAGCGCTTCGCGCAGGACACGCCGATGCGCACGCTCGGCGAGCTGATCGACGATGCCGACATCTTCCTCGGGCTGTCCGCGGGCGGCGTGCTGAAGCAGGAGATGGTCGTGCGCATGGCGAAGCGCCCGCTCGTCTTCGCGCTTGCCAACCCGACGCCCGAGATCGACCCGGCGCTGGTGCGCGCCGTGCGGCCCGACGCCGTGATCGCCACCGGTCGCACCGACTATCCGAACCAGGTCAACAACGTCCTGTGCTTTCCGTTCGTGTTCCGCGGCGCGCTCGACGTCGGCGCGACGACGATCACGCGCTCGATGGAGATCGCCGCGGTGCACGCGATCGCCGACCTGGCGCGCGTCGAGATGTCCGACATCGTCGCCGTCGCGTACGGCGAGCACGAACTGTCCTTCGGGCCCGAGTACCTGATCCCGAAGCCCTTCGATCCGCGGCTGATCGTGAAGATCGCTCCCGCGGTCGCGCAGGCGGCGATGAGCGCCGGCGTCGCCACGCGGCCGATCGCCGACTTCGACGCCTACCACACGCAACTCGAGCAGTTCGTCTATCACTCCGGCCACTTCATGCGCCCGATCTTCACCGAGGCGCGGCGCGCCGCCGGCAGGCGCATCGTCTACGCCGAGGGCGAGGAGGAGCGCGTGCTGCGCGCCGTGCAGGTCGTCGTCGACGAACGGCTCGCGCGGCCGATCCTCGTCGGGCGACCCGCGGTGATCGAGCGCCGGCTCGAGCGCTTCGGGCTGCGGATGAAGCCGGGCAGCGACTTCGAGATCGTCAATCCGGAATGGGACGAGCGCTACAAGCCGTACTGGCGCGAGTACCACCGTCTCACCGACCGCCGCGGCATCACCGAGGAGTACGCGCAGATCGAGATGCGCCGCCGGCTGACGCTGATCGGCGCGATGATGATCCACATGGGCGACGCCGACGGCATGATCTGCGGCACCTTCGGTACCTTCGCGCTGCACCTGAACTACGTCGACCAGGTGATCGGCAGGCGTCCCGGCGCGAGCGTCTATGCGGCGATGAACACGCTGGTGCTGCCGAACCGGCAGGTCACGATCGTCGACACGCACGTGAACGCGCAACCGACCGCCCAGCAGCTCGCCGAGATCACGGTGATGGCCGCCGAGGAGCTGAAGCGCTTCGGCATCCTGCCGCGCGTCGCGCTGCTGTCGCATTCGAACTTCGGCAGCTCGAACCAGCCGGGTGCGATGCGCATGCGCGAGGCGCTCGCGCTGATCCGCGAGCGGGCGCCCGACCTCGACGTCGACGGCGAGATGCACGGCGATCTCGCGCTCGACGCGCAGCTGCGCGCGCAGGTGATGCCGCGCTCCACGCTGAGCGGCGACGCGAACCTGCTCGTCATGCCCGACATCGACGCGGCGAACATCTCGTACAACCTGTTGAAGACCGCGGCCGGGCACAACATCGCGATCGGTCCCGTGCTGCTCGGCGCGGCCAGGCCCGTGCACATCCTCACGCCGGCCGCCACCGTGCGTCGCATCGTCAACATGACGGCCTGGATCGTCGTCGACGCCAGCGCGCCGCGCTGAAGCGCGCGCCGGCGGCGGCCGCCGGATCTCCGGCCCGCGCCGTTCGTCGGAACGCGCGGCGCGGCAGCGGCTTCGCGCATGCCGCTCGTCCCCCGCTCGTTGACCGTCCGGAAGGGCGGCCCCTAGGATCGCTCGAACCGTTTCACCGATCCGAGCGCCGATGACGTCAGCCGATCTCCGGGAATCGCCCACGTCTGGAATCGACAGGGACGCCGGCGAGCCCCTCGATCCGCGTCGCCGCCTGGCGCTGCTGCACGAGTGCCGCGATCTCGTCGTCGCGCAGCTGACGCGTTTCATCGGCGAAGCGCTCGACCGCCTGAGCATCGAGCTGACGATCACCGCGATGAAGGCCGCCGGGCGCGAGAGCCAGCAGGCACTGCTCGATGCGCTGTCGCTCGTGCGCGTGCATCGCAACGACATCGAGTTCCGTTTCCGCCAGACCTTCGCCGAGATCTTCGAGCAACGGCTGTTCGACCGTAACTCCGCAGCGTCGAACCGGGCCGGGACGCCGACTTCGATCGCCGAGCTCGCGCTCGTCGACGACGGAGCGATCGACGACCGCATCGCGCTCGATCGGCTCGTGCGCCGCGCCCGCCGCCAGCTGGATCCCGACGAGGTGCTCGGCGTGCGCGCGCGCCTGGCCGCGCTGCTCGATCGCGAATGGTTCGACGAGGACGACTATCCGGCGTCGCCGGAGATCGTCTTCGAGGCGTTGCAGCGTTCGCTCGACGACCTTGCGCCGCCGGCCGAAGTGCGCAGCGCGCTGTTGCAGGCCTTCGAGCCGCATGTATCGGCCAGCCTCGCCGACGTGCACGCGAGCGTCAACGAGCGGCTGCGCAGCCAGCAGGTGCTGCCGACGATCCGTCCGCGCGCCTTCCCGACGAACGACCTGCAGCGGCCCGGCTCGTCCGCTGCCGAGGCGTTGCGCGCGAATTCGCCGGCGGCGACCGCTCCCGGCGCGCAATTCGGCGCGAATGCCGCGGGTGCGGGAGCCGGGCCGCGAACGGGTGCCCCGGGGGCCTCGGGCCGCGCCGAGGCCGGCCCGGCCGGTGCCGGGGGACATTCGTACGGCATGCCGCCCGGCGGCGCGGGCGCGGTCGGCGCCGCGGCTGCGGGCGATCACGCGTCGGGCTTCGGCGACGCGTCCGGCGAGCGCCTCGACCTCTTCGACGACCTCGTGCGGCAACTGTCGCTCGACCAGACCTCGGCTCGCCGCTCGGCGGCGCGCATGCTCTCCGATCCGGAGACCTTCGGCATGGCGGACCTGCCGATGCCGACGGTCGAGTCGCCGCTGATCGAGGCGCTGCACACGCTGCAGTCGGCGCCGCGCGAACCCGCCGACGAGGCGCCGCTCGCGACGCAGCTGCTCGATCACGCGCGCAGCAAGGGCTCGTCGCTCGACCAGTTGACGGTCGAGATCGTCTCGCTCGTCTTCGACTACATCTACTCCGATCGCCGGCTGCCCGATCCGGTCAAGCAGCAGCTGCTGCGGCTGCAGGTCGTCGCGGTGAAGGCGGCGCTGCTCGATCGCAGCTTCTTCGCGCGCCGCCAGCATCCGATGCGCCGGCTCATCGACCGCATCACCGACCTGGCGACCGACCCGGACGCCGATTTCGACGGCGACTCGAGCCTGGCCGACGGCGTCGCCGACATCGTCGACTGGATCCTCGAGCAGTTCGACGACGATCTCGCCACCTTCGACGAGGCGATGGCGCGTTTCGACGTGCTCGCGCACGCCGAGAGCGAACGACGCGCCGCGCGCCTGCTCGAGCTCACGCGCGAGGCCGAGCGGCTGGAAGCGCTCGCCGTCGCGCAGGAAGAGGCCAGCGCCGAGATGGCCCTGCGCATCGATGCGGTGACGCCGGCCTTCGTGCGCGAGTTCCTCTACAAGTGGTGGTCGCTCGCGCTCGCGCACGCGCGCGTGAAGGGCGAGTGCGGCGGCGCGACCTGGGCGCAGGCGCTGCAGGCGTCCGAGATGCTGATCTGGAGCGTGGCGCCGAAGCTGCCCGAGGACATCGCACGCCTGGCGTCGCTGCTGCCGCGCATGATCGGCTCGCTGGTCCGGTCGCTCGAGGTCGTCGGGATTCCCGAAGCCGAGCGCGAGCACTTCTTCAACGAGCTGCTCCAGTGGCATACGCGAGCGATCCAGGACGCGAAAGCGGGGACCGCTCGTGCGCAGGCCGACGCGCCGAGCGCGATCCGCATCGACGAGGACGGGAGCGCGCGCTTCGATGCGCAAGCCGCGGACGCCGCGCAACTCGCCCGGCGCAGGCCGCCGGCACCGCCTCCGCCGCGCTCCGCCGAGCATCCCGACGTCGACGCGCTGCGGCGAGGCGACCTGATCGATTTCACCGACGACGACGGCGTCGCGCAGACGGTGAAGCTCGCGTGGATCAGTCCCACGCGCAAGCTCTTCGTGCTGTCGCGCGCGCCCGACTTCGGCCGTTCACTCGACCGCTCGGCGCTCGTCTCGTGGTTCGCCTCGGGGCGTGCGCGCCGTTCCGACCCGCACAACCCGATCGACTGCGCGATCGACGCGATCGCCCGGGCCGACGACGAGCTCGCGCTGCCCGGCGCAGCCTGAGGACGCGACGCCTACGCTGCGGCGCCACGTGAGCGTCGCGGTGCACGATGGCAGCGCGGCGGTTCTCCATTAGCATGCGGCGGAACTTTCGTCGGATCGGGAGTCCGCTCGATGGGCACCCTGAGCAACATTCCGTCCTGCGCGGTGGTGCCGCTGCAGTCGTACGACCGCGACGCGCTGCGCTCGGCGGCGAGGCTGGCCGAGCAGCGGGTGCTGCACGCCGATTGCCGCGCGGCGACCGATCCCGATTCCGTGCTCGACCACATCGTCGACGGCTTCGCGCTGCCGTCGCACCAGGCCGGCTTCGACGCGCTGTACCGGGAAGTCACCGGACTGCAGCCGATGGACGACGCCGACGCGCCCGGCTTCGTCGTCTTCCTCGAGAACCTGCCCGAAAGCGCCGATTTCGACCGACAGGCGCGCGACCGGCTGCTCGACGTGTTCCGCGAAGCGGCCGATTTCTTCTTCGACCGCCAGACCGCGTTCCGCGTGTTCTATTCGGTGAACCGGATTTCCTAGAAGTCGCCGGCGAGCGCCTGCAGCGCGGCGATCGCGGCGATCCCGGCCGTTTCCGTGCGCAGCGTGCGCGGCCCTAGGCGCACGGTGCGAAAGCCGGCGGCGCGTGCGCACTCGACCTCGCGTTCGGCGAGTCCCGACTCGGGTCCGACCAGCAGTTCGATTTCGGTCGCCGACGCGAGCGGGATCTCCCGCAGGCCTTGCCCGGCGCCCGGATCCAGCACGAGCGCGACGCCGCCGGCGGGACGCTCGCTCTGCGCCAGCCAGCGCTCGAGCGGCCGCGTTTCGTGCAGTTCGGGAAGGACGTCGCGGCCGCACTGCATGCAGGCCGCCTCGATCAGCCGCAGCCAATGCTCGTGCCTGCGCTGCGAGCGTTCGGCGTCGAGCCGTTGCGGCGAACGTGCGGACAGCAGCGGGCGGATCGCGGTCACGCCGAGCTCGACCGCCTTCTCGATCGTCCAGTCCATGCGCTCGCCGCCGCAGGCGCACTGCAGCAGCGTCACCCGCAGCCGGCTCTCGGTATCGGAGGCGATGCGCGCACCGATGCGCACGGTGCAGCCGCGCGGGTCGGCGCGCTCCAGATGGCCGTCGAAGCGCCCGCCGCGTCCGTCGAAGCATTCAAGCGGCGCGCCTGCCTGCAGCCGAAGCACGCGCACGAGATGATGCGAGCGTCGGGCGTCGAGCCGGACGGCCTCGTCGAGCCGGCCGGCCTCGGCGATCAGGACGCGCGGGCGCACGATCGGGCAGCGAACGGAACGCCGGCCGGCCGGGCGCCGCGGTCAGGAAGCCCTTGCGAGCTCGACGACCTCGGCGCGACGCCCGCCGCAACCCCGGGGGAGCAGCTCGCGATAGAAGTTCGGCAGCGCGAACAGGCCCTGGTGCGTGTCGCCGTTGTAGTAGCGCAGGTCGGCGATGCCGCGTTCGACCAGGCGACGCTCGGCGCCGGCGGCGTCGAGCGCGACCGGGTCGAGAGTGTCGGAGGCGCAGCACAGGCCCCAGTAGGCGCCGTACAGCGGGACGTAGAGTCCGAGCGGGCGAACGATCGCGAACTCCGCAGCCAGCACGTCGAGCAGCTTGCCGACGAGGTCGGGTCGGTACAGCGGCGAGCCGATGTGCAGCGTGACCGCCGCGCCGGGGTTCATCACGCGCTTTAGCAGCCGGAAGAAGTCGGCCGTGTACAGCCGGTGCGCGGGCGTGTCGGGGTCGGTGAGGTCGAGCACGATCACGTCGAAGCCCTCGCCGGGCTCGTTCGCGAGCGTTTCCACCGTCGCCCAGCCGTCGCCGATGCGCAGGTCGACGCGCGGGTCGTCGAAGGCGCCGCGGTGCACCTGGCCGAGGTGCTCGCGCGCGACCCGCACCACTTCCGCGTCGAGTTCGGCGAGCACCACGCGGCGCATCGACGGATGCTTGAGCAGCTCCTCGGTGGAGCCGCCGTCGCCGCCCCCGAGGACGAGCGCACTCGTCGGGTTCGGATGCGCGAGCGCCGCCGTGTGCGTGATCGCCTCGTGATAGAAGAACTCGTCGCGCTCGGAGGTCATGTAGCAGCCGTCGAGGCGAAAGAGCTTGCCCCATTGCGGCGTGTCGAAGACCTCGAGCGTCTGGTACGGCGTGCGAACGGTCTCGAGCCGCCGCGCCGCGCGAAAGCCGAAGGCCGAGTCGTCGTTCAGCCACTCGAGCAGCAGTTCGCCTTCGGCCGAATCGGGGTCTTCGGATCCGCGCAGGATGCGGTTGGTGTTCTGCTGGCGAGGGGCGAACGCGACGATCAGGTCGTCGAGCAGCTGCTCGGCCTTCGACGAGTTGTCGGTGGAGAAGTTGCAGACGTAGACGTCGAGCGTCACGCCGCCGCGCTCGGGCCAGGTGTGGACGGCGACGTGCGACTCGGCGAGCAGCACCGCGCCGGTGACGCCGCCCGGCTCGCCCTGGTAATCGGGAAACGTGAAGAACTTCTCGTCGACGAGGGTGAGCTCCGCCTTGCCGACCGCGGCGCGGCAGACTTCGGCGAGCGTTCCGGCATCGACGAGCAACGACGGCTCGCAACGGCAGCCGTAGAGATCAGCAGTGAGGTGCAGTCCCTGCATTTCGTTCCAACCCAGTTCCCTCCGGAGAGGGTGAAGACCCCAAGACCCCCGGACGCGCCGGATGCATCGCGCCAGCCGGGAAGTCGGCTCCACGATGCGGTCGTCGGGAGTGGGCACTCGCCGGCGCCGGCGCTTCCGGGACGCTCCGGAGGCGCTGCGCGTCGCTTCGGCGGGTGGTCCCCACGTGGCTTTCGCGCGCGTTTCCCCGGGCCCCGGCTCCGCGCTTCGCGGATCCGGGAAGCCGGACGTCACCGTCCGACCAGTCCCTGAGCATCCCCACGGTGTTTCCTCGGGGATCCAGATCAGTGGAAATGTCGCCGGCCCTTCGACTCGGACGCTTCGACCCGGAACTTCGTCCGGATCCGCAGGGCGAATCCGCGCGGGAGTCCGCCCTTCGAGTCAGTGGGCCAGCGAGAAAAGCCTTTGATTATATAGGAGTTTGTACCTTTCACGCCAGTGCCGCGATCCCTGATTTGTTAGAATGCCGGTTGCCACCCCTCCCCAGGAATCACCCCCGATGAAATCCCCCGTGGATCGCGTCTCGCAGTCGACTTCGCGCGCCTGGAGCGCGCCGGGCGACGAAGCGGGCGCGGAAGCCGGTGCCGCCAGACGCGCGCTGCGCCGCCCGATGGCCGATGCGATCCGTGCTCTCGCGATGGACGCGGTCCAGCAGGCGAAGTCGGGGCACCCCGGCATGCCGATGGGGATGGCCGAGATCGCCGTTTCACTTTGGGACGGTGCGCTCAAGCACAACCCGGCCGATCCGTCGTGGCCCGATCGCGATCGCTTCGTGCTGTCGAACGGCCACGGCTCGATGCTGCTGTACGCGCTGCTGCACCTGACCGGCTACGACCTCCCGATCGACGAATTGCGCCGCTTCCGGCAGCTGCACTCGAAGACGCCGGGGCATCCCGAGCACGGGCTGACGCCCGGCGTGGAGACCACCACCGGCCCGCTCGGGCAGGGTCTCGCCAACGCGGTCGGAATGGCGCTCGCCGAGCGGCTGCTCGCGCAACGCTTCAACCGCGACGGCTTTCCGGTCGTCGACCACTTCACGTGGGTCTTCGCCGGCGACGGTTGCCTGATGGAAGGCATCTCGCACGAGGCGTGCTCGCTCGCCGGCACGCTGCAGCTGTCGAAGCTCGTCGTCTTCTACGACGACAACGGCATCTCGATCGACGGCCCGGTGCGCGACTGGTTCTCCGACGACACGCCGAAGCGCTTCGAAGCCTACGGCTGGAACGTGATCCCCGACGTCGACGGCCACGACCTCGACGCGCTCGACGCGGCCATCGCGCTCGCGCGCGAGTGGGGCGAGCGTGGCCGCGACGGCGTGTTCGCGCCGACGATCGTGCAATGC
Organism: Burkholderiales bacterium; assembly: GCA_044507525.1. Classification (GTDB taxonomy): domain Bacteria; phylum Pseudomonadota; class Gammaproteobacteria; order Burkholderiales; family Burkholderiaceae_E; genus Zeimonas. Next base: position 8,427 of record JBIQJM010000069.1, read on the forward strand.
AGGACGCAGATCGGGCGCGGGTCGCCCGCGCGGGCCGGCTCGGCCAAGGCGCACGGCGAGCCGCTCGGCGTCGAAGAGGTCGCCGCGACGCGCGCCGCGCTCGGCTGGTCGCACGCGCCCTTCGAGCTGCCCGCGTCCGTTCGCGACGCCTGGGATGCGCGTGCCCGCGGCGCGCGCGCGCAGGACGCGTGGCGCGAGCTCTTCGAGCGCTACCGCGAGAAGCATCCGGCCGACGCGCAGGAGTTCGAGCGCCGCATCGCCGGGCGGCTTCCCGCCGCCTATGACGACGCCTTCGACGCTGCCGTCGACGAGGCAGTGGACAAGGCCGAGGCGATCGCCACGCGCAAGGCGTCGCAGAACGCGCTGAACCACTTCGGCGCGGCGCTGCCCGAGCTGATCGGCGGTTCGGCCGACCTCACCGGCAGCAACCTCACCGACTTCAAGGGTGCCGGTGCGCTGCGCACGGCCGACGGCTTCGTGGCCGGGCGGCACATCCACTTCGGCGTACGCGAGTTCGGCATGTGCGCGGTGCTGAACGGCATCGCGCTGCACGGCGGTTTCATCCCCTACGGCGGCACCTTCCTCACGTTCTCCGACTATGCGCGCAACGCGCTGCGCATGGCGGCGCTGATGAAGCAGCGCGTCATCTTCGTGTTCACGCACGACTCGATCGGGCTCGGCGAGGACGGCCCGACGCACCAGCCGGTGGAGCACGCGGCGTCGCTGCGCCTGGTGCCGCGCCTCGACGTCTGGCGTCCCTGCGACGCCGTCGAGTCGGCCAGCGCCTGGGCGGCGGCGATCGCCCGTGACGACGGCCCGGCCGCGCTGCTCTTCTCGCGCCAGGGACTGCCCTTCGTCTCCCGCTCGCGGGCGCAGGTCGACGCGATCCTGCGCGGCGGCTACGTCCTGCGCGACGCAGCCGAACCCGCCGCGGTGCTGATCGCCACCGGTTCGGAGGTCTCGCTTGCGCTGCAGGCGCGCGATCGGCTCGCCGCCGAAGGCGTCGACGTCCGCGTGGTCTCGATGCCCTGCACCGACGTCTTCGACCGGCAGGACGACGACTATCGGCGCCGCGTGCTCGGCGAGCGGCTGCCGCGCGTGGCGATCGAGGCCGGCGTGGGCGACGGCTGGTGGAAGTACGGCTGCGACGCCGTCGTCTCGCTCGACACCTTCGGCGAATCGGCTCCCGCGCCGGAGCTCTTCCGCCACTTCGGCTTCACGCCCGAGAACGTCGTCGACACCGTGCGTTCGGTGCTGAAGCAGCGAGCGGCCGCCGCCTGATTTCCGCGGCGCGCCCGGCGCGCCGCGCCCCATCCGGTTTCACCACTGCCAGGGGAGTTCGTCATGACCATCCGCATTGCGATCAACGGCTACGGCCGCATCGGCCGCAACATCCTTCGCGCGCACTACGAGGACGGCAAGAAGCACCCGATCGAGATCGTCGCGATCAACGATCTCGGCGACGCCGGGATCAACGCGCATCTCACGCAGTACGACACCGCGCACGGCAAGTTCCCGGGCAAGGTGTCGGTCGACGGCGAGCACATCGTCGTCGACGGCGACCGCATCCGCGTGCTGTCGCAGCGCGATCCGGCGCAGCTGCCGTGGGGCGAGCTCGGCGTCGACGTGGTGCTCGAGTGCACGGGCTTCTTCACCAGCAAGGAGAAGGCGTCGGCGCACCTGAAGGGCGGTGCGAAGAAGGTGATGATCTCGGCGCCCGGCGGCAAGGACGTCGACGCCACGGTCGTCTACGGCGTGAACCACGACGTGCTGCGCGCGAGCCACACCGTGGTCTCGAACGCGTCGTGCACGACGAACTGCCTGGCGCCGATGGCGAAGGTGCTGCACGAGCGCGTCGGCATCGAGACCGGGCTGATGACGACGATCCACGCCTACACGAACGACCAGGTCCTCACCGACGTCTACCACACCGACCTGCGCCGCGCGCGCTCGGCGACGATGTCGATGATCCCCACCAAGACGGGCGCCGCCTCCGCCGTCGGCCTCGTGCTGCCCGAGCTGAACGGCCGGCTCGACGGCTACGCGATGCGCGTGCCGACGATCAACGTGTCGATCGTCGACCTGTCGTTCATCGCCTCGCGCGAGACCTCGGTCGAGGAAGTGAACGCCGCGATGCGCGAGGCCTCGCAGGGTGCGCTGAAGGGCGTCATCGACTACAACGACGGGCAGCTCGTCTCGGTCGACTTCAACCACAACCCGGCGTCGAGCATCTTCGATTCGACGCTGACCAAGGTGTCCGGCCGTCTCGTCAAGGCGAACAGCTGGTACGACAACGAGTGGGGGTTCTCGAACCGCATGCTCGACGTCACCGTCGCCTGGATGAACGCGCGCTGACGGGCGCGTCGATGAGCGAACGGCTGGGTGCCGAGGAGGCGGCGGCGCTGCTGCGCGAGGTCGTCGACGGCAAGCGCAGGCTGCGGCTGCGCGACGCGCGCCGTCCGTGGGTGCAGATCGCCGTCGGCGAATGCGTGGTCGACGCCGACGGCGACGAGCTCGTCTTCTTCGCCGACAGCGCGACGCTCGATCACCTGGTCTCCGCGCGCCTGGCCGACGGGCGCCGCGGCCGCTTCGACGACTGGCTGATGAACGACGGCGCCAATCCGCTCGACCTGCTCGACGACGGCGAGCGCCACGAGATCGAGCAGCAACTGCACGAAGCGCGCTGAACGCGCGTTGCCGCGCGCTTTCTCCCGGAGGAACCCATGGATTTCCGTCGCCTGAGCGAGGTCGACATCGCCGGCAAGCGCGTCTTCATCCGCGCCGACCTGAACGTGCCGCAGGACGAAGCGCTGCGGATCACCGACGACACGCGCATCCGGGCTTCGCTGCCGGCGATCGAGCATTGCCTCGCCGCCGGAGCGGCAGTGATGGTCACTTCGCACCTCGGCCGCCCGAAGGAAGGCACTGTGCGGCCCGAGGATTCGCTCGCGCCGGTGGCCGAACGCCTCGCGCAGCTGCTCGAGCGCGAGGTTCCCCTGGTGCGCGACTGGGTGGACGGGGGCTTCGCGGTCGGCAGGGGCGAGGTGGTGCTGCTCGAGAACTGCCGCTGCAACGTCGGCGAGAAGAAGGACGACGCCGAGCTCGCGCGGCGCATGGCGGCGCTTTGCGACGTCTACGTGAACGACGCCTTCGGCACCGCCCACCGTGCCGAGGCGACCACGCATGCGCTCGCGCTGGCGGCGAAGGTCGCCTGCGCGGGTCCGCTGATGGCCGCCGAGCTCGACGCGCTCGGCCGCGCGCTCGGTTCGCCGCGCCGTCCGCTGGTGGCGATCGTCGCCGGTTCGAAGGTGTCGACGAAGCTCTCCATCCTCAAGGCGCTCGCCGCGAAGGTCGACCAGCTGATCGTCGGCGGCGGGATCGCCAACACCTTCCTGCTGGCGGCGGGGCTGCCGATCGGCCGGTCGCTCGCCGAACGCGAGCTCGTCGACGAAGCCCGTGCCGTATGCGAGGCGATGGCCGCTCGCGGCGCCGGCGTGCCGATCCCGGTCGACGTCGTCTGCGCCAAGGAACTCGCGGCGACCGCAGAGGCGACCACCAAGCCCGTGGAGGAAGTCGCCGACGACGACCTCATTCTCGACATCGGCCCGCGTACGGCGGCGACGCTCGCCGGACTGCTGAAGGAGGCGGGCACGATCGTCTGGAACGGGCCGGTCGGCGTGTTCGAGTTCGACGCCTTCGCCGGCGGCACGCGGGCGATCGCCGAGGCGGTCGCGCGTTCCGACGGCTACTCGATCGCCGGCGGCGGCGATACCGTGGCGGCGATCGCGCGCTTCGGCATCACCGACCGCGTCGATTACATCTCGACCGGAGGCGGCGCGTTCCTCGAGTTTCTGGAGGGCAGAAAACTGCCCGCGGTCGAAGCGCTCGAAAAGCGCGCGTGAAAGAAACGTACGTCGGAATATTTCACACTGTTTCGAAGGGGGAAGGGTCGCCCCCGTTTATCGCTGTCGGATCAAGGGCTTAGGCACTGCGGGCACCCCGCTTGCCATGCTTCCCCTCGTATCCGCGAAGGGAATTTTCTGGGTTAACCCGGAATCTGTGCGATATCCCTTTGACAGCCGGTCAAAAGCACCGGAGAGTGTTCGGTGACCGACTTCGCGCGATAATCCTCAAGGCGAGCCATGAACAACCAGAAGGAAACGATGACTCCCGCGCACGAAGGCCACGAAGCGCGCCGGCGCCGCCTGTTGCGCCTCGGCGCGGCTGCGCCGATGGTGCTCACGCTGCGCCCCGGCGCTTCCTTCGCCGCTTCCACGTTGTGCACCGAGAAGGCCAACGCGGCCGACCAGGCGCGTGCCGAAGCGGCCGACAAGCTGGCGGCGTCCCCCGACGCCGACGAGTGGGTGCGGGCGCAGGTCGACATCGTCGAACTGCAGCGCATCGATTTCGCCACCAACGCCGTGGACGAGAACCGGATCGAAGGCCGCTACGTGCTCGGCACCGACGGCAGCACGTATTGGCGCGTCGACGGCGGCAACTCGGGCGTGGGGCCGCTGATGGCGTCCACGAAGAGCACGCCGCGCGTGAGCGACGGCGAGGGCGTGCTCGGCAAGGACGCGCCGGTCGGCGGCGAGTACAACACGTCGAATGCGATCGCCACGCCGATCGAGAAACGCTGGGCGCTGATTCGCATCGACCCGAAGACCGGCGCTCCGCTGGGCTACAGCTGGGAGCCGCAGGCGGTCGGCGGCGTCATGGCTTCGGTCGGCTGCTTCCACTCGATCAATCCGGGCGTCGAGCGCTACACCGGCGCCTGGGACGGGCTCACCGCGTACGTGAAGCGCGTGCTGGGCGTCACCTGAGCGCGGCGATTCGATGCGCGACGACGCTTCCGTCGAGGTGCGCGCGCGGCCCGGTTTGCGCCGACGGTCCCTGTCGGCCGATTCCATCGCGGTCTTCGATTCCCGTTCGTGGCGTACGCACGTCGTCGGCGGTGCCGCCGCGATGCTGCTCACGCTGTTCGCCGAGCGCGGAGCCCAGCGGGTCGACTCGCTGGCCGATGCGCTCGAGCTGGCCGACGCGGGGTTCTCGCCGGCGGAGGCGCAGGCGCTCGTCGACAAGGCGCTGTCCGAATTGCGCGGCTGCGACCTGATCGAGACCGTCGCCGCTGCACCCGCTTTCGCTCGCTGAGCCGACGATGCGCGGGGCGCCGACCGTCGCCGGTCTCGCGCTCGAGCCGCTGCTCGAGCGACTGCGCGGCGACGGCGTCGCGCTCGATCTCGGCGCCTGCGCCGTTCGTTTCCGGTCGTCGCATCGCGGCTTCGCGCATGCGATGCGCACGCTGTACGGCGCGTTCCCGCTCGAACCCGATTCGGGTTTCGCCGACGTCACCGTGTCGCTGCACGTGCGGCGCGCGCTGTTCGGCAGCGGTTGGGCGCAGCTGTTCATCGACGGCGAATCGCCGTTCCAGCTCCTCCCCCTGGCGATGCACCTTCCGCTGGTCGAGTGGGGCCTGAACTGGACCATCGCGCACCGCGCGCACGCCTGGCTGATGCTCCACGCCGGCGTCGTCGCGCGCGGCGATCGCGCGCTGCTGATGCCGGCCTACTCCGGTGTCGGCAAGAGCACCTTGACCGCGGCGCTGATGTGCCACGGCTATCGGCTGTTGAGCGACGAGTTCTGCGCGATCGACCCCGACACCGGGAGCGTCGCGCCGCTGCTGCGGCCCGTCTGCCTGAAGAACGACTCGATCGACCGCATCGCCGAGCGCTGGCCCGAGCGCCCGATCGGGCCGCGCACCGAGGGCACGCACAAGGGCACGGTCGCGCACCTGGCGCCGTCGCCGGCGAGCGTCGCCGCGCGCAAGCGCACGGCGCGTCCCGAGTTCATCGTCTTCCCGCAGTACCGGGCAGGCGAGGCGCCCGCGCTCGAGCCGGTGGCCGCGCCTCGTGCCTTCGTCAAGCTGTCGGGCAACGCGTTCAACTATTCGCTGCTCGGTGAAGCCGGCTTCGTCGCGCTGACGAACCTGCTCGCGCAGTGCCGCGTCTACGAGCTGCGCTATGCCAGCTTCGACGAAGCCTTCGAGCGCATCGACGCGCTGTTCGCCGAAGCCGAGGTCGTTCCGTCGTCGACGGAACCGGCGCGCCGATGAACGCGCAGCGGCTGCTTTCCCTGCTCGCCGATCCCCTGCAGTCGGGGCAACCGACGCTCGCCGAATGGGATCGCCTCGTGCGCATCGCACGGCTCGGCTCGGTCGCGAGCCTGCTGCACGCGCGCTACGAGGCGGCCGGCGCGCTCGACGTGCTTCCGTCGCCCGTCGCGCGGCAATTGCGCAGCGAGCGGACCATTGCCGAGTACCGGATCCGGATGACCCGCTGGAACCTCGAGCACCTCGCCGAGCTGCTCGGGCCGTCGGGCCTCGAGCTCGTGCTGCTCAAGGGAAGCGCCTACGTCGCCCAGGATGCACCCTGGGGGCGTGGGCGTCTCACCAGCGACGTCGACGTCATGGTGCGCGCCCGCGACATCGGCCGCGCCGAGGCGGCATTGCGCGCGGCCGGATGGCGCTTCGGCGAGATCGACGACTACGACGAGCGCTACTACCGGGAATGGAGCCACGAGCTGCCGCCGCTGATGCATCCCGATCGCCCGCTGCCGATCGACCTGCATCACACGATCCTGCCGGTGACCAGCCGCCTGCGCCCCGACGCCGAAGCGCTCGTGGACGCCTCGGTGGCGCTTCCCGGAACGCCGCTGCGGGTGCTCGCGCCCGAGGACCAGGTGCTGCACACCTGCTGCCACCTGTTCGAGGACTCCGACATGTGGCACCAGATGCGCGACCTGCTCGACCTGGACGCGATGCTGCGCGCGCGCGCCCATGATCCGGGCTTCGACGAGCGCCTCGCGACGTCGGCGGCGCGCCACGGACTGCAGCGCCCGCTGCACTACGGCTTGCGCTATGCGCACCGCTTCCTCGCTTCGCCGGTGCCGGCGCGTGCCGCGCACGAGGCGGCGCGTCGCGCGCGGCCGTCGTGGGCGGGCGCGGCGCTGATGGATGCGCTGGTTCCTCGATCGCTGCTGCCCGCCTCGCCCGACGTCCCGGTGAGCGCGTCGCGGCGCTGGGCCAAGCGCGCGCTCAAGGCGCGCCATCTGGCGCGCCGTTTCCCGCCGCACCTGCTCCTGCTTCACCTTCGCAAGAAGCTGTTCCGTACTTCCGGCGCCGCTGCGTTAGGATGAACGTCCGCCGCCGGGTGCGTGCGCGCGCCCGGACGACCCGTTCACCGCCGCATTCCCGGTTCCGCCCATGTTCCATCCCGTCCCCCGCGCCACGAAGATCGTGGCCACGCTCGGCCCGGCCTCGTCGTCGCCCGAGGTTCTCGAGCGCATGCTGCTCGCCGGCACCAACGTCGTCCGCGTGAACTTCTCGCACGGCACGGCCGACGAGCATTCCGCGGTGGTCGCGCGCGTGCGCGAGATCGCCGATCGTCTCGGCCGCAGCGTCGGCGTGCTGGCCGACCTCCAGGGCCCGAAGATCCGCATCGGCAAGTTCGCCGACGGCAAGATCAAGCTGGACAACGGCGATCGATTCGTCTTCGACGTCGACTGCGAACTGGGCGACCAGGAGCGCGTCGGGCTCGACTATCCGGAGCTCGTCAACGACGTGAGCGCCGGCGACACGCTGCTGCTCAACGACGGGCGCGTGACGATGCGCGTCGACCGCGTCGGGGTGCGCACGATCGAGTGCACGGTCACGCAGGGCGGCGTGCTGTCGAACCGCAAGGGGATCAACCGCCAGGGCGGCGGCCTGTCGGCGCCGGCGCTGACGTCGAAGGACATGGAGGACATCAAGACGGCGGTCCGCTTCGAGGCGGACTTCCTCGCCGTGTCGTTCCCGAAGAATGCCGCCGACATGTACATGGCGCGCGAGCTGATGCGCGCCGGCGGCGGGCGGGCGCTGATCATCGCGAAGATCGAGCGCTACGAGGCGATCGGCAACCTCGAGGAGATCCTGAAAGCGAGCGACGGGATCATGGTCGCGCGCGGCGACCTCGCGGTCGAGGTCGGCGACGCGTCGGTGCCGGCGCTGCAGAAGCGGATGATCCGCATGGCGAAGGACCTGAACCGCGTCACGATCACCGCAACGCAGATGATGGAGTCGATGATCGAGTCGCCGGTGCCGACGCGCGCCGAGGTCTCCGACGTAGCGAACGCGGTGCTCGACGGCACCGACGCGGTGATGCTGTCCGCCGAGACCGCCGCCGGCAGCTACCCGGTCGAGACGGTCGAGGCGATGGCGCGCGTGTGCGTCGAGGCCGACCGCTCGGAACGGCGGCTGCCGCTCGCCGCCGAGATCCTCAACGGCACCTACACGCGCATCGACCAGACGATCGCGATGAGCGCGCTCTTCGTCGCGCACCACATG
>JBIQJM010000006.1:0-81699 GCA_044507525.1 Burkholderiales bacterium
AGTACTGGCCTCCGAAGCCAGGGGTCGCTGGTTCGATCCCAGCCGGGCGCGCCATCGGACGACCGCTTGCGCCTGAACCGCCGCTCGGCGCGGCGTTCACGCCAGGCCGTCGGCGTCCCCCACCAGTTCCGCCGTGGCGCGATAGTGGCGCATCAGCAGCTCCACCGCGCGTTCCGCGTCGCCGTCGAGCACCGCCCGCGCGAGTGAACGGTGCTCGGCGCCCACGTCGCGCGTGAGGTAGGCGCGCCGCATCGACAGCTGCCGATAGCGATAGGCGTGATCGGCCATGTCCTCGCAGTAGCGGATGAGCCGCGCCGATCCGCATTGCGCGATCAGCGTCCGGTGGAAATCGCGGTGCACGCGTTCCCACTCCGGGTTCTCTTCGTAGCCCTCGGGGCTGGCCGAGCGCTTCACGCGTTCCATGCGGTGCAGCGCGAGCACCAGTGCTTCCTGCCATTGCTCGGTCGCGCGCGCCATCGATTCGCGCAGCGCGATCGCTTCGAGCCAGCAGCGCGTCCGGACGAGCTCGGCGAGATCGGCGGCGCTGGTGTTCACCACGCAGAAGCCGCGCTGCTCCCTCCGTTCGATCAATCCTTCGGACGACAGCCGGTTCAAGGCTTCGCGCACCGGGCTGTTCCCCGCTGCATAGCGCTCGCACAACGACTCGATGCGCAGCTTGCTGCCCGGCGCGAGCGCGCCCGAGAGGATGTCGGAGCGCAGGCGGCCGTGGACAGCGCTCGCGATGGTCCGGAGGTCGGGAGTGGAGCGGCGCGCCATGAAGCGCAACTGTAGCAAGGAGCGGAAAACGAAACGACTATAAATCGATTTCCGCTACGCTCCTCCAAGAATAATCGATTAAATCGCAGGAGGAGCGATGCGCTTCCTTTCGTTTCGCAGCGAAGGCGCGACCCGTCTGGGCATCGTGCAGGGCGACGAGGTCGTCGATCTCGCGTCGGTCGCACCGCAGGCGCCCGTCGACCTGGTGTCGCTGCTCGGCGAGGGTGCCGGGCGCCTGGAGTTGCTGCAGACGGCGGCGGACACGGCGCCCGCGTCGGCCCGCCGCCCGCTGGCTTCGCTCGAGCTCGCCCCGCCGATCGCCCGCCCGGGCAAGATCGTCTGCCTCGGCCTCAACTATGCGGACCACGCCGCCGAAGGCGGGCACGCACGGCCGAGCTATCCGAGCATCTTCCTGCGCGCGGCGTCGTCGCTGGTCGCTGCCGGCGCCCCGATCGTCCGGCCCTCGTGCTCCGAGCAGCTCGACTTCGAGGCCGAGCTCGTCGCGGTCGTCGGGCGGCGGGCCCGCCACGTGGGTGTAGACGAAGCGCTCGACCACGTCGCCGGCTACTCGTGCTTCAACGACGCGAGCGTGCGCGACTACCAGCGCAAGACCGCGCAATGGACGATCGGCAAGAACTTCGACGCCACCGGCGCCTTCGGTCCGGTGTTCGTCACGGCCGACGAGCTGCCGCCGGGTGCGCGCGGGCTGCGCATCTCCACGCGCCTGAACGGCGAGTGCATGCAGGACGCGAACACGGCCGACATGCTGTTCCCGGTCGCCGAGACCGTGGCGCTGCTCAGCGAGTGCATGACGCTCGAGCCGGGCGACCTCGTCGTGATGGGCACGCCCGCGGGCGTCGGGCACGCGCGCAGGCCGCCGGTCTGGATGAAGGACGGCGACGTCGTCGAGGTGGAGATCGAGGGGATCGGCGTGCTGCGCAATCCCGTCGCCGACGAGCCGCGCGGTCCGAGGCGCGCCTGAACACCACTCTTCGATCCACAGGAGGGAACCGAAAATGGCATGGAAACGGATCTTCAGCCCCGCCGTGGGCGAGGTCGAGGACGGGCTCTGGTCGAACTGCATCCGCGCGGGCGACCTCTTGTTCGTCTCGGGGCAGGTGGCGCGCTCGACGACGAGCGCGAACACGGCCGGCGAGATCGTCGGCGACGGCGAGTACGAGCAGAGCCGCTACATCTTCGAGCGCATCCGCCACCTGGTCGAGGCCGCCGGCGGGAAGATGAGCGACGTCGTCAAGCTGAACATCTACGTCGTCGACATCAAGAAGAACAAGGAGATCTGGCGCGCCCGGCGCGAGTTCTTCAGCGGAGACTTCCCGACGTCGACGCTGGTGCAGGTGAGCGCACTGGGCAGGCCCGAGATCCTCGTCGAGATCGAGGCGGTCGCCTATCTCGGCGACCGGTAGCCGCGCCGCGCCGCCACCCGCACGGCATCCCGAACCGACGGCGCTAGTGCGCGAGGTCGCCGGCCGGCGTAGCCGCCCGGCGGTTGCGGCGCTTCGGCGGCACCGCCGGGGCGTCGACCGCCGCGGCGAAGTGCCCCGCGCTCGACAGGTACTCGATCATCCGGTCGCCATGGCGCTGTACGTCCACGCGGATCATCTCGACGCTGCGGCGCAGGTCGCGCTCGCGCAGCGACGCGATGATGTGCTCGTGCGGATGTCCGTCGGGGTGCTCGGTGGCCGGGGTCTGGTACATGAAGCCCGCGTACGGTCCCGTCTGCGCCCACAGGTTCTCGATCATCGCGAGCAGCGTCGGCATCCGCGCAGCCGCGTAGAGCGTGAAGTGGAAGTCGATGTTCGCGGCCAGCACCCCGGCGTAGTCGCTGCGATCGCGACACTTCATGTAGCGCCGATGCGTGGCTTCGATCGTCTCCACGTCGGCATTAGTGAGCCGGGGGAGCGCGTTGCGCGTCGCGAAGGTCTCCAGGTGGATGCGGATCGCGCGCAGCTCGAGGAAGGTCTCCATCGTCAGCACCGGCACCGTGATCGAGCGCCCGTGCACGAGCTTGAGCAGGCGCTCGGAGACCAGGCGCAGCAGGGCTTCGCGCACCGGCGTCTGGCTCGTCCCCAGGCTCTCGCTCAGCGACTTCAGCGTGAGCGTGTCGCCCGGCTTCAGGCGTCCGATCATCAGGTTGCGCTTCAGCTGGCGGTAGATCCCGCTGGCGATGCTTTCGGCGACCGGCCGCTCGAGTACGAGGTCCATGGGGGTTCCGTTCGATGGAGGCGCGTTCGACTCCCTACCGCAAGCCGACCGTCCTGACCTTGACCTGGATCAATACATTTTATAAAGTACAAAGTATAGCGCCGCGCACGACGCGGCGGCACGACAACAGAAGAGCTCGAACCGGATCGTATCCGGTCGCATTTTCCGGCAGGCCGGAAAGACACGAGGAGACCCGATGTACGCGTTCTCGTACGAGAAACCCGGCACCATCGACGACGCGGCTGCCGCGCTCGCGCGCGGTGCGGACGCGCGGCTGCTCGCCGGGGGCATGAGCCTGCTGCCGACGATGAAGCTGAGGCTCTCGGCTCCCGACCTCCTCGTCGACCTGCGTGGCGTTCCCGGCTTGTCGGGCATTCGCGTCGATGGCGCTGGCGTGACCATCGGCGCGATGACGACGCATCACGAGGTGCTCGTCTCGCCCGGGATCGCCGAGGCGCTCCCCGCGCTCGCGTCGCTCGCCGGCGGCATCGGCGACGTCCAGGTGCGCTACCGCGGCACGATCGGCGGATCGGTGGCGAACTGCGATCCGGCGGCCGACTACCCGGCCGCGGTGCTCGCGCTGGGCGCCGTCGTGGTGACGAACCGGCGCGAGATCGCGGCCGACGAATTCTTCCTCGGGATGTTCCAGACGGCGCTGGAGCCCGGCGAGATCATCGTCGCGATCCGCTTTCCGGTTCCCGAGCGCGCCGTCTACCTGAAGTTCGCGAATCTCGCGTCGCGCTTCGCCATCGCGGGCCTGTTCGCCGCGAAATTCGAGCAGGGCGTGCGCATCGCGGTGACCGGCGCCGCCCCCTGCGTGTTCCGGCCGCGCGCCTTCGAGGAGGCGCTGTCGGCGCGGCTCGACCGCTCGGTCCTCGACGGCCTTCCCCTGGGCGACGTCGAGCTGCTCTCCGACCTGCACGCGTCGTCCGCGTACCGGGACAACCTGATTCGCGTGCTCGCAGCGCGAGCGGCGGACGCGCTCTCGGGCTGACCGTGCGCTTCGATCCGGCCGCGCTCGATGCTGCACGGCTCTACAAGCTGCTCGCCGCGCTGGTCGTTCCCCGGCCGATCGCCCTGGTGACGACGCTCAACGCGAACGGCAGCGTCAATGCCGCTCCGTACAGCTTCTTCAACATCCTGTCGGACAAGCCGCCCGTGCTCGCCTTCGGTGCAGCCGCGCGCGCCAGCGGCCAGCCGAAGGACACCGTCGCGAACATCGAGCGCGATCGCGCCTTCGTCGTGAACCTGGTCGATGCGCCGCTGCTCGAGCGGATGAACGTCTGCTCGGTGGACTTCCCGTCGGGGCACAGCGAACCCGACGCGGCCGGCCTGGCCGTCGTCGACTCGGAGGTGGTCGACGTCCCGCGCATCGACGCGTCGCCGGTGCAGCTCGAGTGTCGTCATCGCCAGACGATCGTGCTCAGCGAGCGCGCGGGAATCGTCCTCGGCGACGTCGTCTGCATCCACGTCCGTCCCGGCCTGCTCGACGAAGAGCGCCTGCACGTCGACCTCGCGCGCTATCGCCCGGTCGGCCGCCTGTTCGGCACGCGCTACGTGGCGGTCGACGAGAACCTCGTCGAGCTGCCCCGGCTCACGCGCGACGACTTTCCGTTCCTCACAACCACGAAAGGGGTGGCATGAACACCATCGAGGTGCTCGAGAAACCCGTGCACATCAACCCGCGCAGGCTCTGCCACGCGAACCTGTTCGTCTCCGACCTGCGCCGCTCGCTCGATTTCTACCATCGTGTCTGCGGCCTCGAGATCGTCCTCGAGCAGCCCGCCATCAACGCCGGTTTCCTCTCCAACGGGAACACGCATCACGACATCGGGATGCTGCAGGTGACGACGAAGCCGGTGTTCGGCGAGCAGGGACATCGGATCCTTGCCGCGAACCAGGGGTCGGAGCCGGGGCTCTACCACTTCGGGTGGGAGATGGAGTCGGAGTTCGAGCTCGCGCGCGCGCATGAGCGCCTGCTCGCCGCCGGGTACCGCATCTGGCGCACGGTTCGCCATCGTGCGTCGCACAGCGTCTACCTGTTCGACCCCGACGGCAACGTCCACGAGTTCTACGCCGACGTCGATCGCGACTGGCGCTCGCTGTACGAGAAGGGGACGACGCTGAGCGGGCAGTGGGAGCCCGATGCCTCGCGTGCGTCGACCGATCGGCGCTACGACGACGATCCGCCGATCCGGCGCGTGGCGGACGCGCCCGTGCATCCGCTTCGCTTCAGCCATGCAGCGATGGTCGCGCGCAACTTCGAGAACCTGCAGCGCTTCTATTCGAACACGGTCGGCCTCTTCGAGGTGTTCCGTTCCGACGAAGACGGCATCGTCGCCTACGGATCGCGCGCCGGCGTGCATCCGTACACGATGGCGGTGATCGGCGGCGCGCCGGAGGAGTCCCGGCGCACGAAGGCGATCCATCACATCGCGTTCCAGGTCGCCGGTGCCGGCGGCGTCGACGACGCCGAGGCGAACTTCCGCGCGCGCGGCATCCCGGTGGACCACAGCGTCGACAACGCGGCCAAGCGCAGCGTGTTCGTGCGCGACCCCGACGGCGTCGCCGTCGAGTTCTGCCACGCGCGGCCCGAATGGTCGCCCGAGGCGGCGCTTCGGGAGAGCCGCGATGCCCGCTCCTTCTGATCGCCGCGGAGCGCCCCGATGAGTCGTCGAGTCGAGATTGCCGGCGCCGGCTTCGCCGGGATGACGGCCGCGATCGCCTTCGCCCAGCGAGGCTGGTCGGTCCGCCTGCACGAACGTTCGGTGCAGCCGCGCGCCTTCGGCGCGGGGATCTTCGTCTGGGAGAACGGACTGCGCGTGCTCGAGGCGGTCGACGCGCTCGACGCCGCGATGGCGAACATGCACGAGGCGCCGCACTACTGGGTGAAGGGCCCCGGCGGCGAGCGCGTCGGCGAGTACGTCTTCGGCCCGCACATCGGCACGCGGATGATCACGATGACCCGCCACACGCTGCACGAGGCGTTGCTCTCGTCGGCGCTGCGGCACGGCGTGCGCCTGCAGTGCGCGTCGCGCGTGCTCGGCGCCGACGCGGCGGGACGGCTGCACACCGAGAACGGCGAGGTCTTCGAGGCCGATCTCGTCGTCGGCGCCGACGGCGTGCATTCGGCGGTGCGCGAATCGCTCGGCCTGTTGAAGCTGCGCGAGCGCGTCGGCGTCGGCGCGATCCGGCTGTTGATCCCGCGCACCGCAGCCGAACGCGACAGCGACGAAGGCAACGCGGTGATCTACAACCGCGCCGAAGGCGAGCGGCGCCTGCTGCAGGTACCCTGCGACGCCGAGAACCTCTATCTGTGCTTCACGATGAGCGCCGCGGACGAGCGGGGCCGCGCGCTGCCGCTGAACCGGGCGAGCTGGGCGGAGGACTTCCCGCACCTGGCGTCGCTCGTCGCGCGCGTCGGCGACCAGGGGCGCTGGGACGAGTTCGAGATGATCAAGCTCGAGCGCTGGTCGAAGGGCCGCGTCGCCGTGATCGGCGATGCGGCGCACAGCATGACCCCCGCGCTCGGACAGGGCGCCGGCTGCGCGATGATGAACGCGCTCTCGCTCGCCAGCTTCGTCGACGCGGCCGACGACGTCGAGAACGCGTTGCATCGCTGGGAAGCGGCCGAGCGGCCGCTGACCGAGCACACGCAGGACTACGCGCTGCGCGCGACCTACGGCAAGTCGATCGACGCCGCGCGCGGCACGAAATGGACGGCCGACGCGATCCGCACGGCGCTGCACGTCCCCACGGGCTTCCGGCGCCCGCCCGCGATCACCACGGGAGACAACGCATGTATGTAGGCAAGGGCCTCGCCAGGCTCGAGGACCGCCGTTTCCTCACGGGCCGCGGCAACTACGTCGACGACATCGTCCTGCACGGCACGAGCTTCGCCGCCTTCTTCCGCAGCCCGCACGCGCACGCGCGCCTGCTGCAGCTCGACGTCGAGGCGGCGCGCGCCCTGCCCGGCGTGCTGGCGGTGCTGACCGCGCGCGAGTGGGAGGAAGCGGGACTGGGTCGATTCGTCGTCTGGTCGCCGGTGCGCAACGTGGACGGAATCGACCGGGAGAACCACACGCAGCCCGTGCTTGCGAGCACGAAGGTCTGCTACGTCGGGCAGCCGATCGCGCTCGTCGTCGCCGAGACGCAGGAGGCCGCATTCGATGCCGTCGAGGCGATCGAGGCGGAGTTCGAGCCGTTGCCGGCGCTGGTGAACACGGCGCGCGCACTCGACGCCGACGCCGCGCTGGTTCACGAGTCGCACGGCGACAACGTCGCCTTCGTCAGCGAGATCGGCGACCGCGACGCCGTCGAGCGTGCCTTCGCGCAGGCCGCGCACGTGACCTCGCTGGAGCTGACGAACAACCGCATCACGGCCAATCCGATGGAGCCGCGTGCGGTGCTCGCCAGCTACGAGCCCGGCACCGACCGCTTCACGCTGTGGTCGTCGCACCAGGCGCCGCACCTGTTGCGCCGCGACCTGTGCGAGAACGTGCTGCGCCATCCAGAGCACAAGGTGCGCGTGATCTCGCCCGACGTCGGCGGCGGCTTCGGCATGAAGGTCGCGAACCATCCGGAGGAGCCGGCCGTCACCTGGGCCTCGAAGGTCGTCGGCCGTCCGGTGAAGTGGACGTGCACGCGCTCGGAAGCGCAGCTCTCCGACGCGCAGGCGCGCGACCACTACACGCGCTGCCGGATGGCCTTCGGGCCCGAGGGCGAGATCCTCGCGATCGACGTCGACACGATCGCGAGCCTGGGCGCGTTCCAGACGAGGATGGGCGCGAGCATCCCGGCGCAGTTCTACGCGCGCTCGATCGTCGGGCTGTACCGCACGCCGGCGGCGTACTGCCGCGTGCGCGGCGTCTACACGAACGCCCCTCCGGTGCAGGCCTACCGCGGCGCGGGTCGCCCCGAGGCCGCCTACGTTCTGGAGAGCCTGCTGGAGAACGGCGCGCGCGAGATGGGCATCGACATCCTCGCGATCCGCGAGCGCAACTTCATTCGCGCCGAGCAGTTTCCGTACGCGATGCCGCTCGGTCTCGTCTACGACAGCGGCGACCCGCACGGGCTGATGGAGAAGGCGATCGGCCTGTTCGGCTACGAGCGGATGCGCGAAGCGCAGGCGGACGCGCGGAACGGCAAGCTCGTCATCGGCATCGGCGCGTCGAGCTTCATCGACTGCGTCGGAACGCCGAGCAAGGCGATGATCGGCTACGGGCGGCGCAAGGTCGGCGGCTGGGATTCGGCGACGATCCGCATCCTGCCGAGCGGCAAGGTGACGGTCCTCGCCGGCACGCACTCGCACGGCCAGGGGCACGCGACCTCGTATGCGCAGATCGCGGCCGATTGCATCGGCTGCCCGATCGAGGACGTCGAGGTCGTCGAAGGCGACACCGAGCAGGTGCAGTTCGGCTTCGGCACCTGGGGCTCGCGTTCGATGGTCACCGCCGGTCTCGCGGTCGAGCGTGCGGGTTCGCTGCTCGGGAAGAAGTGCCGCGACATCGCCGCGCACGAGCTCGAATGCGACGGCGCCGACCTCGAGCTGCGCGACGGCGCGTTCACGATCCGCGGAACCGACCGCAGCATCTCCTTCGCCGAGGTCGTCGAGCTCGCGTACCAGGGCGGGAACCTGCCCGAGGGCATGGAGCCTGCGCTCGAGCAGATGTCGTTCTACGACCCGGTCGACCGCAGCTACGCGTCGGGCCTGCACCTGTGCGCGGTGCGCGTCGACGTCGAGACCGGCCGCGTCTCGCTGTGGAAGTACGTGTCGATCGACGACTGCGGGACGATCGTCAATCCGTTGATCATCGAAGGCCAGGCGCACGGCGGCATCGCGCAGGGCGTCGGCCAGGCGCTGATGGAATCCTGCGTGTTCGACGAGGCGAGCGGGCAGCCGCTCGCCGGCAGCTTCATGGACTACGCGATGCCGCGTGCGAGCGACTTCCCGATGTTCGACATCGGCACGCAGGAGACGCCCAGTCCGTCGAACGCGCTCGGCGTCAAGGGCGCGGGCGAGAGCGGGACGATCGGCGCGCTCGCAGCGGTGCGCAACGCCGTCGTCGATGCGCTCTGGCATCTCGGCGTGCGCCACGTCGACATGCCGATGACGCCGGCTCGCGTCTGGAGCGCGATCGAGCAGGCGCGCCGCGACGGTCCGCAGCGCGCCGGCGCATCGGCCGCGGAGCGCGCGGCCTGAGCGGCGCGCCGGCCACCGAGGAATCCACCGGGAACCATCGATGAAAGTCACGATCGAGATCAACGGCCAGCCGGTGACGCGCGAGGTCGAAGCGCGCACGCTGCTGGTGAACCTGCTGCGGCGCGACCTGCGGCTGACCGGAACGCACGTCGGCTGCGACACCACGCAGTGCGGCGCCTGCACGGTGCTGCTCGACGGCCGCGCGACGAAGTCGTGCACGGTGCTCGCCGTGCAGGCCGACGGCGCGCGCGTGCGCACGATCGAGGGCGTCGCGCGCGGCGCGGAACTGCACCCGTTGCAGCGCGCCTTCCACGAGCACCACGGCCTGCAGTGCGGCTTCTGCACGCCCGGCATGGTGATGGCTTCGCTCGACCTGCTCGAGCGCCATCCGCAGCCGACCGAGGAGCAGGTGCGCAACGCGCTGGAAGGCAACCTGTGCCGTTGCACCGGCTATCACAACATCGTCAAGGCGGTGATGGCCGCGGGCGACGAGCTCGCTGTGCGCGGCGAGTCGGCGCAGGGCGCACTCGCCTGAGCGGGCCGGAACCGGCATGCGGGTCCGCTTCGTTTCGGTCGACGGCGAGCGCACGAGAACGATCGAGTCCGGCGCCGGGTTCCCGGTGCTGCTGCTCCACGGGCTCGGCACGATGGCCGAGCGCTGGATGCACAACCTCGATGCGCTCGGCGAGCGTTTCCGTGCGATCGCTCCCGACCTGCGGAACAACGGCTTCAGCGACGATTTCCGCGACCCGGACGAGGCGCCGCAACTCGCCCACGTGCGCCAGATGTCCCGGCTGCTCGACGCGCTCGACCTGGACGAATGCGCGGTGGTCGGCAGCTCGTACGGCGGCCTCGTCGCGGGCCTGCTCGCACTGCAGGCACCGGCGCGGGTGCGCCGCCTCGTCATCGTCGGCAGCGGATCGGCGCTGCATCCGCCGCAGCTGCAGCAGCAGGTGCTGCGGGCGGTGAAGGCGAACGCGATGAAGGCGATCGACGGCGGAACGCTCGACGACTGCCGTGCACGGCTGTGCGCGACGAGCTTCGAAGGGCGCTCGGTGAACGAGGCGATGCTGCCCGGCCTGCTGACGTCGAACGCGCTGCCCGGCAGGCGGGAGTCGGCCGCGCGCTTCTACGACGCGCTGATCGAGAACGCCGTGCGCGACGACTGCCAGACGTGGCCGCGGCTCGAGGCGATCGCGGTGCCGACGCTGATCGTCACCGGGCGCGACGACATCCGCGCTTCGTGGCAGCAGGCCGTGCAGGCCGCGACGCGCATCCCCGATTGCCGGATCGAGATCTTCGAGGCATGCGGCCACGGGCCGATGGCCGAGCATCCCGAGCGATTCAACCGACTCCTCCACCAGTTCCTGCAGCCGCTGGCCGGGCGCGCCGATGCGCTCCGAGCCGCTCCTCATTCACTTCACTGAAAGGGAATCGTCGATGAAAACCAAGCTGCGCAACCGATTTCTCGCGCCGTTCGCGGCGCTGGCGATCGCCGGCACCGCGTCGAGCGCGATCGCCGCCGACCAGGTCATCCTCGCCTATCCGCAGGCGATCAGCGTCACCAACGCCGACGTCGGGTACGGGATCCAGCTGGGCCTGTTCGCCGAGGAAGGCATCGAGGTGAAGATGATCGGCCTCGAGGGCTCGGCGCGGATGATCCCGCAGGTGGCCAACGGTTCGGTCACCGCCGCCTTCGCGCATCCCGACTACATGCTGTCGGCGCTCGACAAGGGCCAGGTGCCGCCGGCGAAGTTCGTCTACAACTGGCGCCGCCGCTCGCCGTACGAGCTCGCCGTGCTCGACGGCAGCGCGATCCGTTCGGTTGCCGACCTGAAGGGCAAGAAGATCGGCATCGGCGCGTTGACGTGGTCGAACGTGCCGATGGTGCGCGCGGTGCTGCGCGACAACGGAATCGAGCTCGGCAAGGATGCGCAGCTCGTTCCGATCGGTACCGGCCCCGCCGCATGGAAGCAGTTGCAGAGCGGAGCGGTCGATGCCGTCGCGTACTACACGGCCGAGCACGAGAAGATCGCCGCGGCCGGAACGCCGATCCGCCGGCTCGATTTCGGCAAGTACGCGGGAATGTTCACCAACGGCATCATCATGAGCAGCGACACCATCGAGAAGAATCCCGATCTCGTACGTCGGCTCGGACGTGCGATCGCGAAGTCGACGGTCGCCTGCGCGGCGAACCCGCAGGCCTGCGTGAAGGGTGCCTGGACGCTCGACCCGACGCTCAAGCCCGCCGCCGACAAGGAGGCCGAATGGGTCGAGAAATACCTGCCGCTGCAGAAGGCCAACTACCTGCACATGCTGACCTTCGGGCCCGACGAGCCCGAGCAGGTGGGCGCGTACCCGGCCGAAGGGTGGAAGACGCACGTCGAGGTGATGCACGGCGCGGGCATCCTGAAGAACGCGTCGCTGCCGGTCGAGCAGATCTATACGAGCGAGTTCGTCGCCGACTTCAACCGCTTCGACCGTCCGGCGCTCGAGGCGAGGAGCCGGGCCGTGCAGTGAACGGCGCGGCCACGTGATCGGGAGATGCCGATGGATATCGCCATTCGGTCGCCGCTGACGCGATCGGCGGCCGAGCCGGTCGCGCGCGAGGTGGCGCAGCTCGAGATCCGCGATCTCGGGCTGTGCTACCGCAGCTCGCGCGGCCCGGTCCAGGCGCTCAAGCAGGTCTCGATGGAGGTGGAGCGCGGCGAGTTCGTCTCGATCGTCGGCCCTTCGGGATGCGGCAAGTCGACGCTGCTCAAGCTCGTCTCGGGGCTGATCGCGCCGACCGAGGGAGAAGTCCGCCTCGGCGGCGAGCGCGTCGCCGGCTGCCGCTCGGACGTCGGGCTCGTCTTCCAGAAGCCGACGCTGCTGCCCTGGAAGACCGTGCTCGACAACGTGCTCGTGCCGATCCGCGCGATGAAGCGCGACGTGAACGCGCATCGCGCGCGGGCGCTGCAGCTGCTCGACCTCGTCGGCCTGACCGAGTTCGTCGGGAACTACCCCGGCGAGCTTTCGGGCGGCATGCAGCAGCGCGTGAGCATCGCGCGCGGCCTCGCGCACGACCCGTCGTTCCTGCTGATGGACGAGCCCTTCGCCGCCCTCGACGCGCTCACGCGCGAGCACATGATGGTCGAGCTGCAGCGCATCTGGACGTCGAGCTCGAAGTCGGTGCTGTTCATCACGCACAGCATTCCGGAGGCCGTGTTCCTGTCGGACCGCATCCTGGTGCTGTCGAACCGGCCGGGACGCGTCGTGCACGAGATGCGCGTTCCGCTGCCCCGGCCGCGCACGCTCGACAGCATGGGCGAGCCCGAGTTCAACGAATGCACGCGCGAGCTGCGCCAGGTCTTCAACCGGCTGTGACGATGCGCGGCCTACCGATGCGACTGCGTCGACTCGCGCCGCCCTTCGCCGCGCTGCTCGCGCTGCTGCTGGTGTGGTGGGCGGCGGTCGCATCGGGCGCCGTCGCCTCGTACCTGCTGCCCCGGCCCGGCGAAGTCCTGCAGCGCCTGGCCTCGTCGATGCTCGAGGGATCGATCTGGCCGCACGTGCGCGCGACGCTCGGCACCTGGCTCGCCGGCTTCGCGATCGGCGCCTCGGTCGCGCTGGCGCTCAGCGTGCTGATCTCCGAGTGCCGGCCCGTCGAGCGCTTCCTGATGCCGCTGATCCTGGCGCTGCAGTCGGTGCCGAAGATCGCGCTCGCGCCGCTCGTCTTCGTGTGGATCGGCTTCGGGCAGCCCGCGATCCTCACGATGGCCGCACTCACGTCCTATTTTCCGGTGCTGATCAACGCCGTATCGGGCCTGCGCGGCTACGACCGCAACGTCGACGCCTTCTACCGGACGCTGGGCGCGGGGCGGATGCAGGTGCTGCTCGACGTGAAGCTGCCCGGCGCGGCCTCGCAGGTCTTCGCGGGCCTGGAGGTGGGATTGATCTTCGCGCTGATCGGCAACGTCGTGATGGAGTTCATCGTCGGCAGCGAAGGGCTCGGGTTCCTGATCCAGCAGTCGGCGAACACCTCGGACCTCTCGCTGAACTTCGCGGCGATCCTTGCGCTCGCGTTGTGCGGGATCGGGATGTCGTCCGGGCTGCGCTTCGCGCGACGCCGCGTCGTGTTCTGGGAGCGGCATTCGTCGGTGGAGGGCGCTTCGTGATCGCGTCGACGAGCGAACGGCGCAAGTCGGTCCTGGCCGGGCTGGCTTCGTTCGCCGCGGTGTTCTTCGCCTGGCACGCGGCGACCGCGTGGTTCGGCGTGCCCTCGTACGTGATCCCGTCGCTGCCCGAGCTGGCCGAGAGCGCGTACATGGGGCTCGTCCAGGGGACGCTGTACGAGCACATCGCGTTCACCTTCGGCTCGACCGCCGCCGGTCTGCTGATCGGCATGGCAGCGGGCTTCCTCGTCGGCGTGCTCGTCGGCGAGGTGCCGGCGCTGGAGCGTGCGGTCTACCCGATCGTCGCCGGCATCCAGTCGGTGCCGAAGGTCGCGCTCGCGCCGCTGATCATCGTGTACTTCGGGCTCGGCGCCGGGTCGAAGATCTTCACCGTCGCGCTGCTCGTGTTCTTTCCGATCTTCGTGAACACGGTGGCCGGCTTCAAGTCGGTCGACAGCGAGCTCGTCGCGCTCTTTCGCACCTTCTCGGCGAGCCGGCTGCACGTGCTGACGCAGGTGAGGATCCCGGCGGCCGCCCCGGCGATCTTCAGCGGCATGAAGATCGCCGTCGTGGTGGGGCTGATCGGCTGCATCACTTCCGAGTTCGTCGCGTCGATGCAGGGCATCGGCTTCATCATCAAGTCGCGCGCGGGCGAGCTCGACGTCTCGCTGATGTTCGTCTGCATTCTCGTGCTGTCCGCCTGCGGCGCCAGCGCGATCTACCTCGTCGAGTTCCTCGAGAGGCGCCTGGTGTTCTGGAACGGGGACGACGACGGCGCGGAACGCTGATCCCGAAACCGGTCGACTTCCCCCCAACCCGGGTCGAGGTCGCTGCGGACCGGAATGCCGTCCGGCATACTGACCGTCCATCCCTCGACCCGGGTCCTTCGCATCATGGGCAGGCACGTCCTTCTCGGCGGCAACGGAGCAGTCGGACGCGAGACCGCGGGCGAGCTGCTTCGGCGCGGCATCGAGGTACTGTCCTTCGGCAGGCGCCGCTCGAGCGTGGCCGGCGTCGAATCGATCGTCGGTGACGTGCTCGACCCCGAGGCCGTGCGCCGCGCGCTCGCGGGCGCCGACGTCGCCTACCTCGTCGTGGGGCTGCCCTACCGCCTCGGCACATGGCGTCGCGACTGGCCCGTCGTGATGCGCAATGCGATCGCCGCCGCGAGCGCGAGCGACGCGCATCTCGTGTTCCTCGACAACGTCTATTCGTACGGCCGCACCCGCGGCCCGATGACCGAGCAGACGCCGATCCGGCCGAGCAGCCGGAAAGGCGAGGTGCGTGCCGGGCTGCTGCGGATGCTCGACGAAGCGCGTGCCGACGGCCTGCGGGCCACGGTCGCCCGCAGCGCCGACTTCTACGGTCCGGGTGCGGGCACGAGCGTCTTCAACATGCTGGCGGTCGACAAGGTCGTGCGCGGCAAGCGTCCGGTGTGGCTGTTCGACGCGTCGAAGCCGCATTCGATGACCTATACGCCGGATATCGGCCGCGCGCTCGCCGTCGTCGGTACCGACGAGCGGGCGACCGGACGGACCTGGCACCTGCCGACGGCGGCACCCGCGCTGTCGGGCAGGCAGTACGCGCGGCTGCTCGGCGACGGCGAGGCGAAGGTGATGTCGCTCGCGACGATGCGTCTCGGCGGGCTCTTCATGCCGATCGCGCGCGAGACGATCGAGCTCGGCTACCAGAACACCGAGGACTACGTCTTCGATTCCAGCGCCTTCGAGGCGGCCTTCGGCGTGCAGCCGACCCCGTACGCCGAGGGCGTCGCCCGCACGCTCGAGCACGCCAGGCGCGCCGCGTAGCCCGGCGACCGCGCGAGCCCGGCGCCGCTTCGAAGCCCCTCGGAGAAGACCGTCCCGGCGATACGGCGGATGCGCTGCCACGCGCAAGCTCCGTGCTACCGTGAACTGCGTGTTCACCGACCACGACGTCTACCTCTTTCGCGAGGGAACGCACGCTCGGCTGTACGAGTACCTGGGCTGCCACCTGCGGCCTGACGGCAGCGGCGCGCACTTCGCCGTGTGGGCGCCGAACGCCCGCGCCGTCTCGGTGCTGGGCGACTGGAACGGCTGGAACCCCGACGGCGACCCGCTCGCCGAGCGCGAAGACGGCTCCGGCATCTGGCAGGGCGTCGCCGCAGCGGCGCGCCACGGCCAGTGCTACAAGTTCCGCATCGCGTCGCGGCGGGACGTGACGGTTCCCGACAAGAGCGACCCCTTCGCGTTCTTCTGCGAGCCGGCGCCGCGCACCGCGTCGCGCGTCTGGTCGCTCGACTACGACTGGAACGACGCCGAGTGGATGGGCAGCCGCGGCGCCGCCAACTCGCTCGATGCGCCGCTCTCGATCTACGAGCTGCACGCGGGCTCCTGGCGACGGCACGACGACGGACGCTTCCTCTCGTATCGCGAGCTCGCCGAGGCACTGGTGCCCTACGTGCGCGAGCTGGGCTTCACGCACGTCGAGCTGATGCCGACGACCGAGCATCCGTTCTACGGTTCGTGGGGCTACCAGACCACCGGCTACTTCGCGCCGACCTCCCGCTACGGCACGCCGCAGGACTTCATGTACCTGGTCGACCACCTGCATCGACACGGCATCGGCGTGCTGCTCGACTGGGTGCCGTCGCACTTCCCGGCGGACGACCACGGACTCGCGCGATTCGACGGCACGCACCTGTACGAGCACGCCGATCCGCGGCAGGGCTTCCATCCCGAATGGAACTCGAGCATCTTCAACTACGGTCGCCACGAAGTCGCCGCCTTCCTGCTGTCGTCGGCGCTGTTCTGGCTCGACCGCTATCACGTCGACGGCATACGCGTCGATGCGGTCGCCTCGATGCTGTACCTCGACTACTCGCGCAAGGAAGGCGAGTGGATCCCGAACCGCCACGGCGGACGCGAGAACCTGGAGGCGGTCGATTTCCTCCGCCGGCTCAACGAGAGCGTCTACCGGGCGCATCCCGACACGGTGACGGTCGCCGAGGAGTCCACCGCATGGCCGATGGTGTCGCGGCCGACCTGGCTCGGCGGACTCGGCTTCGGGATGAAGTGGAACATGGGCTGGATGCACGACACGCTCGCCTACTTCCGCGAAGACCCGATCCATCGCAGCTTCCATCACGACCGGTTGACCTTCTCGCTGTGGTACGCGTTCAACGAGAACTTCGTGCTGCCGCTGTCGCACGACGAGGTCGTGCACGGCAAGGCCTCGCTGATCGGCAGGATGCCCGGCGACGACTGGCAGCGCTTCGCCAACCTGCGCCTGCTCTTCGGCTGGATGTGGACGCATCCCGGCAAGAAGCTGCTGTTCATGGGCGGCGAGTTCGGCCAGCGTCGCGAATGGGCGCACGAGGGCGAGCTCGACTGGCCGGCGCTCGCGAACGACGCGCACGCAGGCGTGCAGCGATGGGTGCGCGACCTCAATCGCCTGTACCGCAGCGAGCCGGCGCTGCACGCGCTCGATTTCGCGCCCGAGGGCTTCGAGTGGATCGACGCCGGCGACGCGCGCAACAGCGTGATCGCCTTCCTGCGCAAGGCCGGTGACGGCGCCGCCCGCCTGCTCGTCGCCTGCAACTTCACGCCCGTGCCGCGCACGAACCACGTGCTCGGCGTGCCGACGGGCGGCCGCTGGCAGGAGGTGCTCAACGGGGACGCCGCGATCTACGGCGGCGCGGGCTGGGGCAATCTCGGGGGAGTCGATGCGATGCCCGTCGCCGCGCACGGCCGGCCGTGGGCGCTCACGCTGACGCTGCCGCCGCTGGCCGTTCTCGTCTTCCGGGAGGCATCGGATGAACGAGCGTAGCGGCCGCGCGCGCCCGCGGGCGGAAGACGCGCGCGCGGCTGCGGACGATGCAGGCGCGCGTTCCGACGGCGCACGCCGGCATGCGGATGCACGTGCACGCGCGGTGATCGACCGCGTCGACCCGGCGGTCGACGGAGGACGCTTCGCGGTCAAGCGGGTGGAAGGCGAGCCGCTGGTCGTCGAGGCCGACTGCTTCACCGACGGGCACGACACGATCCGCGCGATGCTGCGCTGGCGCGGCGACGACGAGAGCGAGTGGCGCGAGCGCGAGATGCAGCCGCTCGGCAACGACCGCTGGACGGCGACGCTCGTCGCCGGCGCGCCGGGCGCCTATCGCTACGGCGTCGTCGCCTGGGTGGACCACCTCGCGACCTGGCGCGCGGAGTTCGAGCGCCGGCAGGACCCGGCCGACCTGCAGGTGGCCGCGCGCGTAGGCGCGGCGCTGATCGCCGAGACGGCGAAGCGCGCGGCCGGTTCCGCGCGCAAGGTGCTCGCCGAATGGTCGAGCGCGCTCGAGGACGCGGCGCGCGACGGCGAGGACCCGGACGCGTTGCGCGTGATCGCGCTCGACCGCTCGCGCTACGGGATCGCGGCGCGCTTCCCGGATCGTCGCTTCCAGAGCGCCTGGCCGCTCGACCTGCCGTTGAAGGTCGATCGCCGGCGGGCGGGTTTCTCGGCCTGGTACGAGCTGTTCCCGCGCTCGACCGCCGCGCAACCGGGAACGCACGGCACGCTCGCCGACTGCGCGGCGCGCCTCGACTACGTGGCGTCGCTCGGCTTCGACGTCGTCTACCTGCCCCCGATCCATCCCATCGGGCGCGACAAGCGCAAGGGCCGCAACAACGCGCTCGCCGCCGCACCCGGCGACGTCGGCAGCCCGTGGGCGATCGGCGCGCGCGAGGGCGGGCACAAGTCGATCCACCCGCAGCTCGGCAGCCTGGACGATTTCCGCGCGCTCGTGGCGAAGGCGCAGTCGCTCGGGATGGAGATCGCGCTCGACATCGCGTTCCAGTGCGCGCCCGACCATCCGTACGTGAAGGCGCATCCGCAGTGGTTCCGCTGGCGTCCGGACGGCACCGTGCAGTACGCGGAGAACCCGCCGAAGAAGTACCAGGACATCTATCCCTTCGACTTCGAGACCGACGACTGGGCGGCGTTGTGGGAGGAGCTGCGCAGCGTCTTCGACTTCTGGATCGCCGAAGGCGTGCGCGTGTTCCGCGTCGACAACCCGCACACGAAGCCCTTCGCGTTCTGGGAATGGGCGATCGCCGAGATCGGCCGCGCGCATCCGGACGTGATCTTCCTCGCCGAGGCGTTCACGCGGCCGCGGCCGATGCACCGCCTCGCCAAGCTCGGCTTCACGCAGTCGTACACCTACTTCGCGTGGCGCAACACGAAGCAGGAGCTCACGGAGTACTTCGAGGAGCTCGCGCACGGGCCCGGTCGTGAGTACTTCCGGCCGAACGCCTGGCCGAACACGCCCGACATCCTCACCGAAGCGCTGCAATACGGCGGGCGCCCGGCCTTCGCCAGCCGGCTCGTGCTCGCCGCGACGCTGTCGTCGAACTACGGCGTCTACGGCCCCGCCTACGAGCTGATGGAGCACGCCGCGCGCGAGCCCGACAGCGAGGAGTACCGCGATTCCGAGAAGTACGAGGTCCGCCACTGGGATCTCGAACGGCCCGACAGCCTCGCCCCGCTGCTCGCGCTGGTCAACCGCATCCGGCGCGAGAACGCGGCGCTGCAGTCGAACGCGGGGCTCTCCTTCGTGCGCACCGACAACGAGCAGCTGATCGCCTATGCCAAGCGCTGCGACGACGGCTCCAACACCGTGGTCGTCGTCGTGAACCTCGATCCGCACCACGTGCAGAGCGGATGGGTCGAGCTCGACCTGGAGCGCTTCGGCCTCGCCGAAGACGACACCTTCCAGGTGCACGACCTGCTCTCGGGCGCGCACTACCTGTGGCAGGGCGCGCGCAACTTCGTGCTGCTCGATCCGGCGCGGATGCCGGCGCACGTGTTCCGCCTGCGGCGCCGCATCCGGCGCGAGCAGGACTTCGACTACTTCGGCTGAGCGCCGGGGGGCCGCGCATGGAGCTTCCGCAAGACCGGGAATCGCTGCGCCTGCGGGGCGCGCCCGTCGAGGCGCCGACCGCGCCGGCCGCGCGGGTGGCACCGGTGCCGAAGCCGGCCGGTGCCTGGGAGGACGACGACCCGCTCTGGTATCGCGACGCGGTGATCTACCAGCTGCACGTCAAGGCCTTCTTCGACTCCAACGGCGACGGGATGGGTGACTTCGTCGGGCTCACGTCGAAGCTCGACTACATCCGCGACCTCGGCGTCAACACGATCTGGGTGATGCCGTTCTACCCGTCGCCGCTGCGCGACGACGGCTACGACGTCTCCGACTATCGGAACGTGCATCCGCAGTACGGCGTGCGCAACGACGTGCGCACGTTCATCCGCGAGGCGCATCGCCGGCGGCTTCGCGTGATCACCGAGCTCGTCGTCAACCACACTTCCGACCAGCATCGCTGGTTCCAGGCGGCGCGGCGCGCGCCGCCCGGTTCGTCGAAGCGCAACTTCTACGTCTGGAGCGACGATCCGAACCGCTATGCCGGCACGCGGATCATCTTCACCGACACCGAGTCCTCGAACTGGACCTGGGATCCAGTGGCGAACGCCTATTACTGGCACCGGTTCTTCAGTCACCAGCCCGACCTGAACTTCGACAATCCGCTGGTGCTGAAGGCGGTGGTCCGCGTGATGCGTTTCTGGCTCGACATGGGCGTCGACGGCTTCCGGCTCGACGCGATTCCCTACCTGGTCGAGCGCGAGGGCACCAGCAACGAGAACCTGCGCGAGACGCACGAGGTGATCAAGCGCATTCGCGCGATGCTCGACGAGCGCCACGCGAACCGCCTGCTGCTCGCCGAGGCCAACCAGTGGCCCGAGGACGTGCGCGAGTACTTCGGCGACGGCGACGAATGCCACATGGCGTACCACTTCCCGCTGATGCCGCGCATGTACATGGGCATCGCGCAGGAAGACCGCCATCCGATCGTCGAGATCATGCAGCAGACGCCGGACATCCCCGGCAACTGCCAGTGGGCGATCTTCCTGCGCAACCACGACGAGCTGACGCTCGAGATGGTGACGAACCGCGAGCGCGACTACATGTATCGCACCTACGCGATCGACCCGCGCGCCCGCATCAACCTCGGGATCCGCCGCCGCCTGGCGCCGCTGATGGAGAACGACATCGATCGCATCAAGCTGATGAACAGCCTGCTGCTGTCGATGCCGGGCTCGCCCATTCTCTACTACGGCGACGAGATCGGGATGGGCGACAACATCTTCCTCGGCGATCGAGACGGCGTGCGCACGCCGATGCAATGGAGCCCCGACCGCAACGCCGGCTTCTCGCGCGCCGATCCGCAGCGGCTGTACCTGCCGCCGATCATGGATCCGGTCTACGGCTACGAGGCGGTCAACGTCGAGGCGCAGGCGCGCGACCCTTCGTCGCTGCTGAACTGGATGCGCCGGCTGCTCGCGGTGCGGCAGACGAGCCGCGCCTTCGGGCGCGGCCGGCTCGAGTTCCTGAAGCCGGGCAACCGCAAGATCCTCGCCTACCTGCGCGAGTACGAGTCGGGCGACGCGGACGAGGTGCTGTTGTGCGTGGCGAACCTGTCGCGCACGGCGCAGCCGGTCGAGCTGAGCCTGCCGCGCTTCCGCGGCTACGTGCCGGTCGAGATGATCGGCCGCACGCCCTTTCCGCCGATCGGCGAGCTGCCGTACCTGCTGACGCTGCCCGCGCACTCGTTCTACTGGTTCCGCCTGTCGCGCGAGGTCGAGGTGCCGCCGTGGCACGAGGAGCACATGGTCGGCGAGGACCTGCCGCTGCTCGTGCTCTTCGACGGATGGACGAGCCTGTTCCGCGACCGCGTCGTCCCGTGGCGCATCCGCATGGCGGAGAAGACGCGCGAGCAGCTCGAGCGCGAGGTGCTCGCGCGCTACGTGCCGCAGCAGCGCTGGTTCGCAGGCAAGGGGCAGCCGCTCGATTCGGTCGCGCTGCGCGACTGGGTCGTCGTCGAGCGGGCCGGACACAGCTGGCTGCTCGCGCTCGTCGACGCGATCGCGGCGCCGCACGACGCTCCCGGGGCGACGGCGGCGACGACGGCGACGACGCGGACGCCACCGGCGCCCGCGTCGTACTTCCTGCCGATGAGCCTCGTCTGGGGCGACATCGACGAGCCGCCGGTGCGTGCGCTCGGACCGTCGATCCTCTCGAAGGTTCGACAGCAGGCGCAGGTCGGCGTGATCGCCGATTCGATCGTCGACGAGGCCTTCTGCCGCGAGCTGGTCCGCGCGATCGGCCGGCGCGAGCGCCTCGCGCTCGCGCACGGTTCGATCTCCTTCGAGCCCTCCGCGTCGTACGCGCGCATCGTCGACGCCGACGTCGATTCGCTGGAGCTGCAGCGCGGCGAGGGACAGTCGAGCAACGCGGTCGCGCTGCTCGGCGAGAAGCTCTTCGTCAAGGCCTACCGGCGCCTGCAGAAGGGCGTCAATCCGGAAGTCGAGGTCGGACGCTACCTGACCGACGTCGCCGGCTTCGCGCATTGCGTCGGCGTGGCCGGCTGGGTCGAGTACCGCGATGCCGACGGCGAGCCGACGACGCTGGCGATCGTGCAGCAGTACGTGCCCAACCAGGGCGACGCGTGGAGCTGGACGGTCGCCTATCTCGAGCGTTTCCTCGACGAGCGGCAGTTCCTCGCCGAGGTCGACGCGACGGTCGGCGTGCACGGCGCCTTCCTCGATCGCGTCGCGACGCTCGGCATGCGCATCGGCGAGCTGCATCGCGCGTTCGCGCTGCGCACCGGCGACGCGGCCTTCGACCCGTCGCCCGCCGACGAAGGGGACGTCCAGCACTGGGTCGATCGCGTGCGCGACGAAGCGCTCGCGTCGATGACGATGCTCGAGGCACGGATGCAGGACCTGCCCGAGGACGCGAAGGCGCTCGCGACGGAGGTGCTCGCGCGTCGCGACGACGTCGTCGCCGCGGCGAGCCGCATGCCGGGGGCGGGCGGCTTCCTGCGCGCGCGCCACCACGGCGACCTGCACCTCGGGCAGGTGCTGCTGTCGAACGACGACTTCCTGATCATCGATTTCGAGGGCGAACCGTCGCGCCCGATCGTCGAGCGGCGCGAGCGGCACACGCCGCTGCGCGACGTCGCCGGAATGCTGCGTTCGTTCGACTACGCCCGCCAGGTCGTGCTGCGCGACGTGCTGCACGGGCCGGAGGACGCGCAGGCGGTCTCCGAGGCGGCGGTGCGCTGGCTCGCGCAGGCGCGCGAGGCCTTTCTCGCCGGCTACCTGCGCGCGGTCGACGGGGCGGCGCTGTTCCCCTCGCTCGACGCCGCGCTGGCGCTGATCCGCCTGCTCGAGTTCGAGAAGGTGCTCTACGAGCTGCGCTACGAACTGCAGAACCGGCCCGGCTGGGTCGCCATCCCGCTGCAGGGAATCGTCGATTCGCTGCGGCGAGACTGAACGGGGAGACGAGCATGCAGGGCGTTGACATGGTGTTCGAGCCGCTGCGCATCTGGATCGCGCAGGCGAGTGCCTGGTTGCCGCGGCTGCTGCTGGCGCTGGTCGTCCTGCTGGTCGGCTGGCTGATCGCGAAGGCCGCCCGCTTCGCCGTGGTCAGGGCGCTGCGCGCGGTGAACTTCCAGGTCGTGACCGAGCGCGCCGGCATCGACGGTTTCCTCGCGCAGGGCGGCGCCTCCGAGGGGGCGATCGGACTGTTCGGCACGCTCGCCTGGTGGCTGGTCATGCTAGGCGCGGCGGTCGTCGCATCGAACACGCTCGGGCTCGACTACGTCAGCGGCCTGCTGACGAGCGTGATCCTGTTCGTGCCGAAGCTGCTGGTCGCGCTCGTCATCGTGGTGTTCGGCGCCTACTTCGCGCGTTTCGTCGGCAACGCGGTGATCGGTCACTGGAGCGAGCTCGGCGTCGGCGACGCGACGCTGCTCGGGCACCTCGCGCGCACCGCCGTGCTCGTGTTCGTCGCGCTGATCGCGCTCGACCAGCTCGAGATCGGCGGCAACATCGTCCGGCAGAGCTTCCTCGTCGTTCTCGGCGGCTTCGTGCTCGCACTGGCGCTCGCCTTCGGGCTCGGCGCGCGCGAGCGCGCGGCGCTGCTGATCGAACGATGGTGGCCGCGCCGCGGCGACGACCGCGAACTGCCATGAAGTCGATCGGCCGCGCGCCTGCCGTCTGGCCGGGGGTGCCCTATCCGCACGGCGCGACCTGGAACGGCGAAGGGGTGAACTTCGCGATCTTCTCGGAGGGCGCCGAGCGCGTCGAGCTGTGCCTGTTCGACGCGGCCGGGCACCGCGAGACGCGCCGCATCGAGATGCGCGAGCGCACCGACAACGTCTGGCACTGCTACCTGCCGCAGGCGCGCCCCGGCCTGCTGTACGGCTACCGGCTGCACGGCCCGTATCGCCCGGAGGAGGGGCTGCGCTTCAATCCGCACAAGCTGCTGCTCGATCCGTACGCGAAGGCGATCGCGGGCACCGTGCGCTGGCACGACGCGCTTTTCGGCTACACGGTCGGCAGCCGACGCGAGGACCTGTCCTTCGACCGGCGCGACAGCGCGCCCTTCATGCCCCGGGGGCGCGTGATGGAGACCGCGTTCTCGTGGGGCGACGACCGCGGCCCGCGGGTGCCGTGGAACGAAACGGTGGTCTACGAACTGAACGTGCGCGGCTTCACGCTGCTGCATCCGCTGCTTCCCGAGGCGCTGCGCGGAACCTATGCCGGGCTCGCGCATCCGTCGGTCGTCGACTACCTGCAGCGGCTCGGCGTCACCACCGTCGAGCTGATGCCGGTACATGCGTTCATCGACGACCGGCGGCTGGTCGGCATGGGGCTGCGCAACTACTGGGGCTACAACACGCTGAGCTATTTCGCGCCCGAGGCGCGCTACAGCGCGTCGGGGCGGATCCAGGAATTCAAGACGATGGTCAAGGCGCTGCACTCGGCCGGCATCGAGGTCGTCATCGACGTCGTCTACAACCACACCTGCGAGGGCAATCATCTCGGGCCGACGCTGAGCCTGCGCGGGGTCGACAACGCCACCTACTACCGGCTCGACCCGTCCGAGCCGCGCTACTACACCGACTACACCGGCTGCGGCAACACGGTGAACCTGCCGAACCCGCAGGCGCTGCAGCTCGTGATGGACTCGCTGCGCTACTGGGTCGAGGACATGCACGTCGACGGCTTCCGCTTCGACCTGGCGCCGGCGCTCGCGCGCGAGGCCGGCGGCGTCGAGAGCTGGAGCAGTTTCTTCGACGTCATTCGCCAGGACCCGGTGCTGAACCGCGTCAACCTGATCGCCGAGCCCTGGGACACGGGCATCGGCGGATACCAGGTCGGCAACTTCCCGGTCGGCTGGGCCGAGTGGAACGACCGCTATCGCGACGGCATGCGTTCGTACTGGAAGGGCGACGGCGGAGTGATCGGCGAGTTCGCGCGCCGGCTCACCGGATCGAGCGACCTGTACGGCCGCTCGGGGCGGCGCCCGCACGCGAGCATCAACTACGTCACTGCGCACGACGGCTTCACGCTGGCCGACCTCGTTTCGTACAACGAACGGCACAACGAGGCGAACGGGCAGGACGGCGCCGACGGACACGACCACAACCTGTCGTGGAACTGCGGCGTCGAGGGGCCGACCGACGATCCGGAGGTGCTCGCGCTGCGTGCGCGCCAGCAACGCAATTTCCTCGCGACGCTGCTGCTGTCGCACGGCGTGCCGATGCTGCTCGCCGGCGACGAGCTGGGGCGCACGCAACGCGGCAACAACAACGCCTATTGCCAGGACAACGAGATCTCCTGGCTCGACTGGGACGTCGGCGAGGACGGCGAGCGGCTGTTCGCGTTCACGCGGCGGTTGATCGCGCTGCGCCGGATGCATCCGGTGTTCCGCCGGCGCGATTTCTTCCAGGGTCGCCCGCTGCACGGCAGCGACCTGAAGGACGTGCTCTGGCTGCGCCCGGACGGCCACGAGATGAGCGGCGACGAATGGGAGCACACGCAGGCGCGCAGTCTCGCGGTCTACCTGTCGGGCGCCGGACTGCACGACGTCGACGCCCACGGCCGTCCGCTGCAGGACGACGACTTCCTGATGCTGTTCAACGCGCACCACGAGGCGATGCCCTTCGTCCTTCCGGTGCTCGACGGCGCGCCCTGGCGCCTGGTGCTCGACACCGCGACCTTCGACCGTCGCGATCCCGTGTTCGGCGACGCCGGCCGGGGCTCGCCGGCCGATCCCTTCCCGGTCGGCGAGACGACCGATGCCGGCGAGCGTCACGTGTTGCACGGGCGAGCGCTCGCGCTGCTCACGCGTCCGGCGGCCCAGCCATGAAACGCGTGCACGAGATGCCCTTCGGTGCGGCGTTGCGCGACGGCGGCGGCGCGCGATTCCGGTTGTGGGCCCCGGCCCGCGTAGAGGTGGGGCTCGAGCTGCTGCGCGCCCGTGGCGATGCGGCGGATGCGCCGCCGGCGTTCGAGCCGGTGGCCTGCGTGCCGATGCAGCGCGACGACCGGGGCTGGCACACGGCCGAGGTCGCCGATGCGCGTGCCGGGCTGTTCTATCGCTTCCGCGTCGACGAGGCGCTCGCGGTGCCCGATCCGGCGTCGCGCTGCAATCCCTTCGACGTGCACGGGCCGAGCGAGCTCGTCGACCCGCGGGCGCACGAGTGGCGCGACGACGGCTGGCGCGGGCGGCCCTGGCACGAGGCGGTCGTCTACGAGATGCACGTCGGCACCTTCACCGCGGAAGGAAGCTTCGACGCGGCACGGCGCCGCCTGGACGAGTTGGCGGCGCTCGGCGTGACCGCGGTCGAGCTGATGCCGGTCGCCGAGTTCCCCGGTACGCGCGGCTGGGGCTACGACGGCGTGCTGCCCTATGCGCCCGACGCCTCGTACGGCCGCCCCGAGGACCTGAAGCGTTTCGTCGAGCACGCGCACGCGCTGCGCATGATGGTGCTGCTCGACGTCGTCTACAACCACTTCGGACCCGAAGGCAACTACCTGCACGCCTACGCACCGCAGTTCTTCGATGCGTCCCGCCACACCCCGTGGGGCGCGGCGATCGATTTCGACGGGCCGTCGAGCGCGCCGGTGCGTGCGTTCTTCGTGCACAACGCGCTGTACTGGATCGTCGAGTACGGGTTCGACGGGCTGCGGCTCGATGCGGTGCATGCGATCGAGGACCGTTCCTCGCCCGGCATCGTGGAGGAGATCGCGCGTGCGCTGCGCGACGGGCCGGGGCGCGATCGCTTCGTGCACGTCGTGCTCGAGAACGATCGCAACGATGCCGACCGGCTGCGCCGCGCGAACGGCGAGGCGGTGATCGCCGACGCGCAGTGGAACGACGACCTGCATCATGCGCTGCACGTCGTGCTGACGGGCGAGACCGACGGCTACTACGCCGACTACGCGGATGCGCCGCTGCAGCGTCTCGGACGCGCGCTGGCCGAGGGCTTCGTCTACCAGGGCGAGCCGTCGGCCTTCCGCGGCGGCGAAGCGCGCGGGATGCCGAGCGCGCAGCTGCCGCCGTCGGCCTTCGTCGCCTACGTGCACACGCACGACCAGGTCGGCAATCGCGCGTTCGGCGAACGCCTCGATGCGATCGCCGATGCGCGCCGGATGCCCGCGGCGCTCGCCTGCGCGCTGCTCGGGGCGCAGGTGCCGATGCTGTTCATGGGCGACGAATACGCCGCGTCGACACCCTTCCTGTACTTCTGCGATTTCGGCCCCGAGCTCGCCGACGCGGTGCGCGACGGAAGGCGCGCGGAGTTCGGGCGCTTCGCGGCATTCCGCGACCCGGCGGCGCGCGAGGCGATTCCCGACCCGAACGCGCTGCAGACCTTCACGGCGTCGAAGCTCGATCGCGACGAGCGCGCGTCGTCTCCGCATCGCGAGCGCCTCGCGCTCGTCGAACGGATGCTCGGCGTGCGGCGCGCCGTGGTCGATCGCCTCGCTTCGATCCGCAGCGGCGGTCGATGGGAGACGCAGGGGCGACGGCTGAGCGTGCGCTGGACGATCGGATCGGCCGCCGGCGGTGGCGGCGTCGGAGGGAATGCACGGCCTGCGCCCGCTCCGGCGACGCTGGTCCTGCACCTGAACTTCGGCGACGACGAAGCGCGGGTGCCGGTCGGCGCGTCCTTCGACGCGCTGTTCACGCACGCGGCGAGCCGTCGCGGCGGCGCCCGCACCTGGGCGCTCGCGCCCGGCGGCGTGCTCTACGGGCAGGATGCCGCCAGTGGCTGAGGCCACGCCGCGGCAGCGCCTGGAGTGGCTCGCCGGCGCCTTCGACGTCGAGGCGTCGTACGACGACGTCTGGGGGCGCCGCCACGCGGTATCGGACGACGGCCTGCGCGCGCTGCTCCGGGAACTGGGCGTCGCCGCCGGCGACGAAGCCGAAGTCGATCGCAGCCTCGCCGACACGCACCCGCGCTACTGGACGCGGCTGGCCGAGCCGGTGGTCGCGGCGACGCTTCCGGCGACGCGCATCGGATTGCTCCTGCGCCTGCCGCGACGCGACGGCGACGCCTTGCCCATCGACTGGCGCTTCGTCGGCGAAGACGGCATGGTCGTCGAGGGATCCGCCGACGCCGACGCGCTGCCGTTGCAGGAAGCGACCGAGGTCGCCGGCGTGCGCCACGAGGCGCGTCGGCTCGAGCTCGACCTGGCGCCCGCACCCGGCTATCACCGGCTCGTGCTGCGCGCGGGCGCTTCGGAAGCGCAGGTGCTGGTCATCGTCGCGCCGCCGCGCTGCTTCCTCCCGCCGGCGCTGCGCGCCGGGCAGCGCGCCTGGGGGTGGGCCGTGCAGCTCTACGGGCTGCGCTCCTCGCGCGACTGGGGCGTCGGCGACTTCGGCGACCTGCTGGCGCTGGTCGACGTCGCAGCGGCGCGCGGCGCGAGTGCGATCGGATTGAACCCGCTGCACGCGCGCTTCGCGCACAACCCGGCGCACGTCAGTCCCTATGCGCCGTCTTCGCGGCTGTGGCTCGACGCGCTCGCCCTCGACGTCGAGGCCGTCGACGGATTCGACGAGGCCCAGGCGGCGCGCGCGATCGTGCGCTCGGAGGCCTTCCAGGCGCGGCTCGACGCATTGCGCGCGTGCGCGCTCGTCGACTTCCCGGGCGTCGCTGCGCTCAAGCATCCGGTGCTGCGCGCGCTGTATGCGCACTTCCGCAACGAACACCTTGCCGCCGACACGGCGCTCGCGCGCGACTTCCGCGCCTTCCAGGAGAAGGGGGGGCGCGCATTGCGCCGGCACGCGCTGTTCGAGGCCCTGCAGGAGCACTTCCACGCGCAGGACCCGTCGATCTGGGGGTGGCAGGCATGGCCGCCGGAATTCCGCGACGTCGACTCCGCCGAGGTGCGCCGCTTCGAGTCGGCGCAAGTCGAGCGCATCGAATACCACGAGTACCTGCAATGGCAGGCCGACCGGCAGCTCGCACGCGTGGCGCAGCGCTGCCGGGAGCGCGGGATGGCGATCGGCCTGTATCTCGATCTCGCGGTATCGGTCGACCGCGCCGGCTCGGATGCCTGGTCGTTCGCTGACTGCCACGCGGGCGCGGCGAGCGTAGGCGCGCCCCCCGACGAGTTCAACCTGCTCGGCCAGGACTGGGGGCTGCCGCCGCTGATCCCCGGCGCCTTGCGCGCGCATCGCCACGAGCCCTTCGTGCTCGCGCTGCGCGCGAACATGCGGCACGCCGGGGCCGTGCGCATCGATCACGTCATGTCGCTGATGCGCCTGTACTGGGTGCCGCCGGGCGCGGGTGCGCGCGACGGCGCCTACGTCCGCTACCCGTTCGACGAGATGCTCGCGATCGTCGCGCTCGAGAGCCATCGCAACCGTTGCCTGGTGATCGGCGAGGACCTGGGAACGGTCCCGCCCTCGCTGCGCGACGCGCTCGCGCGCGTGCGGGTGCTGTCGTACCGGCTGCTGTACTTCGAGCGCGACGCGTGCGGAGGCTTTCTCGCGCCGGCCGAGTATCCGCGCGATGCGCTGGTGTCGATCGGCACGCACGACCTGCCGACGCTGTCGGGCTGGTGGAGCGGCCACGATCTGCGCCTGCGCGCCGAACTGCAGCTCTTTCCCGACGACGAGACGCGGCGCGAGCAGGAGAACGCGCGAACGCGCGACCGGGTGCGGCTGGTCGCCGCGCTGGTGCGCGAAGGCGCGCTGCACGACGAGCGCGAAGCGCAGGAAACGGCCGCCGGTCCGCTGACGCCCGCGCTGGTCGACGCGGTGCATCGATATCTCGCGTCGACGCCGTCGCGCCTGATGATGGTCCAGCCGGAGGACTGGCTCGGCGTCGTCGACCAGAGCAACCTGCCGGGCACCACCGACGCGCATCCGAACTGGCGGCGCCGGCTGCCGCTCGACGTCGAGGCGCTGTCGAGCGATGCGGCGACCGCGAGGCTCGCCGGCGTGCTGGGCGCGCTTCGCGAAACGCCGCGTGAACGCGCCGTCGCCGCGCCGCCGGCACAGGCGCGCATTCCGCGGTCGACCTACCGCGTGCAGTTGCAGCGCAGCTTCGGCTTCGCCGACGCCTTGCGCGTGCTGCCGTACCTGGACCGCCTCGGCGTCGGCGACCTCTACTGCTCGCCGATCCTCGTCGCGCGGCCGGGCAGCACGCACGGCTACGACATCGTCGACCATCGGCGCATCAGCGAGGAGCTGGGCGGAGAGACCGGCTTCGAGGCCCTGTCGGACGCGCTGCGCGCGCGCGGGATGGGGCTGCTGTGCGACGTCGTGCCGAACCACATGGGCGTGCTGTGCGACGACAACGCGTGGTGGATGGACGTGCTCGAGCACGGCGAGGCATCGGCGCACGCGCGCTACTTCGACATCGACTGGCATCCGCCGAACGGCGACCTGCACGGCAAGGTGCTCGTGCCGCTGCTCGGCGACCACTACGGCGACGTGCTCGAACGCGGCGAGCTCGAGTTGCGCTTCGCAGCCGATCGCGGCCGTTTCCGGATCGGCTATCACGAGCACCGGCTGCCGATCGACCCGCTGACGGCGGCGACGGTGCTGCGGCTCGCCCGCGAGCGCCTGGTGCGCGCGGGGGCCGGGCAGGCGCAACGGCTGGCGCTGCTCGACGTCGTCGAGTGCTTCGAGCGGCTGCCGCCGAGGATCGCCTGGACGGAACCGGCCGGGGCCGGCGCGCGCGCCGCCGCAGCCGACGCGTGCGCCGATGCGCTCGCGCGCCTCGTCGCCGCGCAGCCGGCGGTGCGCGAGGCGATCGACGCGGCGCTCGGGTGGCTGAACGCCCGCTCCGCCAGCGCGCGCGATGCGCTGCACGGGCTGCTCGAGCGGCAGGCGTGGCGGCTCGCGTACTGGCGCGTCGCCTCCGACGAGATCAACTACCGCCGCTTCTTCGACATCAACGCGCTGGCCGGGCTGCGCATCGAGGACGACGAGGTCTTCGAGGCCACGCATGCGCGGGTGCTCGACCTCGCGGCGAGCGGGCGGGTCGACGGCCTGCGCATCGATCATCCCGACGGGCTCTACGACCCCGGCGCGTACTTCGAACGACTGCAGCGCGGCTACGCGCGCCGTGCCGGCGTCGCGCTGCGTCCCGACGGCGAGCGCCCCGCGCGTGCGCTGTACGTGGTCATCGAGAAGATCGCGGCGAGCCACGAGCGGATTCCGACGCAGTGGCCGATCCACGGCACCACCGGCTACCGCTACGCGGCGATGTGCAACGGGCTGTTCGTCGATCGCTCGGCGCGCACGCGCATCGATCGCGTCTGGCGCGCGTTCAGCGGCGAGCGCGCAAGCTTCGCCGAGACGGTCCACGCGTGCAAGCTGCTGGCGATGCACCATGCGCTCGCCTCCGAACTCGGCGTGCTGACCGCCGAGCTGGTGCGGATCGCGCGGGCGCATCGCAGCACCCGCGACTACACGTCGAACGCACTGCGCGGCGCGCTGGCGCAGGTTGCGGCACGGCTGCCCGTCTACCGCACCTACATCAGCGACCGTGCGTCGAAGCAGGACCGCAAGTACATCGAGTGGGCGATCGGGCAGGCGGTGCGGCGAAGCCGCGCCGCCGACACGACGATCTTCGCCTTCGTGCGCGACGTCCTGCTCGGCCGCGCGCCGAGGGGCAGCAGCGCCGCGCTGCGCGCGCGCAGCCTGCGCTTCGCGCGACGCTTCCAGCAGTTCACCTCTCCGGTGGCCGCCAAGGGCGTCGAGGACACCGCGCTGTACCGGTTCAATCGCCTCGTGTCGCTGAACGACGTCGGCAGCGAGCCCGACGTCTTCGGCTACTCGATCGAGGCGTTCCATGCCGCCAATGCCGATCGCGCCGCGCACTGGCCGCACACGATGCTCGCGCTGTCGACGCACGACAACAAGCGCTCCGCCGACGTGCGGGCGCGCATCGACGTGCTGTCGTGGACGCCCGCCGCGTGGCGGCTGCTGCTGCGACGCTGGCGCCTGATGAACCGCAGCCGGCGGCGCACGGTCCACGGTGCCCCGGCTCCGTCGCCCAACGACGAATACCTGCTCTACCAGGTGCTGCTCGGCACCTTCCGCGAGTCGGACGGCGCGGCCGATGCGCACGCGGCCTACGTCGAACGCATCGAGCACTACGCGGTGAAGGCGGCGCGCGAGGCGAGGGTGCACACGAGCTGGGTGAATCCCGACGCCGCGTACGAGGATGCGTTGACGGGCTTCGTGCGCGGGATCCTCGGCTCGCAGGCCTTCGTCGACGAGCTGCGCGCGCAGGCCGCGCCGGTCGCCTGGTTCGGTGCGCTGCAGAGCCTCGCGATGCTCGCGCTCGCGTACACGGTCCCCGGCGTGCCCGACATGTACCAGGGCAACGAGTGCTTCGATTTCAGCCTGGTCGATCCCGACAACCGGCGTCCGGTCGATTTCGAGCGGCACGACGCCCTGCTCGCCGCCATCGAGCGCCGCGTCGCCGACGAAGGGCTCGAGCGCGTCGCGGCGTCGCTGGCGCGAACGCCGATGGCCGACGAGTGCAAACTGTTCGTCGCCTGGCGGCTGCTGCAACTGCGTCGCGCGAAGGCCGCGCTGTTACGCGACGGCGCATACGTTCCGCTCGAGGTCTCGGGAGCGCACGCGGCGCACCTCGTCGCCTACGCGCGCCACGACGGCGATTCGGTGCTCGTCGTGCTCGTCGCGCGCGGGCTGCCCGCGCTGCTCGATGCGCCGGGCCGCCTGCCCGAAGGAGACGCGCTGTGGGCCGACACGGAGGTCTCGCTCGATCGCATCGACGCGCAAGGCGTGCTCGTCGACCGGATCGGCGGGCGCCGCGTGCATGCGGCGACCGGATCGCTGTCGCCGTCGGACGTGCTGGCGGGTTTCCCGGCGGCGGTGCTGCTCGGGCATGCTGCCGCCTGAGCGCAATCCGACCCACTGTTCCAGGAGAACGACGATGCCCTATCCCGAGAAGTCCGCGGACGCCTGCGTGCTGCACTGGCGCGACGGCGCGATCGCGCACATCGCCTTCAATCGTCCGCAGGCGCTGAATGCGATCGACGTGGAGATGGCCGACGCGTTCCTGCGCGCCTGCACGGACATCGCGGCCGACGACCGCGTACGCGTCGTCCGGATGTCGGGCGAGGGGCGCGCCTTCATGGCCGGCGGCGACCTGGCCGCGATGAAGGCCGATCCGGTCGCGGTGTCGGCGCGGCTGATCGCCGGCGTGCACGGGGGGCTGCGCCTGCTCGCGGGGCTCGACGCACCGGTGGTGGCGAGCGTGCAGGGCGCGGTCGCGGGCGGCGGGCTGGGGCTCGTGCTCGGCGGCGCCGACCTGGTCGTCGCGGCCGAGGGCACGCGCTTCAGCGTCGCCTATCCGCTGATCGGCGCGAGCTGCGACTGCTCCACGTCGTGGTCGCTGCCGCGCCTCGTCGGGCTGCACCGGGCGATGGAGCTGATGCTGCTGGGCGACGCGGTCGATGCCGCCGAGGCGCTGCGCCTCGGGCTGTGCAATCGCGTGGTCCCCGCCGCCGAGCTGGAGGCCGAGTCGCGCCGGCTCGCCGAGCGTCTCGCGGCCGGCCCGACCCGGGCCTACGGCCGGTTGCGGCGCCTGATCCGCGCCTCGTCGAGCACCTCCTTCGACGGGCAGCTGGACGCCGAGGCGGCGGGCTTCGCGGAATGCGCCGCGACCCGGGATTTCCAGGAGGGCGTCGAGGCCTTCCTCGCGAAGCGCCAGCCCGTGTTCGAGGGGCGCTGAAGACCCGCGCGCTTCGACGGGGGCGAGCGGGGCGCGCCGACATTTCCGTTCGATGTGCAGTCGTTCTCGCGCCTGGGGGTACGCCTCTTGCTACGCTCGGCGCGAGCCCCCATTCCCATGGTCGAACGCAACGCTGCCCCGCGCCCTCAGCCCGCGCAAGAAGTGATCGCCGCATTCGGCGACGACCCCTTTCGCCTGCTCGTCGAGACCGTGCAGGACTACGCGATCTTCCTGCTCGACGCGGGAGGGCACGTGCTCACCTGGAACGCGGGAGCGCAGCGGATCAAGGGCTACCAGGCGAACGAGATCGTCGGCCGTTCCTTCGAGGTCTTCTACCCGGTCGAGGCGGTCCGCGCCGGCTGGCCGCGGCAGGAACTGCGCGCCGCCGCCGAGCATGGCCGCTTCGAGGACGAAGGGTGGCGGATCCGCAAGGACGGCAGCCGGTTCTGGGCGAGCGTCATCATCACCGCCCTGCGCGACGAGCGGGGCGGGCACGTCGGCTTCGCGAAGGTGACGCGCGACCTCACCGAGCGCCGCAACCACGAGGAGGAGCTGCGCCGGCGCGAGGAGCAGGTGCGGCTGCTCGTCGACTCGGTGAAGGACCACGCGATCTTCCTCGTCGATGCCGACGGTCGCGTGCGTACCTGGAACGCCGGCGCCGGCGCGATCACCGGCTTCGACTCGAGCGAAGTGCTCGAGCGCGATTTCACGATGTTCTACCCGTCGGTCGAGGTCGCCGCCGGGCTGCCCGCGCGCGACCTCGCGCGCGCGCTGGAGCACGGCCGCTGGGAGCGCGAGCGCTGGTACCTGCGCAGGGACCGCACGATGTTCTGGGCGAGCACCGTGCTCACGCCGGTGTTCGACCGCTCGGGCGTCCTGCGCGGCCATGCGCAGATCGTCCGCGATCTCACCGATCCGCGACGGCTGCTCGAGCTGGAGCACACCAACCGGCGGATGAGCGAATTCCTCGCGATGCTCGGGCACGAGCTGCGCAACCCGCTCGCCCCGATCCGCAACGCGGCGAGCGTGCTGGACGTCGATCCTTCGTTCCCGCCGCAGCTCGAGCCCGTCCGCGAGGTGATCGATCGGCAGCTCGTCCAGCTCACGCGCCTCGTCGACGACCTGCTCGACGTCGGACGCATCGCCACCGGCAAGATCCGGCTCGATCGCCAGCGGATCGACTATCGCGAGATCGTCCGCTCGAGCGTCGAGTCGATGCGCCCGCTGGCGCAGGCGCACGGCCACCGGCTTTCGCTTTCGCTGCCGTCCGATCCGCTTCCGATGACCGGCGACTCGACGCGCCTGGCGCAGGCGCTGCAGAACCTGCTGCACAACGCCGTGCGCTATACGCCCGACGGGGGCGACATCCGCGTCGGCCTGCGTACCGAAGGCGCGCGCATCCTCACCGAGGTCTCCGACACGGGCCGCGGCATCCCAGAGCACGAGCTCGAGCACGTCTTCGAGCTCTTCACGCAGGGCGACACGATGGGCCGCTCGCACGACGGCGGCCTCGGCATCGGCCTGAGCCTCGCGCGCACGCTCGTCGAGCAGCACGGCGGAACGCTCACGGCAGCCAGCGAAGGGCGCGGACGCGGCAGCACGTTCACCATGGCGCTGCCGGTCGCCGAGGCCGCGGCGGCGTCCGGGCCGGCGTCTTACGCATCCGCGTCGACCGACGAGGTAGCGCCGAGCCGCGTCCTGGTCATCGACGACAACCGCGACTCGGCCGACACGATGGTGCAGGTGCTGCAGCTGCTCGGCCACGAGGCCCGCAGTGCCTACGGGGCCGTCGACGGCGTGCGCACCGCCGAGGCCTTCCGGCCGCGCGTCGTGCTGCTCGACCTGAACATGCCCGACGGCGACGGCTTCAGCGTGATGCGCCTGCTGCGCGAGCAGTCGGCCGGCCCGCTGTACGTCGCGGCGATGACAGGCTACGGGCAGGCGAGCGATCGGCGCCGGACGCTCGAGGCGGGGTTCCAGGCGCATCTGACGAAGCCGGTGAACGTCGCGCGGCTGCAGGAAGTGCTCGCGCGGGCGGAAGCCGAGGGCGGCACCGACCGCGGGGGGTGAACGGGCGCAGCGCCCGCCGCGGGCGAGGCGCCGCCGGGGCGGCGCAGGCGTGCGCTCAGGTCGCCGCGCGCGCGGCCTGCGCCTGCTCGAGCGGCAGTTCGGTGGTGCGCTTGATCTCCTGCAGCACGACGCTCGATTCGACGCCGCGCACGCCGGGCACGCGCATCAGCTTGTGCAGCATGAACTGGGCGAAGGACGCCAGGTCGGCGGACACGATGCGAAGCAGGTAGTCGTAGGGGCCGGTCACCGAATAGCACTCGAGCACCTCGGGCAGCAACTGGATCGCGCGGTTGAAGTCCTCGTTCTGCGCTTCGCCGTGCCGTTCGAGCGATACCCGTGTGTAAGCAATCACCGTCAATCCCAGACGCACGGGTCGAAGCAGCGTGACGTAGCGATCGATGAGGCCGGCGTCCTCGAGGCGCTGGATGCGCCGGCTGACCTGCGAGGCCGAAAGATGGATGCGTTCGCCCAGCGCCGGGTTCGTCGCGCGCCCGTCGCGTTGCAGGGCGGCCAGCAGTTGAAAGTCGGTTCGGTCGAGCGTGATCATCGTTTTCAGCGGGAGAGGGGGTGTCGACGCACGATTCGTGCGTGGCGAGGCGGTTTTCACCCGCTCGTTCGCGCGAAGCTTGCGTCGTTTTGCGCATAGCATTGCACGGATCGACGCTCTCGTGCGGTCTCCGCCTCCCTGATCGATCATGAACGCACCCGACCTCTCCGGCGCGGTGCGATCCGCACTCGCCGACTACCGCCTCTCCGATGCGGTCTGTGCCACGTCGGGGCGGGTCTTCGTCACCGGAACGCAGGCGCTCGTGCGCCTGCCGCTGATGCAGCGCGCGCTCGACGCCGAGCGCGGGCTCGACACC
Organism: Burkholderiales bacterium; assembly: GCA_044507525.1. Classification (GTDB taxonomy): domain Bacteria; phylum Pseudomonadota; class Gammaproteobacteria; order Burkholderiales; family Burkholderiaceae_E; genus Zeimonas. The sequence continues at coordinate 36,386 of JBIQJM010000006.1, forward strand.
GCGGGCTTCATCAGCGGCTACCGCGGCTCGCCGCTCGGCGCCTACGACCAGCAGCTGTGGAAGAACCGCGAGTCGCTCGAGGCGGCGCGCGTGCGTTTCCTCGCGGCGGTCAACGAGGAACTCGCCGCTACCGCGGTGCTCGGCTCGCAGGAGGTCGAGAGCGACCCGCAGCGCACGGTCGACGCGGTCTTCGGGCTCTGGTACGGCAAGGGGCCGGGGGTCGACCGCGCCGGCGACGCGCTCAAGCACGGCAACGCGCGCGGCGCTTCGCCGCACGGCGGCGTGCTGGTCGTCGCCGGCGACGACCACGGCTGCGTGTCGTCGGCGTTCTCGCACCAGAGCGACTACGCGATGATGTCGTGGCGCATGCCGGTGCTCAGCCCGGCAAGCGTCTCCGAGCTGATCGAATTCGGGCTCTACGGCTGGGCGCTGTCGCGCGCTTCGGGCGCGTGGGTCGGCATGAAGGCGATCTCCGAAGTGGTCGAGAGCGCTTCGAGCGTCGACCTCGATGCGATCGTCGACGGCGTGCCGGCTCCCGTCGCCGAGGACTTCCATGCCTTCGACCGCTCGCTCGTCAGCCTGCACCTGCGCCCCGACGAGATCCCGAACCTCGCGATCGAGGCGCGAATGGCGGCGCGGCTCGATGCGGTGCGCGCTTTCGCGCAGCTGCGTTCGATCGACCGCCTCGTCGCCGATTCGCCGCGCGCGCGCGTGGGCATCGTCACCTGCGGCAAGGCGCATCGCGACCTGCTCGAAGCGCTGCGGCGCATCGACGTGACGCTCGACGAGCTCGCGCTTGCCGGCGTGCGCGTCTACAAGATCGGGCTCGCCTATCCGATCGAGCCGCTTCGCGCGCTCGCCTTCGCGCGCGGACTCGACGAGGTGCTCGTCGTCGAGGAGAAAGGCCCGGTCGTCGAGCAGCAGCTGCGGCAGCTGCTGTACAACGCGCCCGCCGATTCGCGGCCGACCATCGTCGGCAAGCACGACGCGGCCGGCGCGCCGCTGCTGTCCGAGCTCGGCGAACTGCGCCCCTCGCGCGTGCTGCCGGTGCTCACGCAGTGGCTCGCCCGCCATTGCCCGTCGCTCGACCGGCGCGATCGCATCGAGGAGTTCGTTCGTCCGTCGTTGCCGTCGAACGCGGCCGATTCGCTGCGCCGCATTCCGTTCTTCTGTTCGGGCTGTCCGCACAACACGTCCACGCGCGTGCCCGAAGGTTCGCGCGCGCAGTCGGGCATCGGCTGCCACGGAATGGCGATGTGGATGAACCGCGACACGAGCGGGCTCGTGCAGATGGGCGGCGAGGGCGCGAACTGGGTCGCGCACGGCGCCTTCACGCGCACGCCGCACGTCTTCCAGAACCTCGGCGACGGCACCTACTTCCACTCGGGCTCGCTCGCGATCCGGCAGGCGATCGCCGCCGGCGCGAACGTCACCTACAAGATCCTGCACAACGATGCGGTCGCGATGACCGGCGGCCAGCATCCCGACGGCGCGGTGAACGCCGCGTCGATCGCCCGGCAGGTGCGCGCCGAGGGCGTCGAGCGCATCGCGCTCGTCTCCGACGACCCCGAGCCGCATCGCCGCAACGCGGCGTCGTTCCCTCCCGGCACGACCTTCCATCGGCGCGACGCGCTCGACGCGGTCCAGCGCGAGCTGCGCGAGACGCCCGGCGTCACCGCGCTCGTCTACGACCAGACCTGCGCCGCCGAGAAGCGGCGCCGGCGCAAGCGCAACGAATACCCCGATCCGCCGCGGCGTGTCGTCATCAACGAGGCCGTCTGCGAGGGCTGCGGCGACTGCAGCGCGAAGTCGAACTGCCTGTCGGTGGTCCCGGTCGACACGCCTTCCGGGCGCAAGCGGCGCATCGACCAGGCGAGCTGCAACAAGGACTACCGCTGCGCCGACGGCTTCTGTCCGAGCTTCGTGTCGGTGGAGGGTGGGCAGCCGCGGCGCCGCTCGTCGTCGCTCGATCGCGGCCGCTTCGACGCGCTCGTCGCCCGCCTGCCCGACGTCGCCCCCGGCGACTGGAGCGGGCCCTGCGACCTGCTCGTCACCGGCGTCGGCGGCACCGGCGTCGTCACCGTGGGCGCGGTCATCGCGATGGCGGCGCATCTCGAAGGCCGGCACGCGTCGGTGCTCGACTTCATGGGCTTCGCACAGAAGGGGGGCAGCGTCCTGTCGCACGTGCGGCTGGCCGTGGACGCCGAGGCCCTGAACCAGGTGCGCATCGACACGCAGCAGGCCGACGCGCTGCTCGCCTGCGATCCGGTCGTCGCCGCGAGCGACGACGCGCTGCAGTCGGTGCGCCTGGGCCGCACGCGGATCGTCGCCAACCGGCACGTGCTGCCGATGGCGATGCAGGTCACCGACCCCGATGCGAGGGTCCCGCTCGACGCGGTGCTCGCGAAGCTCGCGTCGGCAGCGGGCGACGACCTCGTCGACGTCTTCGACGCCCACGCGCTCGCACTGCGCGCGATGGGCGACGCCATCGGCGCGAACATCGTGCTGCTCGGCTACGCGTGGCAGCGCGGCCTCGTTCCGGTTTCCGGCGCGGCGATCGAGCGGGCGATCGAGCTGAACGGCGTGGCGATCGAGGCGAATCGCATCGCGTTCCGTCTCGGGCGGCTCGCCGCGCACGATGCGGGCGCGCTCGACGCGCTGCTCGCGCCGCGTCCCGCGCCGGCGAGCGCCGACGACGAATCTCTGACGGCGCTCGTCGATCGGCTCGAGCGGCAACTCGCCGCGTACCAGGACCCCCGCTACGCTGCGCGCCTGCGGGCGCTCGTCGAGCGGGTCGAGCGCGCCGAGCGCCCGCTGCGCGCCGACGGCGAGTCGCTGGAGCTTGCGCCGATCGTGGCCCGCACCTACGCGAAGCTGCTCGCCTACAAGGACGAGTACGAGGTCGCTCGCCTGTACGCGTCGGAGGAGTTTCGCCGCTCGATCGAGGACCAGTTCGAGGGTACGTACTCGCTGAGCGTCCAGCTCGCGCCTCCGCTGCTGGCGCGCCGGGGGCCCGACGGCCTGCCGCGCAAGATGCGCTTCGGCCCCTGGGTGTTTCCGGTGTTCCGTGCGCTCGCCGCGATGCGCCGCCTGCGCGGCACGCCGCTCGATCCCTTCGGCTACACGGCGGAGCGGCGCATCGAGCGCGCGCTCGTGCGCGACTACGCGGCGCTGGTCGACGAGCTGCTCGCGCGGCTCGATGCCGGCACGCTCGCCGCCGCCTGCGCGCTGGCCGCGGTGCCCGACGCGATTCGCGGCTACGGTCACGTGAAGCTGCGCCATCTCGTGCAGGCGAAGAAGCGAGAGTGGGCGCTTGCTCGCGGGATGGGCTTCGAAGCGCCGGTGTCGGATGCCGTGCGGCGCGCGGTCGAGCAGGCGGCGGCGCCCTCGGTCGCGCAGATTCCGGTGGTCGTCGAGCGCACGCGCTGAGCCGCGCCTTCCCGCGACGGGTTCTACAATCGGGCGCGTGACCCGTCGCCCCCCGCATGCCTGAAGAACGATCCGCAGACCGGCTCGCGACGCGCCTGTGCGCCGCCGGCCGCGACGACGATCCGGCCTTCACCGCCGCCAGCGTACCCGTGCACCGCGCGTCGACGGTGCTGTTCGACACGCTCGCGGCAACCGATGCGGCGAGCGCCGCCGTCGCGGCCGGTCGCGCGCGCGCGACGACCTACGGAACGGTCGGCACGCCGACGACGATCGCGCTGATGGACGCACTGTGCGAGATCGAGGGCGGCGGCCACGCGGTGCGGGCCAGCCTGATGCCCTCCGGGCTCGCCGCGATCACCACTGCGCTGTTCGCCGTGCTCGCGCCCGGCGATCACGTGCTCGTCGCCGACTCGTCGTACGGGCCCACGCGCGTGTTCTGCGACGGGCTGCTCGCGCGTTTCGGCGTCCGCACCAGCTACTACGACCCGACGATCGGCGCGGCGATCGAATCGCAGTTCCGCCCGGAGACGAAGCTGGTCTGGCTGGAGAGCCCCGGCAGCTACACCTTCGAGGTGCAGGACGTGCCGGCGATCTGCGCCGTCGCACGGGCGCGCGGTGTCCTCACGATGATCGACAACACCTGGGCGTCGCCGGTGTTCGCGCGGCCCTTCGACTGGGGCGTGGACGCCTCGGTGATCGCGCTGACGAAGTACTGGGGCGGCCACTCCGACGTGCTGATGGGAGCGGTCGTCGTGCGCGAGTCGTTGTGGCCGCTGCTCTGGGGCGCGGTCCGCCAGCTCGGCCAGTGCGCCGGCGGCGACGACGCGTACCTGGTGCTGCGCGGCCTGCGCAGCGCCGACGCGCGGATGCGCCGCCACGAGGCGAACGCGCTCGAAGTCGCCCGCTGGCTCGAGTCGCGCCCGGAAGTCGCCCGCGTGCTGCACCCGGCGCTGTCCTCGCACCCGCAGCACGCGTTGTGGCGACGTGATTTCTCCGGGGCGAGCGGCCTGTTCTCCTTCGAGCTCGATCGCGCGCTCGTCGTGCCGGCCCGGGAGAGCGCCGCGCTCGCCGCCTTCTGCGAGCGGCGACGGCACTTCGCGATCGGCTATTCGTGGGGCGGCTTCGAGAGTCTCGTCATGCCGGCGCGCATCGATCGCATGCGCACGGCGAAAGCGTGGACCGGCGGGCCGCTGGTGCGGCTGCACGTCGGGCTCGAGGATCCGGTCGACCTGATCGCCGACCTGGAGGAAGGCTTCGGCGCGATGCGCCGGGCGCTCGAAGCGTAGTCGAATCCGGCGGCTGCGCGCTGCGCTCGCCCGCCTGCCTGCCGTCGCGGTTCGGCGTCGGGCGCAATCGGCGGGGCCAACGCGCGACCGGTTCAGGCGGACCGGCTCCTGCGTTGCCAGGGCGCTCGCAGGCCCGGCTCTCGCCCGGTCACGAGATAGTCGAGCGTTCCGCGGTCGTGCAGCCCGATCGCCAACCGGCGACGCGCCGCCTCCTTGCCGGCGAACAGCAGCTCGTCGCCTTCCGCCAGGGTCCAGTCGTCGCCCGGCAGCAGCGTCTCGCGGCCTTCGCGCAGCGCGAGCAGGGCCGTCGCCTCGACGCGCGTTGCGCGGTCTCGCGGATCGCGCAGCAGCTCGCCCAGGCGCAGCGCGCGCCGGCTCGCATCGACGCGCGACGCGCCGGCCGCATCGGGACTGCGTTCGCAGACGGCCGGCGCCTGTTCGCGATCGATGCGCAGCTCCCAGGTTGCCGGCGAGCGCTTGCCGCTCGCCTCGCGCAGCCGATGGATGACGTCGTCGGCCCATCCGTCGGTCTGCCGGCGCACGTTGCGCAGGAAGCGCAGCAGCAGCGGAGAGGTGAGCAGTGCCACGCATTCGTCGGCGACGATCTCGCTCGGCCGCATCACGAGGTCGGCACCGAAGTGCTCGAACAGCATCGCGTTGCCTGCCTCGTTCTGGCGCAGCACCACGAAGAGCTTCGGGTTGATCGACTGCGCGAGCCGCGCGATCGCGAGGTTGCGGAGGTCGCTCGCGGTGCCGACGACGATCGCGCCCGCCGAAGCGACGCCGGCATGCGCGAGCGTGTCGCGCCGCGTGCCGTCGCCGGCGATCACGGCGATTCCCCGTTCGCCGTCGCCGACCTCGCCGGGCTCGACCACGCAGACCTCGATGCCGTGGTCGCGCAGGCGATGCGCGACCGCGCGGCCGAATCGACCGTAGCCGCAGACGATCCAGGCGCCCTGCGGCGGCGCAAGCTCGCGCGGCAGCGGCGATCCGTGCAATGCGGTGAGCCAGTCGAAGAGCCGATGGCAACCGGGCGCGCGCAGCGCCATCGCCAGCTGCTCGGCGAAGGCGACGAAGGGATCGACGATGCGGGGCTTGCCCGACGCCTGCATCAGCGCCGTGGTCTGCGCCGAATCCGAGCGCGCGATCAGGGTCGCGCGCGGGTTCAGCAGCGAGGCGGTGATGACCGCCGCGAGGTTCGCCGCGTCGTCGTTCGTCAGCGCGAGCACCGCGCGGCACGACGGGTGGCGCAGCCCGGCGCGCACCAGCGCCTGCGGCCGGCTCGCGTCGTCCTGGATCGCGACGACGTCGTTGCGGAAATCCTCGAGATCGAGCGCCTGCAGGCGTGCGGCGTCGAGCTCGACGACGACGAAGCGCATGCCGAGGCGATCGAAGATGCGCGTCAGCTGCAGCCCGGTGTCGCCGCAGCCGAGCACGAGCAGGAAGGGCTCGCCGATGCGGCGTACGCTGCGCTCGAAGCGGATCGCGGCGATCGCGCGCCGGAAGGCGGCATCCTGCACCGCCGTCAGCGCGGCGAGCAGCGTGTACGTCCAGGCAACGACCGACAGGTAGATCACGAACGCCGCCCACATCCGCTGCCCATCCGAGAATGCGACGGGCAGCTCGCCGAAGCCGATCGTCGTCGCCGTGTAGGTGACGAAGTAGAACGCGTGGAAGAAGCTCAGCGGCGCGGTCGCGCGGCCGGCGTCGTCGACGCCCGGGATGAGCGTGAAGCCGGCGATCGAGACCGCGAAGACGGCGAGCACGACGAGCAGCGGCGTGCGCAGCCGCCGGAGCAGCAGATGGAGCACGCTCGCATGCGGCAGCGTGCTCGCATATTGCAGCCCGCCCGCAGACGGCAGCCCGCTCGCAGGCGGCAGCCCGCCATCCTGCGAGGCCCGAATCGCGTCGGGGGCCGGCTCGCCGTTCGCCATTCGTTTCCCCGGGGGGAGCGCCGCTTCAGCGCCGGTAGCTCAGCGTCTCGGCGATCAGCAGCACCACCGAGACCACGTTGGCGAACAGCGCGCCGGCCGCGAGGGAGACGACGCTCGCGACGATCTCCGCTTCGGCATGTCCGGCCTGCACGTGCGTGCCCCAGCTCCAGACGACGGCGGCGATGACCAGCTGCACGACGGCGACGAGACTCGATGCGAGGTGGATCGCGCCGAGCTGCGTGCGGTCGCCGAGCTTGAGGATCGTCGCGACGACGTTCACGACGATCGCCGCGAACAGCTCGCTGACCTGGTGGTGCGTGGCGACGTCGATGTCGCCGACGACGAAGCCGAAGTTCAGCGTCGCCGCCAGGAGGATGAAGAAACCGAAGACGACCTTCCCGGTGTTCATGCGGCCTTCCGTTCGCCAGAGGGGCGCGGACCGATGCGGCCGTCCACGCGTAGCAGCGCTTCGCGCAGAGTGTACTTCGGCGTCTGTCGCCCGCGGCCGCGCCGCAACCACCTGCGCGCCGCCGTGCCGAGCCGACGTTGCAGCGCCACGTCGTCGCATCGCTGCCGGAAGGCTACCCGCAACGCCCCCCTGGTTGCAGCGAGTGCCTACAATCCAGACGAATGCCCGGGTCGTGCAGCCCGGCCGACGGAAACGCCCGACGACAGGTAGCGACGATGCCCACCCGCCCGAATCCCTACCGCGAGAACCTCGACCGCAATCCCGCGAACCACGTGCCGCTGACGCCGATCAGCCTCGTGCGCTGGGCCGCCGACGTCTTTCCGGACCGCTGCGCCGTCATCCACGGCCCGCTGCGGCTGACGTGGTCGCAGATGCTCGAACGCGCGCGTCGCCTCGCATCGGTGCTCGCGGCGCGCGACATCGGCGCCGGCGACACCGTTTCGGTGCTGTTGCCGAACACGCCGCCGATGCTCGACGCGCATTTCGGCGTGCCGATGACGGGCGCGGTGCTGAACACGATCAACACGCGCCTGGACGCGTCGACCGTCGCCTTCCAGCTACGCCATTCGGGTGCGAAGGTGTTCCTCGTCGACCGCGAGTTCTCCGCGCTCGCGCGACAGGCGCTGGACGCGCTCGCCGCCGACGGCCACCCGCTGCCGTTCGTCGTCGACGTCGACGACCCCGTCTACGACGCAGCGGACGAACGCATCGGCGAGATCGAGTACGAGCAGTGGCTCGCCTCGGGCGACGCGACGCATCCCGCAGGCCTGCCCGAGGACGAATGGGACGCGATCGGGCTGAACTACACCTCGGGCACGACCGGCGATCCCAAAGGCGTCGTCGTGCATCACCGCGGCGCCTACCTGAACGCGATCGGCAACGTGCTCGCGTGGGCGCTGCCGCGCCATCCGGTCTACCTCTGGACGTTGCCGATGTTCCACTGCAACGGCTGGTGCTTCCCGTGGACGGTGCCGGCGGTCGCCGGAACGAACGTCTGCCTGCGTCGCGTCGAGGCGAAGACCATTCTGGAGCTCGTTCGCGCGCACCGCGTCACGCACTACTGCGGCGCACCGATCGTGCACGGCGCGCTGATCGACGCGCCGGCCGACTGGAAGCAGGGCATCGACTGGCCGGTGCGCGCGATGGTCGCCGGCGCGGCGCCTCCGGCCTCGATGATCGAGGGCATGGAACGCATGGGCTGGGAAGTGACGCACGTCTACGGCCTCACCGAGGTGTACGGCCCGGCCTCCGTCTGCGTGAAGCACGAGGCCTGGAACGATCTCGACCTGGCCGGCCGCGTCGAGCGCAACGCACGCCAGGGCGTGCGCTACCAGGTGCAGGAAGGGCTCACCGTCGTCGATCCGAAGACGATGCAGCCGGTGCCGCACGACGCGGAGACGATGGGCGAGGTGGTGTTCCGCGGCAACATCGTCATGAAGGGCTACCTGAAGAACGAGAAGGCGAGCGCCGAAGCCTTCGCCGGCGGGTGGTTCCACACCGGCGACCTCGGCGTCGTGCACCCCGACGGCTACGTGAAGCTCAAGGATCGGGCGAAGGACATCATCATCTCGGGCGGCGAGAACATCAGCTCGATCGAGGTCGAGGACGCGCTGTACAAGCACCCGGCCGTGCTCGCGTGCGCGGTCGTCGCCAAGCCCGACGAGAAATGGGGCGAGACGCCGCTCGCCTTCGTCGAGCTGCGCGCCGACCGCGTCCCGCGCGGCGCAGACGAGGAGAAGGCGCTGGCCGCCGAGCTGATCGAGCATTGCCGCGCGCACCTGGCGCGCTACAAGGTCCCGCGCGAGGTGCGTTTCGGCGCGGTGCCGAAGACCTCGACCGGGAAGATCCAGAAACACCTGCTGCGCGCGCAGGCGAGGTCGGCGTCGGCGATCGGCAGCTGAGCGCACGGCCCGGCGCGAGGCGGCCAGTACAATCGCGCTCCATGCTACCCGAGCAGAAATCGCGCATCGTCGAGTCGTTGCGCATCGCCGCACAGCGGCTCGTCGCGCAGGCGGGCGTCGATGCCGAACCGCCGCCGGTCGAACTCGAGCGTCCGAAGCAGCCCGAGCACGGCGATCTCGCGTCGAACCTGGCGCTGCAGCTCGCCCGCCCGTTGAAGTCCAACCCGCGTGCGATCGCCGAGCAGCTGAAGGAGGCGCTCGAAGCGCTCGACCGCGAACCCGGCGCCGATGCGCCGCTGGTCGAGTCGATCGAGATCGCGGGGCCCGGATTCCTCAACCTGCGCCTGCGCGCCGACGCGAAACGCGCCGCGATCCGGCGCGCGATCGCCGATGGCGACGCTTTCGGCCGCGGCCGCCGCGGCGAAGATCGGCGGGTGCTCGTCGAGTTCGTCTCGGCGAATCCCACCGGCCCGCTGCACGTCGGGCACGGTCGCCAGGGTGCGCTCGGCGACGCGCTCTCGGCGCTGCTCGCCGCCGACGGCTGGCAGGTCACGCGCGAGTTCTACTACAACGACGCCGGCGCGCAGATCGACAACCTCGCCCGTTCGGTGCAGGCGCGCGCACGGGGCATCGAGCCCGACGACCCGCGCTTTCCCGCCGACGGGTACCGCGGCGAATACATCCGCGACATCGCCGCCGACTACCTGGCCGGCCGCAGCGTCGCCGCCGAGCAGGTCGAGGCGGTGCGCGCCGCGGGCGACCCCGACGACCTCGACGCGATCCGCCGCTTCGCCGTCGCCTACCTGCGCAACGAACAGGACATCGACCTGCGCGCCTTCGGCGTGCGCTTCGACCGCTATTTCCTCGAGTCGTCGCTGTATGCCGACGGACGCGTCGAGGCCATCGTCGACGCGCTGCGCCGTGCGGGGCACACCTACGAGGACGGCGGCGCCTTGTGGCTGCGCACGACGGACTTCGGCGACGACAAGGACCGCGTGATGCGCAAGTCCGACGGCGGCTACACCTACTTCGTGCCCGACGTCGCCTACCACGTGGGGAAATGGGAGCGGGGCTTCGCGCGGGCGATCAACGTGCAGGGCTCCGACCATCACGGGACGATCGCGCGCGTGCGCGCCGGGCTGCAGGCGCTCGACATCGGCATCCCGGCCGGCTATCCCGACTACGTGCTGCACAAGATGGTCACCGTGATGCGCGGCGGCGAGGAGGTGAAGATCTCCAAGCGCGCGGGCTCGTACGTCACGCTGCGCGACCTGATCCAGTGGACCGGCGAAGTCGCGCAGGACGACGGCAGCGTGCGCATCGACGAACGGCGCGGCCGCGACGCGGTGCGCTTCTTCCTGGTCTCGCGCAAGGCCGACAGCGAGTTCGTCTTCGACGTCGACCTCGCGCTCGCGCGCACCGACGAGAACCCCGTCTACTACATCCAGTACGCGCATGCGCGGATCTGCTCGGTGCTTGCGCAGTGGGGCGGCGATGCCGATGCGCTCGCCGCTTCGATCGCCGCCGGCGCAGTCGCGCTCGATCCCCTGGTCGGTGCCCGGGAGTTCGCGCTGTGCGCGCGCATCGCCGCCTTCGCCCACACGCTGCAGGCCGCGGTAGACGAACTGGCGCCGCACGCCATCGCTTTCTACCTCAAGGACTTAGCGGCCGAACTTCACTCTTACTATAATGCGGAGCGGGTCCTCGTCGACGACGAAGCGACGCGGCTCGCACGGCTGGCGCTCCTGCTCGCCGTGCGCCAGGTGTTTCGCAACGGACTCGCGCTGCTGGGCGTATCGGCTCCCGAGAGGATGTAAATGGTTCATCGCGTCGTTCGCTCGAGCGCCGTTCATCGCATGCGCGGCGGAACGGTGCTCGGCTTCCTGGTCGGCCTCGTCGCCGGGCTGTCGCTTGCCGTCGTGGTCGCGATGGTCGTCACCCGGGCGCCGGTGCCTTTCATCGACAAGGGCAACCTCGCGCCCGAGCGTACGTTGCAGCCGCAGTCGCTGTCCGAGGCACCCGACCCCAACGTCCCGCTGCATGCGAAGGCGCGCGCCTCCGCCGGCGCGACGGGTGCGGAGACGGCCGTCTCCGGCCCGCAGGCCCCGGCAGGCGCGCTGCGAAGCGATCCGTCTTCGGCGCCGATCGTCGCCTCGGCGCCCTCGTCCGTCGTCGCGCCCGGATCGACGCCCGGCGCCGCAGCCGACGATCCCAGCTACCTGCTGCAGGCCGGCGCCTTCCGTTCGGCCTCCGAGGCCGACAGCATGAAGGCGCGGCTCGCGCTGATCGGCTTCGAGGCGCGCGTGCTCGATGCGCAGGTCAACGGCCAGACGCTGTATCGTGTGCGCGTCGGACCCTACGCGCAGCTCGATTCGATGAATCGTGCGCGTGCGCGCCTCGCCGAGAACGGGATCGAGGCCTCGGTGGTCCGGCAGCGATGAAACCTTCGCGCACCGCGCCGCGGGCGCAGCGCGCGAATTCCCCGGAAGACTCCATGATCGATGCTCGCAGACGTACCCTCATCGCGGCTTCCGCGGCGCTGGCCGGTGCGGCAGCGGTGCCGGCGGCGCTCGCGCAGTCCGAACCGGTGCAGGACCGCGACTACCGCCTGGTGAAGCCCGCGCAGCCGACCGAAGCCCGGCCCGGCCAGGTCGAGGTGATCGAGTTCTTCTGGTACGGCTGCCCGCATTGCAACTCGCTCGAGCCGCTGCTGAAGGAGTGGTCGGCGAAGCTGCCGCCCGACGTCCTGCTGCGCAAGGTGCACGTTCCGTTCGGCGACCGGCGGCACCAGCAGCTGTACTACACGCTCGAATCGATGGGGCTGGCCGACAAGCTGAACGACGTCGTGTTCCGCGCGATCCACGTCGACGGCAACCGGCTCGACACCCCCGAGAAGATGCTCGGGGTGCTGTCGAAGCACGGCGTCGACAAGGACAAGTTCCTCGATACCTGGAAGTCGTTCACCGTGCGCACGAAGATGTCGCGCGGCGCGCAGCTCACGCAGGCCTACGGCGTCGACGGCGTTCCGGCGATGGCCGTCGCCGGCAAGTACTACACGGCGCCGAGCCTGGTCGGCTCGAACGCGGGCGCGCTCCAGGTCATCGACTGGCTGGTGCAGAAGGAGCGCCAGTCCGGCAAGTAGCGCGATGCCGGGTCGCGCGGCCGCTGCCGGGCAGGCGATGCGCATCGTCTCGCTCGTGCCGAGCCTCACCGAGCTGCTGTGCGACCTCGGCCTGCGCGAGCGGCTCGTCGGCCGCACCGGCTTCTGCATCCATCCGCGCAACGCGGTGCGCGACCTGCCGCGGGTCGGCGGAACGAAGGACGTCGACGTCGAGCGCGTGCGCGCGCTGAAGCCGACGCACCTGGTCGTCAACGTCGACGAGAACGAGAAGCCGACGGTCGATCGTCTCGCCGAGTTCGTTCCCGAGGTCGTCGTCACCCATCCGATCCGCGTCGAAGACAACATCGCGCTGATCGAATCCTTCGGCGAGCGCTTCGGGGTGCGCGACGCTGCCGGTCGATTCGCCGACCGCCAGCGCGACGCGATGCACCGGCTGCAGACGCGGCGCTTCGCACCGGTCGACGTGCTCTATCTCATCTGGAAGGATCCGTGGATGAGCGTCGGCTCCGAGACCTTCATCGCGCACATGCTGGCCGCCGCGTCGATGCGCTCCGTGGTGGGCGACGCGCAGCCGCGCTACCCGGAGGTCGGCGATCCCTGCGTCGACGCCCGCGGCGCGCGCGTCGTGCTGCTGTCCTCCGAGCCCTATCGCTTCGTCGAGCGGCATCGCGCGGCGTTGCAGCGCGCGAGCGCGGGGCGCGCGCCGCTCTTCGCGACGATCGACGGCGAGATGACTTCCTGGTACGGCACGCGCGCGATCGACGGACTGCAGTACCTGCTGGGATACCGCGACGCGCTCGACCGGGCGCTCGAAGCGCGCGAAGAAGAGGGAGGGGGAGAATGACGAGGATCCTGCGGGTCGTGGCCTGCGCCGCTTTCCTGCCGCTGCTGCTGGCGCTGGGCGCGTGCTCGACGTCGAAGGGCACGCGCGCGCCGTCGGCGGGCGCAACGGACGCGACGGTCGGCCAGGCGGGAACCGGCGCGGCGCGCGGCGGCGGCTACTACCTGGACGACGGTCCCGGCCACCTGTCGCCCGCCGACGTCGCCCTGGTTCCCGACGCGGTGCCGCGCGCGGAGCCGGTGCTGGCGCGCACTTCGCGGCCCTACACGGTGTTCGGCCGCACCTACACGCCGATGAATGCGCTCGTTCCGTATCGCGAGCGCGGCATGGCGTCATGGTACGGGCGGCGCTATCACGGCAAGCCGACGTCGAGCGGCGAGAAATACGACATGTATGCGATGACGGCGGCGCATCCCACGCTGCCGATCCCGAGCTACGTGCGCGTGACCCGCACCGACACCGGCCGCAGCGTCGTCGTTCGCGTCAACGACCGCGGCCCTTTCCTGCAGAACCGGGTGATCGACCTGTCGTACACCGCGGCCGCGAAGCTCGGCTTCGTGCAGATGGGCAGCGCGGAGGTCGAGGTCGAGACGATCACGCAGTTCGGGGTGCCGGAAGCGGCCCCGGTGCAACTCGTCCGGGGGGCGGCGGTCGTTCCGGCGGCGGCTGCGGCGCCGGCTGCGGCCGCACCGGCTGTGGTCGCATCGGCGTCCGCCGCGCCCGTGTCCGCCCCGGCCGCGCCCTCTGCCGCTGCGCCCTCCGCGGCTGCGGCTGCGCCCGCTGCGGCTCAGCCGGCTCCATCCGTCGCTTCGGCCGCATCGACCGCCGATGCGGCGGCGGCGCCGCCGCAGCTGGTCGCGTACACGAGCTTCGCGCACGAAGCACCGCCGCCGCGTGAATCCGTGCAACGCTCCACGCAAGCGGGTGCTACCCCACCGGTGGTCGTGCCGGCCGCGTCCTCCGCTGTGACGCCCGCAACGCAGCCGGCCGCGCACTCCGCCGCGCAGCCCGTCCCGATGCAGGCCGCGATGCCCGTCGACTCGATGCCGCAGGCGGCGACGGCTTCCCACGCCGGCGAGGCCCCCGCCTTCTGGCTGCAGTTCGGCGCCTTCGCTTCGGCCGATCGGGCGCGGACGGCGCTCGACCGCTTCCGCCGCGAGCTCGCCTGGCTGGGCGCGCGCTTCGACCTGCTCCGCGACGGCGACCTGTACAAGGTGCAGGCGGGCCCGTGGCGGCATCGCGAGCACGCGCTCGACGCGGCCTCGCGCGTTCGACGCGCGAGTGCCCTCGAGCCTTTCGCGGTGTTCCGCTGAGGCGGCGCTAGCCTTCGTCGTCGCGGGTCGCGCCGTCGTCCGTCGGCTCCGGTTCGACGGCGCCCGTGCGTTGCGCCGCCGCGAGCGCCATCGCGTAGAGCCTGCGGTGCGGCAGCCCGGTCAGCCGTCCGGCCAGGCGGACCGCACGGCTGAGCGGCATCGCCGCGAGCAGTTCCGACAGCAGGGCGTCCGGCTGCAGCTGCACGCTCGACGTCGCGGGCAGCGTCCCGTCGTCCTTCGTCGCGTCCGCTTCCGGAGCGCCGACCACGAGCACGTACTCGCCGCGCGAGCGGTTGGGATCGGCCTCGAGCCACGCGAGCGCGTCGGCGCTCGCGCAGACGTGGATCTCCTCGAAGCGCTTCGTCAGCTCGCGACCCAGCGCGATGCGCCGCTGCCCGCCGCACGAGCGCGCGATCGCCGACAGCGTCTGCCCGATCCGGTGCGGCGCTTCGAACAGAACGAAGGGATGCGGCAGGCGCGCGAGCACGGCGAGCCGTTCGTCGCGCGCCTTCGCCCGGGCCGGCAGGAAACCCTCGAAGTGAAACGGACCTTCGACGAGGCCGCTCGCCGAGATCAGCGCGATCGGCGCCGAAGGGCCGGGTACGGGAACGACGCGGTACCCGGCCGCACGCACGTCGGCGACGATGCGCGCACCCGGGTCGCTGACCGCCGGCGTCCCGGCGTCGCTGACCAACGCGACGCTGCGCCCTTCGGCGAGCGCGTCGACGATGCGTTGCGCGGCCTCGCGCTCGTTGTGGCGATGCGCCGCGATCGTCTTCGGACGCGCACCGAGGTGCTCGAGCAGCACGCGCGTCGTGCGCGTGTCCTCGGCGGCGACGAGATCGACCGCGCGCAGCACCTCGGCCGCACGGCCTCCGATATCCGACAGATGTCCGATCGGAGTGGCCACTACATATAATGAGCCGGGCTCGACGACTGTCGAGCCGCTCATCGAATCGCTGCGCTGATGCCTGACACGTCGTCCCTCCCGCGTTCTTCCCGGCGTTCGCTGTTGCGCGCGTTGCTCGGCGGTGCCGCGTTCGCCGCGCCTGCATTCCCTGCGCTCGCGCAGGCCGATACTAGCGCCGAGGAGCGCGTCGGCCGCGGCTTCGCTGCGCGGGAACGCACGCGCTTCGGCGCGGGTCCGGTCGGCATCGCGCTGTTCGTGCCGCCGTCGGAAGGAATGTACCGGCGTGCGACGCACGCGCTCGTCGAAGGCATGCGTGCGGCGCACACGCGCGACGGCGCAGGCACCACCGTCGAGGTCGTCGAGATCGACCTCGACCTCATCGCGCTGCGCGGCCTGTACGACGAACTGCTGCAGCGCGGCTTCTCGATGGTCGTGGGTCCGCTCACGCGCGATGCCGTCGCGCTGATCGCCGACTCCGGCGCGCCGCCCGTCTTCACGCTCGCGCTGAACCAGAGCGAAGGGCGTGCGCTGCCGCCGCACATGTTGTCGCTCGGGCTGTCGATCGAGTCCGAGGCGCGCCAGGCGGCGTCGATCGCCTGGGAGGAAGCTGCGCTGGTCACGGCGCGCCCGCGCGCCGCGCTCGTGCAGGACGACACGCCGCTCGGTCTACGCAGCGCGGCGGCCTTCGCCGAGCGCTGGCGGCAGCGCGGCGGCGCCGTCTTCGACCCGATCACCGTCGAGGAGAACGCGAGTTCCGGACGCATGCGTGCGCAACTGGCGCCGCTGCGCGCCGACCTCTGCTTCGTTGCCGGGCAGCCGGTCCTGGCGCAGGCGGTTCGCGTTGCGCTCGGTCCGCGCGCGGTGATCTACGGCACCTCCCGGCTGAACACCGGCGCGGTGCTCACCGACCCGGCGGCCGGCACCCCCTATGCCCTTCGCTCGCCGGAGCTCGACGGCGTGCGCCTCATCGACCTTCCCTGGCGCGTGCAACCCGACGCGCCGGCGGTGATGGCGTATCCGCGACCGGCCGACATGAACCTCGAGCTGCAGAAGCTGTACGCGCTCGGCATCGACGCCTTCCGCGTGGCGCGGCTGCTGGTGTCGCAGGCCCCGACGATCGACCTCGACGGCGTCACCGGACGGCTGCGGCTGTCCCCCGACGGCACGATGCTCGAGCGCGAAGGCGTGCTCGCCGAATACCGCGACGGCGTCCTCGTCCCGATCACGCCGCCCTGATGCGCCGTTCGCCAACGCAGGCGAGCGGCGACGCCGCCGAAGCGCGCGCGCTCGAGTTCCTCGTCGGCGAGGGGCTCTCGCTCGTCGAACGCAATGTCGCCAGCCGCCTCGGCGAGATCGACCTCGTCATGCGCGACGCGGGCGACATCGTCTTCGTCGAGGTGCGCAGTCGCGCGCGCAGCGATTTCGGCGGCGCGGCGGCATCGGTCGACGCGGGCAAGCGCCGGCGGCTGCAACGCGAAGCGCAGCGCTGGATGAACCGCCGCTTCGGCGATCGCTGGCCTCCGTGTCGCTTCGACGTGTGCGCTTTCGAGGGAGCGCGCATCGACTGGATCCGGGGCGCGTTCTGAGGCGCGGGCGCATCGCAGCGGCCCGGCCGGGTCCGCGTGCACGGCACCGTATAATCGCCGCGACCTTCACCGCCGTCGGCGCGTCGTACGTTGCGGCGCGCGACGCGGTCCGCGCATGATCCTCACCGACCGCATCCGGAAGCAGTTCGAAGACAGCGCCGAGCTCAAGCGCGACGCCGCCGAGGTTCTCGCAGGGCCGATCGCGACCGCGGTCGAGCGCATGACCGCAGCGCTCGCCTCCGACCGCAAGATCCTCGTCTGCGGCAACGGCGGATCGGCCGCCGACAGCCAGCACCTGGCCGCCGAGCTCATCGGCCGCTACGAGCGCGAGCGGCCCGAGCTCGCCGCGATCGCCCTCACCACCGACACGTCGATCCTCACCGCGGTCGGCAACGACTACGCCTTCGAGCAGGTGTTCGCGCGCCAGGTGCGCGCCCTCGGACGCGAAGGCGACGTGCTCGTCGCGATCTCGACGAGCGGGAACTCGCCGAACGTCGTCGCGGCGGTCGAGGTCGCGCGCGAGCGCGCGCTCGTCGTCATCGCGCTCACGGGGCGCGGCGGCGGCCGCCTCGGCGCAATGCTCGGCGACGACGACGTCCATCTGTGCGTGCCGCACGACCGCACGTCCCGCATCCAGGAAGTCCATCTGCTGATCCTCCATTGCCTGTGCGACGGCATCGATGCGTCGCTGCTCGGCGACGGATGATCGGCCTCGGGGGAGGAAACGAATGAACGAAGCGATCTCGAAGAAGGCCGGCACGCGCCGGCTGCTGCTCGTGGGTGCGGTGCTCGCGGCTTCGGTCGGCGCATCGGGCTGCATCCCGGTCGTGGCCACCGGCGCCGCGGTCGGCACGCTCGCCGTGCTCGATCGCCGCACGGTCGGTGCGCAGACCGAGGACCAGGCCATCGAGCTGAAGGCGGCGATGCAGATCCGCGAGCGCATCGGCAGCGGGGTGAGCGTCACCAGCTACAACCGGAAGGTGCTGCTCACCGGGCAGGTGGCGAACGAACGCGACAAGCGTGCCGCCGAGGCGGTCGTCGCCGGTCTCCCGAACGTCCGCTCGATCCACAACGAGCTGCAGGTGTCCGGGGTGCCGTCGCTGAGCACCAGCGCGGCCGACGCGGCGATCACCGCGCGCGTGAAGGCGGCCTTCGTCGATTCGCAGGACCTGCAGGCGAACACGGTCAAGGTCGTCACCGAGGCCGGCACCGTGTACCTGATGGGACTCGTGTCCCGGCGCGAAGCCGAACGTGCAGCGAACGTGGCCAGCCGCGTCGCCGGCGTGCAGCGCGTCGTCACCGTGTTCGAGTACATCACCGAAGAGGAAGTCGCGCGCGCGAAGTCGCAGGCGCGATAGCGCGCGGCTGCTCGCGCGACCGCACGCACGCGCCTGTGCGGCGCGGCGAACGCGCAGGCGCGTCGGCAGAACGCGCCGGCGCGCCCCCCGGAAACGAGTCCGCGCCTCTGCGACGGACGGATGCGCCCGCGCATCCGACGAGCGGCCCGCTTGCGCGACGGCTTCGAGCGGGAATCGGCGGACAATTCGGCATCGCTTCGCGGAGCCGGCATCCGGTGATGGCATGACCAACGTGTTGATCGCTGTAGTGGCGGTGCTCGTCGTCGGGTTCGTCTGGGGCGTATCGGTCTTCAACCGCTTCGTCGAGCTGCGCAACCGGTGGCAGAACGCCTATGCGCAGATCGACGTGCAGCTGAAGCGCCGCTACGACCTGATCCCGAACCTCGTCTCCGCGACGCGCGCCTATCTCGCGCACGAGCGGCAGACGCTCGAGGCGGTGATCGCGGCGCGCCAGCGCGCGAGCGATGCGAGCGACGCGGCGCGCGCGAGGCCGCGCCACAAGCCGGCGCTCGACGCGCTCGACGCCGCCGAGCTCGCGCTCGCTTCGCCGCTGTCGCGGCTGATGGCGCTCGTCGAGCAGTATCCGAAGCTGCAGGCCGACGAAACGGTGCAGCGCCTCACCGAGGAGCTGCGCTCCACCGAGAACCGCATCGGCTTCTCGCGCCAGGCCTTCAACGACCAGGTCACCACCTACAACACCGCGATCGAATCGTTTCCCGCGTCGATCGTCGCGACGCTGTGCGGCTTCCGGCGTTCGAGCACGCTGCGAGCGACCGCGTCGGCGCAGGAGCGCCAGCCGATTCCCGTCGCGCTCTGAGCGGGCGCGCGCCGCAATGGATTTCTTCGCCCATCAGGACCGGGCGCGGATGCGCTCGCGACGGCTCGTTGCGCTCTTCCTGCTCGCGCTCGTCGCCGTGGTCGTCGGCGTCGATCTCGCGGCGTACGCCGGATGGCGGCTGCTTGCCGCCGGCGCGCCGCCGCCGCGCTTCTTCCTCGAGACGAACACCTTCGTCACGGTGCTGATCGTCGTCGGCGGCGCATGGGTCGAGACGCATCGGCTGCGCGAGGGCGCGTCGGCACTCGCCGGCCGGCTCGGGGCACGCCCGCTCGACGACGGCGAGCCGCTGCACCGGCGGCTGCGCGACGTCGCCGAGGAGGCGGCGATCGGCGCCGGCGTTCCCGTTCCCCTGCTCTTCGTGCTCGACGATCCGTCGATCAACGCGCTCGCCGCCGGGGAAAGCCCCGCGCACGCGGCGGTGATCGTCACCCGCGGCGCGCTCGAGCGGCTGGAGCGCGCCGAGCTGCAGGGCGTCGTCGCGCACGAGATCGCGCACATCGTCGGCGGCGACAGCGCGACGAACGCGCAGCTCGCCGGCGCGCTGTACGGCCTGCTCTCGCTGCATCTGCTCGGCGCGAAGATGCTCGCCTCGGCCTTCGACTGGTCGGGCTCCGCACAGCGCTTCTTTCCGCTGCGCATCGTGCTCGCCGTCGCGGGCCTGCTGCTGTCGGCGGTGGGTTGGCTCGGCGTCGCCGCGGCGCAGCTGCTGCGTGCCGGCATCAGCCGTCAACGCGAATTCCTCGCCGATGCGCTCGCGGTGCAGATCACGCGCGACCGCGACGGGCTCGGCGGCGCATTGCGGCGCATCGCCGGCGAGAAGCAGGCGGCGCTGCGCGTGCGCTACGCACCGCTCGTCGCGCATTTCCTGCTCGTTCCGCCGGCGGCGGGCGCAGACGCGCTGAATACGCACCCGCCGCTGGCCGAGCGCATCCGACGCCTCTACGGGCGTTCGATGCCGGCGATCGTCGCCGACGACCGCAGCGCGCGCGCCGGGCGCGACGCGGCGGCTCGCCCGGCGCCGACCGCGGCCGCGGCCCTCCATGGCGAGACTGCGGCGGCCGGCGCGCTGCACGCCGGTGCGGGGGCGCACGACGCGATGCAGGACGAGGCCGGCTGCTCCGATGCGATGGACTGCGGCGCCGCCGCGTACCTCGAGACGATCCCCTACGCTCGGGTGGACCGATCCGACGTCGACCCGACGACGTGGTTCGCAGGCGCGGCGGCGAACGACGGATCGCGCGCGGCTTCGCGCGCCGCCGCGTCGCCGGCTTCGCGACTCGTCGAACGCATCCGCGCGGCCTCGCTCGGCTACGAGAGCGCCGGCTGCTGGCTCGAGGCGCTGGTCGGCGGCGCGCAGGACGGCAGCCCGTGCCGCGGCGACGAAACGATCGATGCCAGCCTGCACGAGGCGCTGGCCTGGGTGCTGTCGCCGGCGGGCGCCGCGCTGCGGGTGCCCCTGCTCGAGCTGCTGCTCGCGCGCGTGCGGCGATGGAGCAGCGCGCATCGGCGCGAGCTGCTCGACCGGTGCCGGCGTGCCGTCGAGCGCGACGGGCGCGTCGATTCCTCCGAGTGGGTGTACTACACGCTGGCGCGCCACCGCCTGCTGCCCGTATCGCCCGGCACGCAGCGCGCGCGCCGCTCGACGGTCTCGCAACTCGAGCAGAGCCGCGCGCTCGCCGCGCTGTTCGCGATGGCTTCGGCGATCGGCGAGGCCTCGGCACGCAACACGCGCGACGCGCTTGCCGATGCCGCGGCGATGCTCGACGTGCAGCCGCCCGCCGCGACGCCCGACGAGGTCGGGACGGCCGAGCTGACGCGCGCGCTCGACGTGCTGCTCGGCCTGCCGCCGCTGTCGAAGCCGGTCCTGATGAAGGTGCTGCGCAGGCTCGCGCGAACACCCGGCGACCCGAACTACGAAGCGTTCCTGCGCGCGGTGGCCGCGGCGATCGACTGCCCCGCGCCGCGCGGGACGGCGGTTGCGCAGCGGGCCCACGCGATGTCCGCACGCGGGCCGGCTTCGGCGCGCGCGTCGCGCGCCCTGCACGACGCCCGCGAACGAAGCCTCGCCGACGCCGAGGCGCTGGGCGTCCAGGGCTGAACCGGTACCGCGGTCGGCGACGACGGCCGCCGTTGCAGCGCTGGCCGGGGCGGCCTGTCACGGCCGCGCGTCGCTGTGCCAGAATCGCCGGCGCGAGGCGAACGGCACGATGAGCTCCGAACACGGGAACGACGGGCGGCCCGGCGGGAACGCAGCGGCGACGAGGCGCAGCGTGCGAATCGGCGGCGCCTCGGGCTTCTGGGGCGACAGTGCGCTCGGCGCCGCGCAACTGGTCGCGCAGGGCGACGTCGACTATCTCGTCTTCGACTATCTCGCCGAGACGACGATGGCGATCCTCGCCGGCGCCCGGTTGCGCGACCCCGCGCGCGGATACGCAACCGATTTCGTCGACGTCGCGATGAGATCGGTGCTGCGCGAGGTCGTCGCGCGCGGAATCCGCGTCGTGAGCAATGCCGGCGGGGTGAACCCGCGCGCCTGCGCGGATGCGCTCGCCGCGCTCGCTCGGCAGGAGGGCGTCGAAGTCGCGGTTGCCGTCGTCGAAGGCGACGACGCGATGCCGGTCCTCGACGACCTGCGCCGCCGGGCCGCCGCGGAAGGGGACGACGCAGCAGTCCTCGACGTCGAAGGACGACCGCTGCCGCCGACGCTGCTCAGCGCCAATGCGTACCTGGGGGCGCTGCCGATCCGCGCCGCGCTCGAGGCAGGCGCCCGGATCGTGGTCACCGGCCGCTGCGTCGATTCGGCGGTCACGCTGGGCGCGCTGATGCACGCCTTCGACTGGCGGCACGACGACTACGACCGGCTCGCCGCCGGCAGCCTCGCCGGTCACCTGATCGAGTGCGGCTGCCAGGCCACCGGCGGACTGCACACCGACTGGCAGACCGTGCCCGACTGGCCGAACATCGGCTATCCGATCGTCGAGTGCACGGCCGACGGCGCCTTCGTCGTCACCAAGCCGCCGGGTACCGGCGGCAAGGTCAGCCCCGCCGTCGTCGCGGAGCAGCTGCTCTACGAGATCGGCGATCCGCGCGCCTACCGGCTGCCCGACGTCGTCTGCGATTTCACGAAGGTGCGCCTGGCGGCCGACGGCGACGACCGCGTGCACGTGAGCGGCGTGCGCGGCCGCACGCCCGACGACCGGTACAAGGTGAGCGCGACGCAGATGGACGGGTACCGCTCGAGCGCAACGCTGACGATCGTCGGCATCGACGCGGCCGCGAAGGCGCGGCGCACCGGCGAGGCGATCCTCGCGCGCACGCGCGCGATGTTCGAGCGGCTCGGCTGGCCCGACTACACCGCGTCGCTCGTCGAAGTGCTCGGCGTCGAGTCGGGCTACGGCCCGCATGCGAACCCCGCGCTGCAGGCGACGCGCGAAGCGGTACTGCGGGTGTCGGTCCGCCATCCGAAGCGCGAGGCGCTCGAGCTGTTCGCGCGCGAGATCGCTCCGGCGGGAACGTCGTGGGCGCCGGGCACCACCGGTGCCTCCGGGCGTCCGACGGTCTCGCCGTCGATCCGGCAGCTCGGATTCTTCGTCGACAAGGCGCGCTTCTCGCCGACGGTGTCGTTTGCGGGCGAGCGCCTCGTGGTGCCGATCCCGGTCGGTGCGGCGGCAGTCGGCACGCCGGAAGGCGCGGGCAGCGCCGAGGAGGCGCAGGCGCCCGAACAGCCGGCGGCAGCCGGTGCCCACTTCGTCGACGTGCCGTTGATCCGGCTCGCCTGGGCGCGCAGCGGCGACAAGGGCGACACCGCGAACATCGGCGTCGTCGCGCGCAGCGCCGCGTTCGTACCGATACTGCGCGAACAGCTGAGCGCCGCGCGCGTTGCAGCGCATCTCGCCCATCTGGTCGACGGCCCGGTCGCGCGCTACGAGCTGCCCGGCATCGCCGCCTTCAATTTCGTCTGCGAACGCGCCCTCGGCGGCGGCGGCATGGCCTCGCTGCGCAACGATCCGCTCGGCAAGGGGATGGCGCAGATTCTCCTGTCGATGCCGATCCGCGTCGACGCGCGCCTGCTCGGGGCCGATCCGTCCGCCCTGGGGGCGGCGAACAGGCCCTAGTCGGCGCGCTCCGAGATCTCGATCAGGTTCAGGTCGGGATCGCGCACGTAGACCGAACGCAGCCGGAAGCTCGCTCCGGTGCGCAGCACCGGGCCTTCGACGATCGGAACGCCTGCCTCGTGCAGGCGCTCGATCGCCTCGTCGAGCCCTACCGCGGCGATGAAGCACAGGTCGAGTGCGCCGGGAACGGGCAGGTGCGCCTTCGGTTCGTGCTCGCGGCCCTTCACGTGCAGGTTGATCTTCTGCGTCCCGAAGCGGAACGCGATCCGCCCTTCGCCGAAGCGCTCGAGCGTCATGCCGAGCGCTTCGGTGTAGAAGCGGATGCAGGCGTCGGGGTGCGCGGTGGTGAGCACGAGGTGATCGAGGCGGTCGATCATCGTCCTGGTTCTCCGGTGGCGGTTTCCTCGGACGCCCGTCGGGCGTCCTCCTTCAGCAATTCGACCAGATCGAGGGCGAAGGAAGGCAGGCTGCTGAGACTCCGTGCACAGATCACCAGGCGCCTGAGCGCCCAATCGTCTCGCAGAGGCACGATCCGGATCGCCATCGTGCGGGCATGCCGCGAGGCGGCCGACGCCGGCAGCACGCCGACGCCGATCCCCGCCTCGATCATCCGGCATGCGGTCTCGAAGTTGCCGACCTGGATGCGAAAGCGCAGTTTCCGATGCAGGTCGTCGCAGACGCGCCGCATGAACGCGTGGATCGCGCTTGCCTCGTGCAGGCCGACCTGGTCGAAGTCGAAGGCGCGCACGAAGTCGATCGCGGTCTCGGCGGCGAGCGGATGGCCGGCGTTCACCACCAGCGCGAGGCGATCCTCGCGATAGGGAATCGTCTCCAGCCTTCCGGTGCGCACCGTGCCGGCGACGATTCCCAGGTCGGTCTGGCCGTCGAGCACGGCTCGCACGATCTCGTCGCTCGAACGTTCGCGCAGGTCCACGTTCACGTCGGGGTGCTGCAGCAGGAAGGTGCGCAGCACCTGCGGAAGGAACTCGCTCGATGCGGTCGTGTTCGCGAACAGGCGCAGGTGCCCCTTGATGCCGCTCGCATACTCCTGCAGGTCGGCGCGCAGGTGCTCGAGCTGCGCGAGCACCGCGCGCGCGTGCTGCACGAAAGCGAGTCCCGGCGGCGTCAGCTCGACGCCCTGGCTCGACCGGTGCAGCAGTCTCGCGCCGACGCGTTCCTCGAGGTGCTTGACGCGCGCGCTCGCCGCCGGCAGCGACAGGTGCATCGCCGCCGCGCCGCCGGTCAGGCTCTCGGCTTCGGCGATGCGGACGAGCAGGCGCAGGTCGATCAGGTCGAAGTGCAGGGACATGGGTGATCCGGCTCGCGAGCCTGCACCGCAGTCTACCCGCGCGCCCCGTGCCCTTCGGCTGCGACGAAGGCCCCGTTTCCGGAATGCGAATTGTCTCCGGCGCGGCTTTTCGCGCATTCTTGGACTTTCCGGGGCAGCCTAGGACCATGGATCTCGAACATCTTCGGCAGTGGATCGGGCGCAGCGAGCGCACCGTCGATCACGTGGACGCCGCCCGAGTCGTGCAGCTCGCCGTCACCCTCGACCGCGACGACGCGCAGGGCCGCGCCGGCGACGAATTGCCGCCGCTGTGGCACTGGATGTTCTTCGCGCCGGCCGCTCCGGCGTCGCAGCTCGGCCCCGATGGCCATCCCCGCCGCGGCGGCTTCCTGCCGCCGGTGCCGCTGCCGCGGCGCATGTGGGCCGGCGGGCGGCTGGGCTTCGAGCGTGCGCTGCGCGTCGGCGACGAGATCGTGCGCGTATCGCGGATCGCGGACGTCCAGGGCAAGCAGGGGCGCAGCGGCTCGCTCGTCTTCGTCACCGTGCAGCACGAGATCTCCGATGCGCGCGGAGTCGCGATCCGCGAGGAGCACGACATCGTCTACCGCGACGAGCCGAAGCCTGCGGCCGACGGCAAGCGCTCCGGCGCCCCGCGGGCGGCAGCGCCCGAGGCGGCATCGGCGAACGCCGATGCGAAGAAGGCGGCCGTCGCGCAGGCGGCCGATGCCGCGGGCATCGAAGAATTCGCCCGCCGCATCGTGCCCGACCCGGTGCTGCTGTTCCGCTACTCCGCGGTGACCTTCAACGGGCACCGCATCCACTACGACCGCAGCTACGTCACCGGCGTCGAAGGCTACCCGGGCCTGGTCGTGCACGGCCCGCTGATCGCCACCTTGCTGCTCGACCTGCTGCGCCGCGAGCGGCCGACCGCCCGCGTGTCCCGCTTCTCGTTCAAGGCGCTGCGGCCGCTGTTCGACCTGCATCCCTTCGAGGTCTGCGGGCGTGCGGGCGGCGAGCATTCGTTCGACCTGTGGGCGCGAAACCACGAGGGCCTGCTCGCGATGCAGGCGAGCGCCGAACTCCACCAGGATTGACGCCATGTCCGCCTCCCTGCAAGACCGCTACGAAGACATCCGCGACGGCGTGCGCGACCTGTGCAAGCAGTTTCCCGACGAGTATTTCCGCCGGATCGACGAGCAGCGCGCCTACCCCGAGGCCTTCGTCGACGCGCTGACCAAGGCCGGCTGGATGGCCGCGCTGATCCCCACCGAATACGGTGGCTCGGGCCTGGGCCTCGCCGAGGCGTCGGTGATCATGGAGGAGATCAATCGCTGCGGCGGCAACTCCGGCGCGCTGCACGGCCAGATGTACAACATGGGAACCGTGCTGCGTCACGGCTCCGAGGAGCAGAAGCGCAAGTACCTGCCGGAGATCGCCTCGGGCAACCTGCGGCTGCAGTCGATGGCGGTCACGGAACCCACCACCGGCACCGACACGACGAAGCTGAAGACGACCGCGGTGCGCCAGGGCGACCGCTACGTCGTCAACGGGCAGAAGGTGTGGATCTCGCGCGTGCAGCACTCCGACCTGATGATCCTGCTCGCACGCACGACGCCGCTGGGCGAGGTGAAGAAGAAGTCCGAAGGCATGTCGGTGTTCATCGTCGACCTGCGCGAGGCGATCGGCAACGGGCTCGAGGTGCGACCGATCGCGAACATGGTGAACCACGAGACGAACGAGCTCTTCTTCGAGAACCTCGAGATCCCGGCCGCGAACCTGATCGGCGAGGAAGGCCGGGGCTTCAAGTACATCCTCGACGGACTGAACGCCGAACGCACGCTGATCGCCGCCGAATGCATCGGCGACGGCTACTGGTTCGTCGACCGCGTCACGCAATACGCGAAGGACCGCGTCGTCTTCGGGCGGCCGATCGGGCAGAACCAGGGCGTGCAGTTCCCGATCGCCGAGGCCTTCATCGAGGTCGAGGCGGCGAACCTGATGCGCTGGGAGGCGTGTCGCCTCTACGACGCGCACCAGCCCTGCGGCGCGCAGGCGAACATGGCGAAGTACCTGGCGGCGAAGGCCTCGTGGGAAGCGGCCAACGCCTGCATCCAGTTCCACGGCGGCTTCGGCTTCGCCGCCGAGTACGACGTCGAGCGCAAGTTCCGCGAGACGCGCCTGTACCAGGTGGCGCCGATCTCGACGAACCTCATCCTCTCCTACGTCGCCGAGCACGTGCTCGGCCTGCCGAGGTCCTTCTGATGGCGAGGGCGCTGGAAGGCATCACCGTCGTCACGCTCGAGCACGCGATCGCGGCCCCGTTCTGCACGCGCCAGCTCGCCGACCTCGGCGCGCGCGTCATCAAGATCGAGCGTCCCGGCGTCGGCGACTTCGCGCGCGCCTACGACCAGCGCGTGCGCGGGCTCGCCTCGCATTTCGTCTGGACGAACCGCTCGAAGGAAAGCCTGACGCTCGACCTGAAGCACGCCGAGGCGCCCGTCGTCCTCGAGCGGCTGCTCGGGCGGGCCGACGTGCTCGTGCAGAACCTCGCGCCCGGCGCCGCCGCGCGGCTCGGCCTGTCCTTCGAGGCGCTGCATCCGCGCTTTCCGCGGCTCGTCGTCTGCGACATCTCGGGCTACGGCGCCGACGGTCCGCACCGCGACCGCAAGGCCTACGACCTGCTGATCCAGAGCGAATCCGGTTTCCTGTCGGTCACCGGCACGCCCGACGAGCCGGCGAAGGCGGGCTGCTCGATCGCCGACATCTCCGCCGGCATGTACGCCTACTCGAACATCCTCGCCGCGCTGATCGAGCGCTCGAAGACCGGCAAGGGCCGGCGCATCGACGTCTCGATGCTCGAGAGCATGGTCGAATGGATGGGCTACCCGCTGTACTACGCGTTCGAAGGCGCGGCGCCGCCCGCGCGCACCGGCGCGTCGCATGCGACGATCTATCCGTACGGTCCCTTTCCGGCCGGCGACGGCAAGGTCGTGATGCTCGGGCTGCAGAACGAGCGCGAGTGGCACACCTTCTGCACGAAGGTGCTCGAGAGCCCGGAGCTCGCCGCCGACCCGCGCTTCGACTCGAATGCGCGGCGCACCGCCGCGCGCGATGCGCTGCGCGCGATCGTCGTCGACGCCTTCGCGCGCTTCACCGCCGAGCAGGTGGTCGCGCGGCTCGACGAGGCGGGCATCGCGAACGCGCGGATGAACACGATGGACGAGGTCTGGGCGCACCCGCAACTGCAGGCGCGCGGCCGCTGGACGCAGGTCGACACGCCGGCCGGTGCGGTGCCGACGCTGCTTCCGCCGGGGATGTCGCGCGCCGACGAGCCGCGCATCGACCCGGTGCCGGCGCTCGGCGCGCACACCGACGCGATCCTCTCCGAGCTCGGCTACGAGCGGCCGCAGATCGAGCGGCTGCGCAACGAGGGCGCGCTGTGAAGCGCGAGGACGACATGTCGCAATCGACTTCCCCCGCCGCGGCTCCCGTCGCCGCATCGGCCGCGCTTGCGCGCTTCGCCGCGCAGTTGCGCTTCGACGACATCCCGGCGCCGGTCGTGCGCCGCGCCGAGGATCTCTTCGTCGACTGGTTCGGCTCGGCGCTCGCCGGCAAGGGCGCGCGCCCGGTCGAGACGATCGCGCGTTTCCTCGAATCGATGGGCCCGTCGGACGGCCCCTCCGAGATCCCGATCCACCGGCGCACGAGCAGCCCGCTCGTCGCCGCCGCCGTGAACGCCGCGTCCTCGCACTTCGCCGAACAGGACGACGTGCACAACGGCTCGGTCTTCCATCCGGCCGCCGTCGTCTTCCCGCCGGCGCTCGCCGTCGCGCAGGCGCTCGGTCGCTCGGGTGCGGAACTGCTGTGCGCGGCGGTCGCCGGCTACGAGGTCGGCATCCGCGTCGGCGAGTTCCTCGGCCGCTCGCACTACAAGGTCTTCCACACGACGGGCACCGCCGGCACGCTCGCCGCCGCTGCCGCCGTCGGCCAGCTGCTGCGGCTGTCGCCCGAGGCGATGCGGCACGCCTTCGGTTCGGCGGGCACGCAGGCGGCGGGGCTCTGGGAGTTCCTGCGCGACGCCGCCGACTCCAAGCAGCTGCACACGGCGCACGCGGCGGCCGCCGGCCTGGCTGCGGCCTATCTCGCCGCCGACGGCTTCACCGGCGCGCATCGCATCCTCGAAGGCGAACGCGGGATGGCGGCGGGCATGTCGAGCGACGCCGACGCATCGCGGCTCGTCGATCGGCTGGGCGAACGCTGGACGCTGGCCGAGACTTCGTTCAAGTTCCACGCCTCGTGCCGCCACACGCACCCTGCGGCCGACGCGCTGCTCGCGGCGATGCGCGCCAACGCAGTGCAGGCGGGCGAGATCGAGTCGGTCGTCGCGCGCGTGCACCAGGGTGCGATCGACGTGCTCGGGCCGGTCGTCGATCCGCAGACGGTGCACCAGGCGAAGTTCTCGATGGGCACCGTGCTCGGGCTCGCTGCGACGAGAGGGCGCGCGTCGCTCGCCGACTTCGACGCCCACTGGCGCGCGCCCGAGGTCGTCGCGTTCCGCGAACGCGTGCGGATGACGCTCGACGACGAAGTCGACGCGGCCTATCCGCAGCGCTGGATCGGCAAGGTCGAGCTGCGCACGCGCGACGGCCGCGTATTCGAGGCGCGCGTCGACGAGCCCAAGGGCGACCCGGGCAACACGCTGTCGCCCGAGGAGGTGGACGACAAGGCGATCCGCCTCGCGCAGTATCGCGACGGCGCCTCGGCCGACGAGATGCGCGAATCGATCGCGCGCATCCGCGCGCTCGCGCAGGCGCCGATCGTCGGAAAGCTGCTCACGACGAAGGAGCGATGACGATGGAGCGGCCGCTGCGTTCGCTGCTGTTCGTCCCGGGACACCGCGCCGACCGTTTCGCGAAGGCGCTCGCGGCCGGGGCGGACGCCGTCGTCGTCGATCTCGAGGACGCGGTCCCGCCTTCGGCCAAGGAGCAGGCGCGCGCCGCCGTGGCAGCCTGGCTCGATTCGTCGCCGCTCGCGTCGGCCGCGCCGGACGCCGCGCCCGCGCGGGCACCGCGCATCCTCGTGCGCATCAACGGCGCCGACAGCGCCTGGTTCGGCGACGATCTTTCGCTCGTCGGCAAGGCCGCGCTCGATGCGGTGATGATTCCCAAGAGCGAGAGCGGCGAGGTGCTCGATTGCGTCCGCGGTGCCGGCGCGCGCGCGCTGGTGCCGCTGGTCGAGACCGCCGCCGGCTTCGCCGGCCTTCGTGCGCTCGCCGGTGCACCGGGCGTCGAGCGGCTCGCCTTCGGCACGATCGACTTCCAGGTCGATCTCGGGATGCGCGACGCCGACGAGGACGACCTGCTGCCCTTTCGCACGCAGTTCGTGCTCGCGTCGCGGCTCGCGTCGATTGGCGCGCCCATCGACGGCGTCAGCACCGCGATCGACGACGCCGGGCGCCTCGCGCACGACGTGCAACGCGCGCGCCGGCTCGGCTTCGGCGGCAAGCTGTGCATCCATCCCCGGCAGGTCGCCCAGGTCAACGCGCTGTTCGCGCCGCACGCCGACGAGATCGCCTGGGCGCAGCGCGTCCTCGAGGCAGCCGCGTCCGCCGGCGGCGCGGCCGTCGCGGTCGACGGCAAGATGGTCGACAAGCCGGTGATGCTGCGCGCCGAGGCGATCCTGCGCGAGGCGGAACCGCGATGAGCGAGGATCGCGTCGCCGCGCTGGCGAAGTTCTGGAACGCGCGCTACGCCGGCGACGACTACGCCTACGGCACCGAGCCGAACGATTTCCTGGTCGCGCAGGCGGCGTCGCTGCCGGCCGGGCGGCCCGTCCTCTGCCTGGCCGACGGCGAAGGCCGCAACGGCGTCTGGCTCGCAAAGCGCGGCTTCGAGGTCACTTCGCTCGACGTCGCGCAACAGGGCCTGGAGAAGGCACGCGCGCTCGCGCAGCGCGCCGGCGTCGCGCTGCGGACCGTGCAGGCGGACGTCACCCGGCACGAACTCGGCACGGAGCGCTGGGGCGCGATCGTCTCGATCTTCCTGCACCTGCCGCAGCGCGCACGCGCGGCGCTGCACGCGCGCTGCGTGCGGGCGCTGGCGCCGGGCGGGGTGTACGTCTACGAGGCCTACGGCAAGCGCCAGCCCGAGTACGGGACCGGCGGTCCGCCGGAGCCCGGGCTGCTCGCGCGCCTGGAAGACGTGGTCGAGGAACTCGCCGGCTGCGAGATCGTGCACCGTTTCGACGGCGTTCGCCCGGTGCACGAGGGGCGTCACCATCACGGTGACGCCCACGTCGTTCAGGTGCTGGCCCGGAAGCCGTAGCTCACTTCAGCAGGTTCGGCAGCGCCAGCGAGATCCACGGCACGTAGGTGATCACGACGAGGAAGCCGAGCAGCACCATCAGCCACGGCAGCGAGGCGCTGATCACCTGGCCGACCGGCATCTTGGTGATGCCGGCGGTGACGAACAGGTTCAGGCCGACCGGTGGCGTCACCAGCCCGATCTCCAGGTTCACGACCATGATGATGCCGAGGTGCACCGGATCGATGCCCAGCTGCATCGCGATCGGAAAGAGGATGGGCGCCAGGATCAGGATGATTCCCGTCGGCTCCATGAACATGCCCGCTCCCAGCAGCAGGATGTTCACGACGATCAGGAACGCCCATGCCGGCATCCCCCAGGCGAGGATCTGCTCGGCGATGAGTTGCGGAATGCGCTCGGTGGTCAGCACGTGCGCGAACAGCAGCGCGTTGGCGATGATGAACATCAGCATCACCGTGACCTTCGACGCGTCGACCAGGACCTCGGGAACGTCGCGCATGCCCATGTCGCGGTAGACGAACACCGCGATCAGGAAGGCGTATACGGCGGCCACCGCCGCCGCCTCGGTGGGCGTGAAGATGCCGCCGTAGATGCCGCCGAGGATGATGACGATGAGCAGCAATCCCCACAGCGAATCGCGCCCCGCCACGAGAACTTCGCGCAGCGTTGCGCGCGGCTGGCTCGGCAGGCCGATGATCCGTGCGCGGATGTAGATCGCGACCATCAGGCACAGCCCCAGCAGGATGCCGGGAACCACCCCCGCCATGAACAGGTCGCCCACCGACGTCTCGGTGACCGCACCGTAGACGACCATGACGATCGACGGGGGAATCAGGATCCCGAGCGTGCCGGCATTGGTGACGACGCCGGCGGCGAAGGGCTGCGGGTAGCCCGCCCTCACCATCCCGGCGATGACGATCGAGCCCACAGCGACCACCGTGGCAGGCGACGATCCCGAGACGGCAGCGAACAGCATGCACGCCATCACGGAGGCGATCGCCAGGCCGCCGCGGAAGTGTCCGACGCAGGCGACCGCGAAGCGGATCATCCGCTTGGCGACGCCCCCGGTGGTCATGAAGGCGCCGCCGAGGATGAAGAACGGGATCGCCAGCAGCGTGAAATGCTCGGACGTTTCGTAGAGCTTCAGTGCCAGCGAGGCGAGCGAGTCCTGCCCGAGCAACAGGATCGTGAGCAGCGACGACAGGCCGAGCGCGATGGCCACCGGCATGCCCATGAACATGAAGACGAACAACAGGACGAACAGCGCGGCGGTCGTCACGTGCGTTCTCCGGGCGGCGGCTCGTCGGAGCCGGTGGCCAGCTTCATCGCGTCTTCGACCTCGTCACCGACGAGATGCGCTTCCCTGCCGGACAGCAGTTGCCAGAGCACCTCGGCGAGCCGAACGAAGAGCAGCGCGTAGCCGATCGGCAGCACGAGTCGTGGTATCCACTGCGGGATCGGGACGTCCTGCGCGAGGATGCCGATCTCGTACATCTTGTCGACGTAGATCCACCCGCCGACGAAGACGATCGCCGCATAGACCAGGCACAGCAGCGTCGCGACGATCGCGACGACCCGCGCGGTCCGGGGCTTCAGCCGCCTCGTCAGCACGTCGATGCCGATGTGCGCGCCGACCCGCACGCCGTAGGAGATGCCGAGGAAGATCAGCCCGCCGAACAGGAAGGTCGTGAACTCGAGCGCCCAGACGAAGCTGTAGTTGAATACGTAGCGGGCGACCACCTGGACGAAGGTGACGAGCGTCATCACGGCCAGAAGAAGGGCAACCAGCCCTTCCTCCAGCCGTCCCAGGACGCGTGCCCCTCTCATGGCGCCGCTCCCGGCGCCATGTCAGCGCGGTGCACCGACGCCCGCCTTTACTCGTTCGACTTCAGCGCGGCCTGGATTAGGTCCTGGCCGATGTCGCCCTCGAACTTCTTCCAGACCGGTTCCATCGCCTTGCGCCACGCGGCGACGTCTTCCTTCGAGAGCTCCTGGATCCGCGCCTTGCCGGCGTCGGCGATCAGCTTGCGGTCGCGCTCGTTGAAGTCGTTGGCCATCTTGTTGGCGTAGGCGGTCGCCTCGTCCATCGCCTGCTTCAGGCCGTTGCGGATGTCTTCGGGCAGCCCGTCCCACCACTTGGCGTTGGTGACGACCATGTAGTCGATCACGCCGTGGTTGGTGTTGGCGATCGTCTTCTGTACCTCGTGGAACTTCTGCGAGTAGATGTTCGACCAGGTGTTCTCCTGGCCGTCGACGACGCCGGTCTGCAACGCCTGGTACACCTCGGCGAAGGCCATCTTCTGCGGGTTCGCGCCGAGTGCGCGGAACTGCGCCTCGAGCACGTCGGACGCCTGGATGCGGAACTTCAGTCCCTTGACGTCCTCGGGGCGGCGCAGCTGCTCGCGGTTGGTCGACAGCTGCTTCATCCCGTTGTGCCAGTAGGCCAGGCCGAGCAGGTTGCGGTTGCGCATCACGTTCAGCAGCGACTGCCCCGGCTCGCTCTGCTGGAAGCGGTCGACCGCCGCGATGTCGTCGAACAGGAAGGGCAGGTCGAAGAGCTGGATCTTCTTGGTGTAGCGGTCGAATTTCGACAGCGACGGCGCGATGAACTGCACGTCGCCGAGCAGCAGCGCCTCCATCTCCTTCGCGTCGCCGAACAGCTGCGAGCTCGGGAAGACCTGCACCTGCACCTTGCCCGGCAGCAGCTTCTCGGCGACTTCCTTGAACTTCAACGCGCCCTGGCCCTTCGGCGTGGCTTCCGCCACCACGTGGCTGAACTTGACGACGATCGGCCCCTGGGCGTAGGCGCCGATCGAGAACGACAGCGCGACGGCGCCGGCTGCGAGGGCTGCTGCAAGCCTCATGTTCGAACTCCTTTTCACTGAAACGGGAATTGTTGGCGAATGCGGATGTGCCTTTCCATAAGGGCTTGCCCCCAAATCCTTCCGGTTCGCCCGCGCGGCACGGCCGTCGACGTGGACGGACTTTAATCGTTCGCCGGCGGGCGGCGCAAGCGATCAGTCGACGCCCGCATCGTGCGCCTGCCGGTCCGCGTGGTACGAGGAACGCACGAGCGGCCCCGACGCGGTGTTCGTGAAACCCATCCGGCGCGCCTCCTCGGCGAAGCGGCGGAAGGTGTCGGGGTGCACGTAGCGGTGCACCGGCAGGTGCGCGGTGGACGGCGCCAGGTACTGGCCGATCGTCAGCATCGCGACGCCGTGCGCGCGCAGGTCGCGCATCGTCTGCAGGATCTCGTCGTCGTCCTCGCCGAGCCCCACCATCAGCCCCGACTTGGTCGGAACGTGGGGCACGCGGCGGGCGAACTCCGCGAGCAGCTTCAGCGAATGCGCGTAGTCGGCGCCCGGGCGCGCCTGCCGGTACAGGCGCGGCACCGTCTCGAGGTTGTGGTTCATCACGTCGGGCGGCGTGCGTTCGAGGATGTCGAGCGCACGCTCGAGGCGTCCGCGGAAGTCGGGAACCAGCACCTCGATGCGCGTGCCGGGCGAGCGCTCGCGCACCGCGGCGATGCAGTCGGCGAAATGCTGCGCACCGCCGTCGCGCAGGTCGTCCCGATCGACGCTGGTGATCACGACGTACGACAGCCGCAGTGCCGCGATGGTATCGGCCAGGTGCGCGGGCTCGGCGGTGTCGACCGGATCCGGACGGCCGTGGCCGACGTCGCAGAACGGGCAGCGCCGCGTGCACTTGTCGCCGAGGATCATGAACGTGGCGGTGCCGTTGCCGAAGCACTCGCCGATGTTCGGACACGAGGCCTCCTCGCAGACCGTGTGCAGCCGATGCTCGCGCAGCGTCGCCTTGATGCGCGCGAAGCGCGCGGCGTCGGCGGCCGGCCGCACGCGGATCCAGTGCGGCTTCTCCAGCGGCTGGGCGGCGGGCACGACCTTGATCGGGATGCGCGAGGTCTTGGCGGCGCCTTTCTGCTTGTCGGAAGGCTCGGGTAGCGGCGAGGGGGAGGCAGGATTCATCGTGCGTGCTCGATCGGGGAGTGCGGGAAATCGACGGCAAGGGGTACCGGAGCGGGGCCGAAGGCCGCTGCGAGCCTTGCAGCGAAGCGGCCGGACACCTCGTCGAAATCGGGCGCCGAGCGCAGGCAGCTTCGCATGTCGGTGACGGCGAGTCCGGGGTACCCGCACGGGTCGATGCGTTCGAAAGGCGAGAGATCCATCGCGACGTTCAGCGCGACGCCGTGCCAGCTGCAGCCTTCGGAGATCCGGATGCCGATCGACGCGATCTTCGCCCCCGGCCGGCCCGCCTCGCGAACGTAGACGCCGGGCGCGCCGGCGCGGCGCACTGCCTCGATGCCGTGGGCGCCGAGCAGCGCGATCGTCTCCGCTTCGATGCGATCGACGAAGGCGCGCACCTTGATGCCGCCGCGACGCAGGTCGACGAGCAGGTAGCACACGGCCTGGCCGGGCCCGTGGTACGTGACCTGGCCGCCGCGCTCGGTGCGCACGACGGGAATCGCGCCCGGTGCGCGGACGTGTTCGAGGCGCGCGGCGCGCCCGAGCGTGAACACCGGCGGGTGCTCGACGAGCCAGATCTCGTCGGGCGTGTCGGCGCTGCGCGTGTCGGTGAACGAACGCATCATCGGCTCGGCCCGTTCGTATTCGAGCCGCCCGAGCCGGCGCACGATCGCAGCGGAAGCCGTCAAAGCACGACGCTGACCAGCGGGTGCGTGGCGAGTGCGCGGTACAGGTGTTCGAGCTGCTCGCGCGACTGCACGCGCACGACGACGGTCACGCTCAGGTACGAGCCCTTGCTCGAGACGCGCAGCTCGATCGTCGACGGATCGAACTGCGGCACGTGCTCGACGACGATGCCGGACATCGTCTGCGCGAAGTCGTCGACGCGCCGGCCCATGATCTTCAGCGGGAAGTCGACCGGAAACTCGAGCAGGCGCTCGAGCCGGTCGAAGGCGTCGGTCAGGCTGCGGTCTTCGGTCATCGCCCGATGTCTCCGCCCTTCAGGCAGCGGCTTTCGCGCGCTGATAGGCGGCGTGCAGCGCCGCGAACACCGGGCCCGGGCGGCCGCTGCCGACCGGGCGGCCGTCGAGCTGCGTGATGGGCAGCAGCTCCCTGGTCGCCGAGCTGAGCATCAGTTCGTCGGCCGCCTGCACTTCCTCGCGCAGGATCCGCCGGATCTCCAGCGCGATGCCCACGTCGCGGGCGAGTTCGGCGAGCAGCCCGTAGCGGATGCCCTCGAGCACCAGGTTGTCCTTCGGCGGCCCGAAGACGGTTCCGTTGCGCACGACCCAGATGTTGCTCGCCGCGCCTTCGGTGAGGAAACCGTCGCGGAACATCACGCATTCGGCGGCGCCCGCGGTGACGGCCGCCTGCCGCGCCAGTACGTTGCCGAGCAGCGAAGTCGTCTTGATGTCGCAGTGCAGCCAGCGCTCGTCGGGCAGCGTGACGGCGGCTACGCCCTGCTCGCGCTGCGCGTCCGTCGGGGCGACGAGTTCGCTCGTCATCGCGAATACCGTCGGCACCACGTCGGCCGGTGGAAAGGCGTGGTCGCGCCGGGCGACGCCGCGCGTGACCTGCAGGTAGACGAACTGGTCGGGCCACGCGTGGCGCGCGACGAGATCGTCGACGATCTGCGTCCAGCGCGCCTCGTCGTGCGGATTGCGGATCGCGATCGCGGCGAGGCTTCGCTGCAGGCGTGCGAGGTGCTGCGCCCAGCGGAACTTGCGGCGCCCGTAGACCGGAACGACTTCGTAGACGCCGTCACCGAACACGAAGCCGCGATCGAGCACGGGAACCCGCGCCTCCTCGAGCGGCACCCATTCGCCGTTCAGCCAAGCGGTCTGCGTCATCCGGATCGGGTCGTGATGGGACTGGGGCAAGTATGCGCCAGAACGCCTCAGCGAGAGATCAGCAGCAAGAGCGAGTCCCAGGCGCGGCCGAACCAGCCGGCCGGCTCGACGCTCGACAGCGCCAGCAGCGGCCGTTCGGTGACGAGCTGCTCGCCGATGCGCACGCGCAGCGTGCCGATCTGCTGGTTCTCCGCGATGGGCGCGACGAGCGGCTGGATGCGCTCGATCTCGGCCTTGACCTGGTCGGCCTGGCCGCGCGGAACCGAGACGAGCACGTCGCGGTCGAAGCCGCCGTCGACGGTGTCGTCGCGTCCCTTCCACACCTCGTAGCTGCCGGCGGGCTTGTCCTTCGCCTGGATGCGCACGACCTCGAAGTTCTGGTAGCCCCAGTTCAGCAGCTTCTGCGATTCGATCGCGCGCGCCGATTCCGAGGCCGCGCCGAGGACGACGCTGATCAGGCGTCGCGTGCCCCCGATGCCGGGCAGCTCGCGTTTCGCCGTCGCGATCAGGCAGTAGCCGGCGGCTTCGGTGTGCCCGGTCTTCATGCCGTCGACGCTCGGGTCGATCGCCAGCAGCCGGTTGCGGTTCGGCTGGCGGATGTTGTTGTACGTGTACTCGCGCTTGGAGTACATCGGGAACTGGTCGGGGAAGTCGTCGATCATCCGCTGCGCGAGCGTCGCCAGGTCGCGCGCCGTCGTGTAGTGCTGCGGATCGGGCAGCCCGGTGGCGTTGCGGAAGCTCGTGTTGCGCATCCCCATGCGCTGCGCCGCGCGGTTCATCTGCTCGGCGAAGGTCTCCTCGGTGCCGGCGAGCGCCTCGGCGAGAACGATCGAGGCATCGTTGCCCGACTGCACGATCACCCCGTTGAGGAGCTCCTCCACGGTGGCCGGCCGGGCCGGCTCGACGAACATGCGCGAACCGATCGCCTTGTACGCCGCCTGCGACACCGCCGGCCGCTGCTCGAGCGTGATGCGCTTCTCGCGCAGCGCGTCGAAGGCCAGGTACACCGTCATGATCTTCGTCAGCGACGCCGGCTCGATCTTCGTGTCGGGCTCCTGCGCCGCGAGCACCTGGCCGGTGGTCGCGTCGAGGAGCAGCCACGACCGGGCGGCGATCGACGGCGGCGAGACCTGGGCGACGGCGGGTTGCAGGAAGGCGAGGAAGAGGAACGACAGGAGTGCGAACAGGCGTGCGGGCATCGGGTACATCCGGGTGAAGCAATGGCGATGCGCTTCGCACCGCCGCGGCGTCGGCGTGGCGGCGCGCCGCAGCGGCGCCGCAGGAGAGGACGACGACGAAAGCCGGGAATTATAGGGCGCTACAGTCCATGGGCGAACACCGGCCGCGCGCGGGCGAGCACGCGCTGCATGGCGCCTTCGCCGGCGCGCGACTGCACGACGTCGATCGCCTCGCGCAGCACGCGGCGCAGCACCTCGAGGCTGACGCTGTCGGCGACGCGGGCGTCCCAGACGCGGCCGGCATTGCCGAGCTCGGCGACGAAGACGTTGCGCAACGCTTCCTTGGCTTCCAGCAGCAGGGCCTGCTCGGCGCGCTCGCGCGCGCGGCGCCGCAGTTCGGCCGGCTCGTCGACGAGCGCGACGACTTCGATGAGCCGGTGGCGTTCCAGCGCGGCGAGCACCGGCCCGAGATCCCCGGCGCGCGCGAAGCGCGACAGGTCGGCCACGGTGCGGCGCGCGTCGATCAGCGCGAGGATGCGGCGGGCGGCGTGATCGAGCTCGAGCGCGCGCGCCGCGAGTTCGTCGTTGCCGGCGGGCGTTCGCCCGTAGATCCGCCGCGCGTCGGGTCCCTTCGTTCGCTTCACCCGGTTTCGAGGCCAGCGCGCGGCGCGAGTGCGTCGACGACGATGCGCTTGAGCAGCGTCAGCCGTCGGTGGAAGAAATGCTCGGCGCCCGGGATCACGACGACCGGCAGCCCCTGCGGCCGCGCCCAGTCGAGAACCCCCTGCAGGGGAACGACCTCGTCGAGCTCGCCGTGCACGACGAGCGTGTCGTCGGGGACGTCGCCGAGCGTGTACCGGTCGGTTGCGGCCGTGCCGACGAGCACGAGCCGCTGCGCCGGCGCTCCGTCGTCGCGCAGGCGGGCGGCGACGCGGATCTGCACGTCGGTGCCGAAGGAGAAGCCGGCGAGCACGAGCGGCAGCGCAGCGGCGTTGCGCGGCCGGCCTGCGTTCGCCTGCTCGCGCGCGTGGCGAACGACGGCGAGCAGGTCGTCGGTCTCGCCGCGGCCCTCGTCGTGTTCCCCCGCGGTCGCGCCGACGCCGCGGAAGTTCGGCCGCCACACCACGTATCCGAGCGCAAGCAGCGCACGCGCGAGCGTCTGCGCCACCTTGTTGTCGCGCGTGCCGCCGTACAGCGGGTGCGGGTGTGCGACGACGCCGATGCCGCGCGGCGTGCCGGCCGGTCGATCGAGCGCGACGTCGATCGCGCCGGCCGGTCCGTCGATCAGCAGCTGCTGCGTCCCGGCATTCATTCGAGCCGCAAGCGTTCGACCGGTTTCCCGTCGCGCAGATGCGATTCGACGATCTCGTCGATGTCCTCGCGGTCGACGTAGCTGTACCAGACGCCTTCCGGGTAGACGACCGCCACCGGGCCGAGCTCGCAGCGATCGAGGCAGCCCGCCTTGTTCACGCGCACCTTGCCCGGTCCGGACAGGCCGAGCGCCTTGACGCGCTCCTTGGCATAGGCCTGCAGCGCTTCGGCGCCGTGGCGCGCGCAGCAATCGCGGTTCGGGTCGTCCCGCCGATTGAGGCAGAAGAAGATGTGGCGTTCGTAATAGGACATCGTCCGATTATAGGCGGGCATGCAGTCGCCGCCCGCACCACGCGAGGGCGGCGAACGGCCACAGCGTCGCGATCGCGCGCAGCAGGCCGTGGAAGTTCACCCACGCGCCTGCCCACGAGGCGCGCATCGACAGGTAGTACTCGTTCGGCGGCGCCAGGT
The DNA here is from genome assembly GCA_044507525.1 of Burkholderiales bacterium. Lineage (GTDB taxonomy): Bacteria > Pseudomonadota > Gammaproteobacteria > Burkholderiales > Burkholderiaceae_E > Zeimonas. The sequence continues at coordinate 75,891 of JBIQJM010000006.1, forward strand.
TCACGAGAATGGTGCCGACGGCGATCGCCGCGAAGGCGCATGCGATCCGCAATCGCGGGCCGGCCGGTGCGAGCGCGTACAGCCCGATTGCGCCGGCGACGAGCCCGCCCTGCGCGGCCGAGCTCAACCAGCCGAAGGCATGCGCGGTGCCGAGCACCGTCGCGCCGGCGATCGTCTTGATCGCGCAGGCGGCGACGATCGGCAGCGCGATCGGCCATGCGGCCGGTCGCGCACGCGGTCCCGCCGGCGGCACGAAGACCTCGCGCGCGATCGAACCGATCGCCACGACCGCGAGCGACACCGTGCACGCCTCGACGAAGGGCTCGTAGCGCACCGGAAGGATCAGCGCCGACCACCAGCCGGGCGGCGCCTCGCCGGAGGGCGCGGGCCAGGCGAACAGCAGGTCGCCGGTGGCGAACACCAGCGACTGCGGGTACCACTGCGCGATCGGCCAGGTCACGAGCAGCAGCGCGCCGAAGCTCGCGCCCGGCGCGACGGCGAGCGCGTCGTGCAGCGCACGCGGCAGTCGCTCGATGCGGCGATGCCCGGGCAGGACGGCCAGCAGCGTTCCGGCGGCGGCCCCGGCGACGTTCAGCGCGAGATCGAGGCGCGACGGCACGCGGGCGGGCAGCAGTCCCTGCATCGTCTCCAGCGCGAAGGAGGTCAGCGCGGCGAGCAGCACCGCCCACGGTGCGGCGCGGCCGACGGTGGTCCGCGCGGCGCGCGCGATCGCCACGCACGCGAGGAATCCGAAGGGCAGATAGGCGAGCACGTTCGTCGCGACGTCGAACGCGGTCCAGTAGCGCGGCCAGGGCGCCGACACGAAATCGAACACCGCCGCGCTCGGCGCGCGCCAGCCGGTCCACGGATACAGGCTCGCGTAGACGAGCGCCGCCGAGTACGCGGCGAGCCAGCCCGTGCCCGGCGAGACGCGACGCCGGGACGGTTCGACCGGGAGACGAATCGAGGAGCCCTGCACGTCGCGAAGCTTACCGGTGCTCCGCTATGATCGGCACCGATGAGCGTGCTCGATGCCGACCGGATCCGCGCGGCCTGCGGCTGCGACGTGCTGGACGTGCGCACCGTCGACGAGATCCCGTCGACGAACGAGTCGCTGATGCAGCGTCCTTTCGGCGAGCTGCCCGCACCGCCGGTGCTGCTCGCGACCCTGCATCAGACGGCCGGTCGCGGGCGGCGCGGGCGCGCGTGGATCTGCGAGCCCGGCCGTTCGCTCGCGTTCTCGGTCGCCTTCGAGCGCCACGTCGGAAGCGAGCCGCCGCCCTCCGCGCTGTCGATCGTCGCCGGGACCGCCGCCGCGGCCGCGCTCGCTCCGTGGGCCAGCGACCTGCGACTCAAGTGGCCGAACGACCTGCAGCGTGCCGGCCGCAAGCTCGGCGGCATCCTCGTCGAGACGAGGCGCAGCCTGCCGTTGCACGGCGTCGATGCGCCGCTCTCGATCGAGCGCATCGTCGTCGGCATCGGCATCAACCTGGTCGCGCCGCGCGACGAACGGCGGCTCGGCCAGCCCGCCTGCGGGCTGTTCGACGACAGCGCGATCCGCGACGACCCGGCGACGCCGATCGGTCGCGTCGCCGGTGAAGTCGTTCGCGCCGTCCACCGCTTTCTCGCCGAGGGTCTCGCGCCCTTCCTGAGTGCCTGGCAGCGTTTCGACGCGCTGCAGGGCGAGCCCGTGGTCGTGCTCGAGGGCGACCGGGTCGTCGCCTCCGGGCGCGCGCTCGGCATCGACGCCGACGGCGCACTGCGCCTGCTCGGCGAGCGCGGCGTCGAGGTCGTTCGCGGCGGCGAGATCCGCGTCCGTCGCAGCTCCGGGCATGCGACCGCGGGAACCGCGCACCGATGAGGCGACTGCTGCTCGTCCTCGTCCTGGCGAACGTGCTGCTGTTCGGATGGAGTCGAGGCTGGTTCGAGGACGCGGCTTCGTCGTCCATCGGCACCGAGGAGAACGCGCACCGCCTGCGTCCCGTCCCCCTGTCGCGCCTCGAGCCCCCGGAGCCGTCGCCCGAGGCGACGTCGACGGCACCGGCGCGCGCATCGCCGCGTCCACCGCCCGAGATGCAGGCGCCTGCGCTGCCGGGCACGCCGACGCAATCGCCGTCGCCGGCGCCGCCTTCGCAACAGCAATCGCCGGCGCTACCGCAACAGCAATCGCCCCCTCAACAGCCGTCGCAATCGCCGTCGCAGTCGCCCTCGCAATCGCCCTCGCAATCGCCGTTGCCACCGCAGCCGCCCGTCGAAGGCGCAACGCCGGCGACGCCCCGGCTTGCCGTGCCGCCCTCGGGCGACACTTCGCCTGCGCCAGCGTCGGAGGAACGGGCGCTTTCGCCGGATGCGCCGTCCGGGCAGGCCTCCGATCCCCTCGCCCTGCCGCCGCCGATCGCTTCCGTCGCGTGTCGTGCCTTCGCGCCGATCGACGAGGAGCGCGCGCAGGGGCTGCGCGCCGCGCTGGAGCAGTCGGGCGCGCGCGTCGATGCGCAGCGCATCGAGCAGGGCTCGAGCTATCTCGTCTACCTGCCGCCGGCGGCAAGCGTCGCCGAGGCGCAGCAGAACCTGCTCGACGCGCGCCGCGCCGGCCGCGACGACGCCTTCGTCATCCAGGACGGGTCGCTGCGAATGGCGATCTCGCTCGGCCTGTTCCGCTTCGAGAGCGCGGCGCTCGTGATGGTCGAGCAGCTCGCCCGCGCCGGCGAGACGCGCGCGCGGGTCGTGCCGCGCCCGCCGATCCAGGTGCGCATCGCGCTGCAGGCGCGCTGGCCGCAGCCGGACGACGCGGCGCTCGCGACGATGCTCGGCGCGCAATTCGACGCGCCGGTGCGCGACTGCCCCTGATCGACCTGCCGGCGGCCGGCGGCGAGTGCACGCCCGCCGGCGCGGTTCAGACCGGTTCCTCGCGCGGAGATGCGCCTTCGCGTTCCGGGTCGCTTTCGCGGATGCGAACGAGCAGGTCGCTCGTCGAACGCTGGAAGCGGAAGGGGATCGAATGCACCGCGCCGCCGTATGCGCGCACCTCGCGCGCGCCGACGATCTCGTCGAGCGGCCAGTCGCCGCCCTTGACGAGGACGTCAGGGCGGATCGCGACGATCAGCTCGAGCGGCGTGTCGGCCTCGAACCAGGTGACGAGCGTCGTCGATTCGAGCGCCGCGACGACCGCGAGCCGATCGGCGAGCGGATTGATCGGGCGATCGCTGCCCTTGCCGAGTCGCTTGACCGAGCCGTCGCTGTTCAGTGCGACGACCAGCGAGGCGCCGAGCGCCCGCGCCTCGGCGAGGCAGGTGACGTGGCCCCGGTGCAGCACGTCGAACACGCCGTTCGTGAACACGATCGGCCGCGGCAGGTTCGCCGCTTCGCGTGCGGCGTGCGAGGGATCGCAGATCTTGTGTTCGAAGCCGACCAGTGCATTGCCCACGTCGTCGTCCGCCTCGTACCCGATGCGATCGATTGTAGCAACGGCCTGCGCGCAGGAACCGAAGGGCGCGCGCCGCTCGTCGGACATTCGCCGGGCGCCGGACGGTCGAGTGCCGCCCGGCCGGTGAAGGGTCGCGCCGGGACGCCGATGCCGCCGGGTCAGTGCCGCATCGAGCTGCCGCGTTCCTCGACGAACAGCGTGAGCACGCCCGTGTATCCGTAGATGCGGTCGTGGGCGATCTCGCCGTTGGCGAAGAAGCCGACGAGCGGGATCTCGCCGAGGTTGTGCGAGACGATGCCGAGCTCCGCGCCGGGCGCGCCGAACAGGTGTTCGCCGCGCGCGACGCAGGAGACGTAGTGTCCGCCGAGCACGTCCAGCCCGCCCGACTCGAGCTCCTCGCGCAGTTCGGTGCAGATGCGGACGAGATCGGTGCGCGCCGCCTGCTGGTCGCGCGTGCAGAACACGGCCCGATCGCCTTCTTGCGGGATCGTCGACACCGCGAGCACGCGGTTCTGCGGATCGATGCCGAGGACGTTGCGCACGACGAAATCGCCGAAGCCGACCTTGCGCTGGGGCTGCGGCGCGGCGAAGCCGATCATCAGCCCGCGCGACAGCCGCTCTGCCGGCAGCGAGCGCAGGATCTCCTCGCCGTCGCGCGATTGGCGCGCCTCGTCGGGCACCTCGAGGTCCTCGAGCAGCACGTCGAGCGCCGGGCGCTCGTCGAGCCGCTCGATGTAGTGCGCAGTGCACGACGAGACGACGTGCTCGCGCGCGATCGGCGTGCAGCCCTGCGTGACCCGCGACAATATTTTCACTTTCTCGCCGAAGGCGACGCCCGAGAGACCGCCGTGGACGAGCCCGCCGGCCAGCTGCGGGCCGCGCGATTCGAGGCCGCCGACCAGTCCGCCGAACAGGAAGCCGGTGCCGATGCGTCGGGCGAGCCCGGCGATCGCTTCCTGCAGCGACGCGCTCGTCGAGTCGGCGTGCACCAGAGCCGTCGAGGCGCGCACGTCTACGCGGTCGTCGTCGATCGCGGGCAGCCGTTGCGTTCCGGAAAACACCCGCCAGCTGTCGGCGGGCAGCTCGCAGATCATCGCGACGAGCGCCGGTTCCTCCGCGTATTCCGCGCCCGCGACGCATACGCCGTGGGCGGCCGCGCCCACCCAGCGCACGCCGGGAAAGCGTTCGCCGAGCGCCGAGGCGATCGACTGCAGCCGATCGGAGAGTCCTTCGGTGACGTAGAGCAGCCCGAGGCCGGCGACGAGTGCACCGTCGACTGCCGGCTCGCGTGCGGACAGTTGCGCGGCCACGAGACGCGTGAGCTGCTGCCAGTCGGCGTGCGCCGCGTGACCGTGTCGGAAGGTGCGAGTCGATAGAGTCATCTCGATGCGTCGCTCGTTCGTTGCGCCCCTTTCGGAGAAGTGTCTCGCGAAACACTCACCGGGCGGGCCGCCGGCCGCGGCGGCCGGGTTGCGGTTCGTCGCTCGACGACGTCTTGCGCGTCTTCTCGCCGGATGGCGTCTTGCTGCTGCGAGCAACTGGTGCGCCTCCCCGCGACGCGCGCGCCGTCGAAGCGCCGGCCGCCGATGCGCCTGCGCCCGCCGATCCGGCGCCGAGCGCAGCGGAAGCGATCTGGTTGAACTGGCGGTTCAGCAGATCCCACCACGCAGCCGCATCGAGCCCCGGCGCCGCCGGCGCCGGCGCGGACTTCGGCGGCGCCTCTCCGCTCGCCGCGGCGGCCATCTCGTCGGCGGGCGTACGCGCCGCGCCCTGCGACGCCGCCGCCGCCGGGATCGATGCTTCGCCCGAGGTCGGGTCCGGGGCCGTTGCGCCCGACATCGCCCCGGCGGCGACGTTCGCCATCGCCTGCGCGAGCGCCTGCGCGCCCGGCAGGGCCTGCGCCTGCGAGCCGAGCATGTCGCCGTAGGCCCTCAGCGTGGCGAGCGTGCCGCGCTGGATCTCCAGCGCCCGCACGCTCGCCTCGAGCAGGTTCAGGTTCATCCGCAGCCATTGCTCGACCGCCTTGAGGTCGGCGATGCGGCGGTCTAGCTCGTCGACATCGGCGGTCGGCGCGAGCGACGACGGCACGCCGAAAGACGACCACGCGTTCCTCACGAACTCCACGGTATCGAGCAGGCTGCCGACGTCGAGCGCGCCGAGCCCCATGCCCGGCAGCCCGGTCGGACCCCGACCCGAGGTTCCGTCGGTGTTTGTCATCTGGGCCTCCGTTCGTCGTGCGTTGCGGGACGGAACCGATTGTCCGGCCGCGCCGGCCCGACGCACGCCGGCGAGCGGAGGCCATCGGCAAAATTGACACCGCCGCCGGTGCGGGGCCATAATTCGCGGTTCCCCGGAGGGGTGCCCGAGTGGCTAAAGGGGGCAGAC
>JBIQJM010000070.1:0-16628 GCA_044507525.1 Burkholderiales bacterium
CGCGCGCGGGCTCGAGGTCGGTACGCAGTTTCAACTCGGGTTGCTCCATTCGGCGCGCTGCGCGCCGCGGGATCGCCGGAGCGACCCATCGCCTGCGCAATGCGCTGCTCGACCTTGCGGATCGCTTCGCGCAGGTCGTCGCCGTGGCGCTCGGCCATCCGGGTGAGCGAGATCACCTTCGTGCGCCAGGTGAGGTTCATGCAGCCGAGGACCTCGCCGTCGAGCACGATCGGCATCGCGATCGAACTGCGGCCGTCGTCGGCTTCCTTGCGCGTGCGCGTGAAGTGGCCGCCGAAGTCCGGCGTCCGCACGCCGTATCCGTTGCGCCTGCCGCTGCGCACGAGCTCGCGGACGAAGCCCGCGTCGGAGGCCTTCTCGCTGCCGGGCGCTCCGCTCTCGCGCAGGCGGCGCAGCACCGCCTCGCGCTCCTGGTCGGTGCAGAAGGCGAGATAGGCGCGCCCCGACGCGGAACGCAAATAGTTCAGCCGATAGCCGATCGGCCGGCGCCGGATCAGGTCGAAGTAGGCCTGCGAGCTGTTCGTCTCGATCACTTCCATGTAGTCGAGTCGCGGCACGGTCAGCACCGACGGCCACGTCGTCCTGCGCCCGAGCTCCTGCAGCATCGGCGAGGCGAGCTCGGCCAGCCACGCGGTGTCGTCGATCTGTGCGCGCTGCTGCAGGCTGTGGCTGGCCAGGTACGCGCCGTCGGCCATGCGCTGCCAGACGAGCCCCTGCAGGTGCAGCGTGTAGAGGATGCGCGTCAGCGTGCTCTTCGGCAGCCCCGTCGCGAGATGGAGGTCGTGCAGGCTCGCCGCCTGCATCGTGTGCAGCGCCTGCAGGACGCCGATGCCGCGCGCCAGCGCATGGATCGGCTTGACCTTGTAGCTTCGCACTTCAGGATCGCATCAGCTCGAGCAGATCGTTCATCCCGTCGAGGACGACGTGCGGGCGCTGCGCTTCCGGGAGCTGCGCATAGGCCTCATCGTCGCCCAGCCCGCTGCGCACCGCGATCGCCAGCGCCCCCGCACGGCGGGCCATCGGCATCTCGAGCGACGGATCGTCGCCCACCACCGCGAGATCGCGCGGCGCAACGCGCAGCCGGCGCGCGGCGCAGCGCAGCGCTTGCTGCGAAGGCTTGCCCACGACGTTCACCCGACAGCCGGTGAGATCCCGGATCATCGCCGAAATCGGCCGCGAGGTGCCGAGCGCCTTGCCCTGCGCCGTCGCGAAGAACATCGACTGCGAGGCGCTGAACACCTGCGCCCCGCCCCAGACGGCATGGCAGGCGGATTCGAGCGTGTCGATCGAGAACTCGCGATACCAGCCGATGAACACCGCATCGGCTTCGGGCTTGCCCACCGGCTCGACGACCTCGAGCCCCGCCTCGCGCATCGGCTCCGCCATCCCCTCGCCGCCGAGCACCATCACGCGGCGATAGCCGCGGCGCACGAAGAGATCGACCGCGCTGCTCGCCGGCGTCAGCATCTGCGCGTCGTCGAGCCGGAAGCCGACCTTGCGCAGTTCCTGCGCGTACTCGCGCGGCGTGCGCGGCGTTCCGTTGGTGAACACGACGAAGCCGGTTCCGCGGTGATCGAGCAGGCGCGTCGTCTCCAGCGCGCCGGGCAAGGGGGCCAGGCCATGGTTGCGCTGGTCGCCGAGCACGAGCGTGCCGTCCATGTCGAGCACGAAGCCGCGCGCCGCGCGCAGGCGCTCGACCAACGCGCAGGCGCGATCCTCGGCGGCCTCGAGCGACCGGTCAATGAACATCCGTTGCCTCCGCGCGGGAACGATCCCGCAGTTCGAGATGCAGCCCGGGCTTGTCGAAGACGAGCTCCGCGACCGGCGTGCGCGAAACCATGCCGCGCAGCAGCGACAGCAGCGGCTGCATCGAGGGGTTGTAGTGCCGGCGCGCGGGCCCGGCGGCGAGCATCGCGTCGACCTGGTCGGCCGGCATCACCGCGCGCAGCAGGAACTCCTCGTCGGAGATGCCGGCGGCGAAGCGCCTGCGCAACTCGGACGGCGGCAGCGGCGGCGGCTCGTCGCGCAGCTCGCGCGCGCGCGGACGCGAGAGGATGCGATCCTGCACGTCGGCGTCGATCGGGGCGGTCGGGCGGCCGAAGCTGCCGAGCACGTAGCGAATCACCTGGTCGGAGACGTTCGCATAGCGCTCGCTGCCGATCAGGTTGTACAGCGCCTGCGTGTAGACGATCTGCGGGAACGGCGTGACCATGATCGGGTAGCCGAGCTCGGCGCGTACCCGGCACACCTCCTCCATCACCTCGTCGAAGCGGTCGGAGAGCTTCAGCTCGGCGAGCTGGCGCTGCAGCGTGGTGATCGCGCCGCCGGCGAGCTGGTGGCGCAGGAAGGCCGCGTCGAACTGCTGCGGCGTCCCGGGCGGCAACCCCTCGGCCTTCGCGAGCCTGGAGAAGTACTCGGCCACGCGCGCGAGCGCGTGATCGTCGACGTCGACGCGATGGCCGAGCGCGCGCAGGTTCGCGACGATGCGCTGCGCGTCGGGCAGCGAAGTGCCGTTCGACGCGGCGCCGCAGGCGACCTGGATCACGTCGACGCCCAGCTCCGCCGCCGCCATGCAGGTGAGCGGCGACAAGCCGATCGTGCAGTGCGAGTGCAGCTCGAGCGGCTTGCCGCGCATCGTCGCCCGGATCGCGGGAACCAGCGTGCGCGCGCGCTCGGGCGTGAGCAGCCCGGCCGGGTCCTTGATGTAAAAGCGGTCGATGTCGGACGACGGCGAAAGGCGCTCGACCAGCCCGGCGTAGAAGGCGTCGTCGTGCACGGCGCTCAGCGTGAACGTGAGTGCGGCGATGATCTCGGACGCGCCTGCGCGGCGCATCGACGCCGAGGTGGCCAGCAGCGCGTCGACGTCGTGCATCGGGTCGAGCGCGACGAAGCGCGAAATGCCGTTCTCGACGAGCCGGTCGTAGACGAGCCGCATGAATTCCGGGTGCGCCGGCTCCCACGAGATGTAGCGCAGGCCGGTGCCGATGAACTGCAGCGGCGTGTCGGGCATCGCCGCGCGCGTGAGCCGTATGCGCTCCCACGGGTTCTCGCGGTGGTAGCGCACCGCGACGCCCATCGCCGTGCTCGAGCAGTAGTCGAGCGCGCGGAAACCGACGCGATTCATCACCGGCGCGATCGCCAGCGTCTGCGCCGTGTTGCAGCTCATCGCGCCCCACAGGCTCTGGTTGCCGTCGCGCAGCGACACGTCGACCAGCTGGATGTCAGCCACGCGCGGCTCCCGCCATCGAGGCGCGCGATCCTTCGCCCGTCCGGGCCGCCGCTCGCCGGCCGAGCGCGCCTTCGAGGAAGCGCGGGAACCAGCGCGTGTCGAAGCCGCCTCTGCGGAACTCGTCGTCGTCGACCAGCGCGGCATGCATCGGCAGGTTGGTCGCCACGCCGTCGATCGTGCAGCCTGCGAGCGCCGCGCGCAGCCGGTCGACGGCCGCGTCGCGATCGCTGCCGTGCACGACGAGCTTCGCCAGCAGCGAGTCGTAGTGCGGCGGCACGCGGCTGCCCGATTGCAGGTGGGTGTCGACCCGCACGTGCGCCGCCGCGGGGAAGGCCGCGCGCTGCACGGTGCCCGGGCTCGGCCGGAAATCGCGCGTCCAGTCCTCGGCGTTGAGCCGGCACTCGATCGCGTGCCCGTCGAAGTGCACGTCTTCCTGCGCGATGCGCAGCGCGCGCCCCTCGGCGACCGCGATCTGCTCGGCGACGAGATCGAGGCCGGTGATCGCCTCGGTGACCGGATGCTCGACCTGGATGCGCGCGTTCATCTCGAGGAAGTAGAAGGTGTCGCGCGCGCAGTCGACGAGCAGCTCGACGGTGCCGAGTCCGCGATAGCGCAGGTGCTGCGCGAAAGCCACCGCGGCGCGATGCATCTCGTCGCGCAGCGCCGCACGCAGGCGCGGCGCCGGCGCTTCCTCGACCAGCTTCTGGTAGCGGCGCTGGATCGAGCAATCGCGCGTGCCGAGATGGATCGTCCGTTCGCCGTCGCCGAGCACCTGCACCTCGACGTGCCGACCCGACTCGACGTAGCGCTCCAGATAGACGCGTGCGTCGCCGAAGGCCGCCTGCGCCTCGGCCATCGCCAGCTCGACGGCGCAGGCGAGCCCGTCGGGCGAAGGCACGACCTTCATGCCGCGCCCGCCGCCTCCGGCGACGGCCTTCACGAGTACCGGGAAGCCGATCTCGTCCGCCAGCGCCTGGACGTCGGCCGCGTGGTCGATCTCGCGGCCGGGCACCACCGGCAGGCCGGCCGCCGTCGCGTGGTGGCGCGCCTTGAGCTTGTCGCCGACCGCGTCGAGCTGCGCGACGGTGGGACCGACGAACACGATTCCCGCTTCGTCGCAGGCCCGTGCGAGGCGTGCGTTCTCGGAGAGGAAGCCGTAGCCCGGATGAATCGCGTCGGCCTGCACCGCATGCGCTGCGGCGAGCACCGCGTCGACGTTCAGGTAGCTCGCCGACGACGGCGCCGGACCGATGCGCACCGTTCGATCGGCCAGCCGCGCGGCGAGCGAATCGAGATCGGCGTCGGAGGCGGCGAGCGCCGTCTCGATGCCCAATGCACGGCAGGTGCGAAGGATGCGCACCGCGATCTCGCCGCGGTTGGCGATCAGGATCCGCCTCAGGCGCACGCGGCCTCCGGGCGGATGCGAAGCAGCACCTCGGCCTCGTCGGCGAACTGTGCGTCGTCGAGGCAGATCTCGACCACTTCGCCGGCGACGCCCGCGCACACCGAGTTCATCAGCTTCATCGTCTCGATGATGCAGACGATCGAGTCGGGTTGCACCCTGCTGCCCACCTCGACGAAGGGCGCCGCCCCCGGCTTGGGCGCCCGATAGAAGGTACCGAGCATCGGCGGGCGCACTTCGTGCAGCGCCGGCGACGCGCTGCCCGTCCCGTGCGAGCCGCCTGCCGCCTCGCGCTTCGCGGGCTTGGTCGTCGCCGCATCCTCCGCCGCGCGCGCCGCCGATCCCTGCGCACCCGCTGCGCGGCCGTCGCCGAGCGACTGCGCAACCGCGCGATCGGCGCTCTCCGAGCGCTGCGGCATCGAGAGCGCCTGCGTCTCCTGCGTCCACGCCCCGCCCGGCGAGCGGCGCAGGACGAGGCGGAAGCGCACGGTCTCGAGCTGCAGCTCGTCGTACGGAGTCGAATCCAGCAAGTGCAGGATGTCCTGCACGTCCTCGTTGCTCAGGTTCATCGCGCTTCCCTGCGTGGCAACGGCTTCGCGCCGCCGAGGACCGCGAACACGTGATCGACCGCACGCGGCTTCGGTGCCGCGACCGCCGCCGCCTCGCGATTCGCCCACACCGTTTCCGGCCGGCTCTGCAGCAGGAACGCGCCTTCGCCCGGCGCGGAGCCCTCGGCGATCGCCCACTCGATGTCCTGCGCGCAGCCGTAGTGACGCTCGACCCTGCGCGCGATCGCCGCGAGCGCGAGCACCTCGGCATCGGACACCGACGCGATGCCGCGCTGCGCCTCGGGCACGTCCTCGTCGACGACGCCCGAACCCGACGGATGGGGCCGGTGCCGGCGCAGCTTGTTCGAGACGTCGCGACGGACGATCTCCCCGGTGACCTTGGCCACGACGAAACGGTCGGGCGTGACCTCGCCGCTGACGACGGCCGAGCCGAGTCCCCAGCTCGCCTCGAGCGTGACCACCGAGCGATCGCCGGTGGTCGGGCTGCGCGTGAACATCACGCCCGAGGAGCGCGCATCGACCATGCGCTGGATCACGACGGCCATCGCCAGCCCTTCCTCGGGCATGCCGAGCCGGCGGCGATAGCTGACCGACTCGACGCTGTACAGGCTCGCGCAGCACCGGCGCACGTGCTCGACGACGGCGTCGGCGCCGCGGATCCACAGGTAGGTGTCCTGCAGGCCGGCGAAGCTCGCCTCGGCGCTGTCCTCGCTGGTCGCGCTCGAGCGCACCGCCATCGGCGCGTCGGGCTCGCCGCCGCACACGCGTCGCAGCCCCGCCGCGATGCCCTCGTGCAGGGCCGCGGGCAGCGCGACGCGCTCGACGAGCGCGCGCAACTCGGCGCTCGCGCGGCCGATCGCATCGAGATCGCCGGCGGGGAGCGCTTCGATGCGCCGGCGGACCGAAGCGCCGCGATCGCAGGCATCGAGCAGGTGCCGGAACGCGTCGGTGGTGACGACGCAACCGGGCGGCACCGCGATGCCGGCGCGCTGCAGCTCGCCCAGGCTCGCGCCCTTGCCGCCGACGCTCGGCCGGTCGTCGATGCCGATCTCGTCGAAGTGCCGAACCCAGCCCCGATCGTTCATCGTTCGTCCCTTCCCGCTTCAGTCGAGCACGCGCACGATGCCGCGGTCGCCGTCGACGCGGATGCGCTGGCCGCTGCGGATGCGCTTGGTCGCGGTGCCGGTGCCGACCACAGCGGGCAAGCCGTATTCGCGCGCGACGATCGCCGCGTGCGACATCGTGCCGCCGATGTCGGCGACCGCCGCCTTGATCTTCGTGAACACCGGTCCCCAGCTGGGCGCCGTCACCGGGCAGACGAGGATCTCGCCCGCGCGCACCTGGCTGATCTCGTTGACGTCGAGCAGCACGCGTGCGACGCCTTCGACGATTCCGGGAGAAGCGGCGAAGCCGCGCAGCTCGCCCTCGTCTGCGACGTCGGGCGTCGACCAGGTCTGCAGCGTCTCGTTGGTGATGCCCCACAGCATCTGCAACGCCGGATCCTCGATCGACTCGGGAATCGGGCCGAGCGCGGGCGGCGCCTGCCAGTCCTTGAGGGTCGCGAGCATGCGCTTGCGCTCGGCGACGATCGGACGCCAGTGCCGCGCGCCCTGCGGCTTGCCGCCGCCGGCCCACGCGAGCATGACGTCGACGAGCGCCTGCTCGGCCTCGCCGTAGTGCAGGTGGAAGATGTCCTCGCCTTCCTCGAGCACGCCCTGCGCGTGCAGCACGGCGCCGAACTGGCGGATCTTGTCGAAGAACAGCGTCGTGAACCAGTGCTCGCAGTAGAACTTGTGGTCTTCGACGAAGGGGAACACGACCTGGCACAGCCCGAGCATCTGGTCGAAGGCGGCGCGTTCCTCGTCGGTGCCGAGCAGCTCGCGGTACTCGCCGATGATGCGCTCGCGCTCGGCCTTCAGCCGCCCGGTGGGACGCTCGAGCGTCTGGCCACGACGCACCATCTGCATGTAGCCGGGCAGCGCGGCGAAGGGCACCGACAGATCGTCGTTCCAGCTGCGGTGGTGGTGATAGAAGCCGTCGCCGGTCGACATGTGGAACCACGGATCGCGCGCCGCCTCGAAGGCGTCGAGCCATCGCCTGCCGGCGTCGCCGCGCGCGCCGACCGCGGCCAGCATGCGCTGCGCGTCGGCCCCCTCGACGAAGGCGTCGTCGACGCCCAGCTCGACCGCCAGGCGCGCGAGCTTCTTCAGTTCCTCGTCGGGGCGGAACATCAGCGTGTCGACGCCGGCGACCATGCGCGAGATCGTCTGGTCGGCGATCTCGGGGAAGGCCTTCTTGCAGAACTGGAAGAAGACGACGTACGCGCCATAGCCCAGCATCAGGAACTCGAAGTGGTAGTGCCACATCTTCGAGAACATCTCGATCGCGCGGTGGAAGTTCTCGCGCAGGTAGTGGTTCTGCCCGATGCCGCGCGCCTGGAGCACCACGTCGAGGTCGTCGAACTCGGGCAGTTGCGGCACCGGCAGTTCGGAGATGTCGCGGATCAGCGTGTCCATGCGCGCGCGCCACTCGGCGTAGAGGCGGTCCCAGTTCTCGTAGTAGTGCGCAGCGCGCTGCTGGAAGACCTCGAGCCGGCGTTCGATCTCCGCGGGATCGTCGACCGCGTTGGCCGTGATGTAGACGCGTCCGTTCAGCACGCGGAACTCGACGCCCAGCGTCGTCGGGAACGCGAACACGCGCGTCGTGAAGGCACCGAGTGCCGTGTACGGCACTTCCGCGGTGAGGATGTCGAAGGCCGGCATCACCTCGGGGAAGTGCATCGAGTTGTAGAACCAGAACCGGGCATCGTCCTCCGGCTGGAACTGCGCGTAGTACGGGTACATCGACTTCCAGTCGCCCGCGCCGGCCACGCTCTCGATCTGCGAGGGCAACGGAAAGCTGCGGTTCTGTGTCTTCGCGTCCATGGGTCTCCTCCTGCGGATGCGGGACGATCGCGATTCGGCTTCGTCAATCTCGGGAATGCGGCACCGTGACGACGATCTTTCCGAACTGATCGCCGGACTCGAGATAGCGATGCGCGTCGACCATCGCGTCGAAATCGAAGATGCGCGCGACCGTCGGCGCGAGCGTTCCCGCGCGCAGCCCCTCTTCGACGAAGGCGCGCGCTGCGGCGAAGCGCTTCGCATCGTGGATCAGCTCGAACACGAGATAGCCGCGCATCGACAGTCCCTTGGCGAGGGCGGCGCCGTAGGGGAACACCGTCTCGCGCGCCTTGCCACTGAGGTTTCCGTACAGGACCAGGATTCCCTGCGGCGCGAGGGCGGCGGCGAGATCGGCGACGACCGGACCGCCGATCGCATCGAAGGCGAGCCGGGCACCCCCATGGGTGATGCGCATCGTCTCGGCGCAGAGGTCCTGCTGCTGCGAGACGATCACGTGCGCGGCGCCGGCACGCAGCAACGCCTGGCGCTTGCCCTCGCCGCGCGTCACCGCGATCGGGATCGCACCGATCGCGTTGCAGATGCGCACCGCGGCGAGCCCGACGCTGCTCGACGCGGCGGTGACGATCACCGCATCGCCGCGTCCGACGCGCGCGATGTCGACGATCGCGCCGTACGCGGTCAGATGCGCCATCCAGGTCGCCGCGCCGTCGACCGCCGACATTCCCTGCGGACGCGGCAGCACCGCATGCGCGGGAACGATCGCGCGCTCGGCATACACGCCGTAGCGCGTCATCGAGAAGGCGGGGAGGATGCACACCGGCTCGCCGGCCCGGAGACCGCGCACGCCGCGGCCGCAGGCCTCGACCACGCCGGCGGCCTCGTAGCCGATGCGAGAGGGCGGCTGCGCCCGTTCGACGTAGCGACCGCTGCGGAACGACGCCTCGGCGCGGTTCAGTCCGATCGCCTCGATGCGTACGAGCACCTCGTCCTCGCCGGGCTCGCCGAGCTCGAGCGACTCGAAGCGCAGCACCTCGGGACCGCCGAACTCGTGGAAGCGGATCGTCCTGGCTTGCATGCGGGGATCATCGTCCAAAGGCCGGCGACAGGGAAACGCCATCGCGCAAAGTTTTCACTGTGCGAAACGTCGATACTTAGCGCCACGGCGCCGGCCGACAGCGATAGCATCGTCGCAAAGAAAAGGATCCGGAGGAGAGCGTGTCGTTGCGAGTCCTGAACGAGCACCGCGCGGCCAGGGTCGAGGCGCTGTGCGAGCTGATCGTGCCGGGCTGTGCCCGTGTCGGTCCCGTCGTCTACGTCGATGCGATGCTGGCGGCGATGCCCGCCGAGGCGCTGTCGGCTGCGCTGCAGGCGATCGACGCGCTGTCGGACGCCGCTTCGTCCGACGCGCTGGCCGAGAAGGCGCGCACGCCCCAATTCGCCGTGGTGCGGGCACTGGCGATCGAGGCCTACTACAGCGACTTCGTCGCGCCGGGCAGGCAGGGCCCGGGGGCCTGGGCCGAGATCGACTTCCAGCCGCCGCGCGCTGCCGACCTCGAGCGCGACTGGTCGTGGCTGAACCTCGAATGACGGCCGCGGCGATGCAGAACGAATTCGACGTCATCGTCGTCGGTTCGGGCGCGGGCGGCGGCGTCGTGGCCGGCGAGCTCGCCCAGTGCGGCCGCCGCGTCCTGCTGCTCGAGGCCGGGCGTCACCTGCGCTCGCCGGACTTCCGACGCTGGGAGGCGAAGGCGAACCACGACCTCTTCTGGCCGACGCGCTTCGCCCCGCTGCCCGACGGAGACGTGCTGGCGTTCCTGTCGGGGAAATGCGTCGGCGGCTCCACGACCATCAACACGAAGGTCGCGCTGCGGGCGCACGCGCGCGACGTCGCCAAGTGGCACCCGGCCTCGGGCCTCACCAACGACCGCGGCGAGCCTTTCGGCGTCGCCGACCTCGAGCCCTACTACGACCGCGCCGAGCGCCTGCTCGGCGTGCGCGAGCGCAACGACTGGGAGAAGAGCGTCTACACCGCGCAGGCCGGATTCCGTGCGCTGGGCACCGACCTCGAACCCGTGCAGTCCTACACCGACGCCAACTGCATGCGCTACGGCTCCTGCCTGCAGGGCTGCCCCACCGACGCCGGCAAGTCGACGATGAACACGTACATCGCGAAGGCGCTCGAACGCTGCCCGCTCGAGCTGCGCGTCGGCGCGAAGGTCGAGCGCGTGCTCGTCGCGGACACCGCCGACGGACGCAGGGCGACCGGGGTCGAGTACGTCGACGATGCAGGCAACCGGGTGCGCGTGCACGCACCCTACGTCGTCGCCGCCGCGGGTGCGCTGAACACCGCGCAACTGCTGCTTCGATCCGGCCTGAGTAGCCCCGCGATCGGCCGGCACGTCGGGCTGCATCCCTTGCGCCTCGTCTACGGCCTGTTCGACGAAGTGCAGGACGCGCACCGCGTGTATCCGATCAGCGCACACTGCATGAAGTTCCAGCACGACGAGGACGGCGGCTTCGTTCTCGAGGCGTCCACGATCATGGATCCGATCGCGTTCGCCACCACCATCCGCGACGAGGGCGGGCCGCTGTGGGGCGCGCCGCTCGTCGAGGCGATGCGCGCCTACCGGCGCTGGATCGGCGTGCTCGCGATGGTCAACGACGAGAACAACGGCTCGGTGAGCGTCGATCACGACGGGCGCGAGCGGCTGGCGGTCGACTTCCGGCCGAGCGAGCACGAGCGACTCGATGCGGCGCTGCGCTTCAGTCGCGACGTATTGCTGGCCGCCGGAGCGAAGCGCGTCTGCTGGACCGGCCTGATCTCCACCCACACGCAGGGCGGCTGCCGCATGGGGGACGACCCGATGCGGTCCGCGGTCGACCGCAACGGCGAGTCGCACGAAGTCAGGGGGCTCTTCGTCGGCGACGGCTCGCTCGTACCGCGCACGCTGTCGGTCAACCCGTCGCTGACGATCATGGCGCTGGCTACGCGACTCGCCGAGCATCTCGAGATGGCGATGTCGGGCGAGAACACCGCATGAGGCTGCGCGACCGGCATGCGCTCGTCACCGGGGGTGCGGGCAGCATCGGCCTGGCCACCGCGCGCATCTTCTGCGACGAAGGCGCGCGCGTCACGCTCGCCGATCTCCCCGGCGCCGCGCTCGACGCGGCCTGCGCCGCGCTGCCCGCCGATCGCGTGCGCGCGGTGGCGATGGACGTCACGCGCAGCTGCGAATGGCAGCGCGCCATTGACGACGCGCTGCGCGCCTTCGGCCCGCTCGACGTCCTGTTCAGCAACGCCGGCAACAGCGGCGTCATCGCGCCGGTCGTCGACTACCCCGAGGAGGTCTTCGACAGCGTGCTCGCGGTCCACGTGCGCGGCGCCTTCCTCGCCTGCAAGCACGGCCTGCCCGCGATGCGCGACGGCGGCAGCCTGGTGATCTGCTCGAGCGTGGCCGGCATGCGCGGCGACCCGGGCGTGTCGGCGTACATCACCGCCAAGCACGCGCAGGTCGGCCTGATGCGCAGTGTCTCGAAGGAAGCCGCCGCACGACGCATCCGCGTGAACACCGTGCACCCGGGACCGGTCGACAACGACTTCCAGAAGAACCTCGAGCGGCGCCTGTCGAAGGTGCTCGAACAGGACGCCACCGAGTTCTTCGACCGGTTGATCCC
The DNA here is from genome assembly GCA_044507525.1 of Burkholderiales bacterium. GTDB lineage: Bacteria > Pseudomonadota > Gammaproteobacteria > Burkholderiales > Burkholderiaceae_E > Zeimonas. Next base: position 11,797 of record JBIQJM010000070.1, read on the forward strand.
GTTGCAGCGCCACGCACGCCCCGAAGAGATCGCGCGCGCCGTCCTCTGGCTGGCGAGCGACGACAGCAGCTTCACCACCGGCACCACGCTCATGGTCGATGGCGGCATGAACGTCTGACCCGTTCGCCGCGGCGCACGGCGGGTGCCGGTTGCAGGGAATGGCGCGCGGCGGTCATGCGAACTTCAGGAGACAAGCTATGGGCATCGACAATCAACGGCGCAAGGTGATCGGCACGATGGGCGCCGCCGCCGCTGCGATCACCGCAGCGCCTTTCGTGCGAGCGCAGACCGGCACGCTGAAGGTCGGCTGGGCGATCTCGAAGACCGGCCCCTTCGCCGGCGGCGCCTCGGTCACGCAGTGGCCGAACTACCTGCTGTGGATCAAGGACGTCAACGACGCCGGCGGCCTGAACGTCGGCGGGCGCCGGATGAAGCTCGAACACGTCGAATACGACGACCGCAGCCAGTCGGAGGAGGCGGTGCGCGCGGTCGAGCGGCTGATCAACCAGGACAAGGTCGACATCCTGCTGCCGCCGTGGGGCACCGGACAGAACCTCGCCGTGGCGCCGATCTTCGCGCGCGGCGGCTACCCGATGCTGGCCGGCAGCATGGCGAGCGACCGCATCGCCGAGATCGTCAAGCGCTGGCCGAACATCTTCTCGACGCTGAACACGTCGTCGGTATACGCCGAGTCGCTGGTCGACACGCTCGAGCGGCTGCGCAAGGACGGCAAGATCGGCAACCGGGTCGCCGTCGTCAACGCGGCGGAGCAGTTCGGCATCGAGCTGGGCAATGCCGCGCGACGCGCGCTGAAGGCCGCCAAGTACGAGCTGGTCTACGACGGCAGCTACCCGATGTCGACGCAGGACCTCACCCCGGTGATCAGCGAGGCGCAGCGGGCGGAGCCGGACGTCTTCATGGCCTTCAGCTACCCGCCCGACACGATGGCGCTCACCGACACCGCCCGCGTGCGCGGCTTCAACCCGAAGGTCTTCTACACCGCGGTGGGCAGCGGCTTCCCGCAGTACAAGCAGCGCTTCGGCGCGAACGTCGACGGCGTCATGGGCATCGGCGGCTGGAATCCCGACAGCGACGCGTTCCGCGCCTACGTCCAGCGCCACGTCGCGATGCACCAGCGCGAGCCCGACCGCTGGGGGTCGTCGCTGTTCTACGCGGTGCTGCAGGCGCTGGGCCAGTCGATCGAGAAGGTCGGCATGGACAACGCCGCGATCGTCAAGCACCTGCGCGGCAACAGCTTCGACACGATCGTCGGCAAGTTCGAGTTCGACGAGAACAACATCCGCAAGGGCGGCTGGTTCGTCGGCCAGTGGCAGGAGGGCGACTTCTACGGCATCGGGCCGCAGCAGGACGGCGCCCGCCGGGCGGTCGCGCCCAAGCCGGCCTGGAAGGCTGCCTGAAGCGCGAGGGCAGAGCCGGGATGCCGTTCGTCGATGCCCTGCTGACCGGCCTCACCCTCGGGGGCATGTACGCGCTCGTCGCACTGGGGCTGAACCTCCAGTACGGCGTAGCGCGCATCATGAACCTCTCGTACGGCGAGATGATGATCGCCGCCGCCGTGCTGGCGTGGGCGCTGTTCGGACGGCACTCGCTGTCGCCGCTCGTCACGCTGGTGATCGCGCTGCCGCTGGCGGCGATCGCCGGGTGGGCCATCTACGGCCTGGCGCTGATGCCGCTCGTGCGCCGGGCGCCGAACCGCGATGCGCTCGAGGCCGACAGCCTGCTCGGCACCTTCGGGCTGTTGTTCGTCATACAGGGTGTGATGCTGGTGGCGGTGGGCGGCGGCTACCTCAGCTACTCGTTCCTGTCGGTGCCGGTCGCCGTGCTCGGGACCACGCTCGCGGCCAACCGCCTGCTCGCGCTGGCGATGGCGGTGGTGCTCGGCATCGCGGTCTGGCTGCTGCTGACGCGCACCCGCGTCGGCACGGCGATCCGCGCGGTGTCGGTCGACCCGGTCTCGGCACAACTCGTCGGCATCGATACGCGCCGGCTCGCCGCAGCGGCCTTCGCGCTCGGTACCGTGATGGCCGCCGTGGCGGGCGTGCTCGTCAGCATGTTCCTCACCTTCAGCGCGACGATGGGCGTCGTGTTCACGATGAAGGCGCTGATCGTCGTCATCATGGGCGGCATTGGCAACATGGCAGGCGCAGCCGTCGCCGCGCTGATGCTCGGACTCGTCGAGAGCTTCGTCGGCACCTACGTCGACCCGGGCCTCACGCTGGCCGCCAACTACGCGCTCTTCCTCGCCGTGCTGCTGTTCTTCCCCGCCGGCCTCTTCGGCAAGGTGGTGCGATGAGCGGCGGCGACGGCGTCTCCGCCGCGGCGGTGGCGGGCGCGCAAGCGCCAACCCGGCTGCGCTGGCCGGGCTGGGCCTTCGCGCTCGCCTGCTTCGTCGCGCTCGCGTTCGCGCCGCGCCTGGGCAACGACTACACCACGGCGCTGCTGATCAACCTGCTGCTGTACGGCGTGCTGGCCACCGCGTGGGGACTCTTCTGCGGCACGACGCGCTACATCTCGCTCGCGACGGTCGCCTTTTTCGGCGCCGGCTCCTACACGGTGGCGGTGCTCGGCGAACAGCTCGCCTGGCCCTTGGTGCTGCTCGCGGCAGCCGCCATCGGCACCGTGCTCGCGCTGCTGGTCGGGCTGGTCACGCTGCGCCTCTCCGGCACGTATTTCGTCATCTTCACCTTCGGCCTGACCGAACTGCTGCGCCAGGTCGTCACCTGGTACGAGAGCAAGGTCGCCGGCTCGATCGGCCGCTACGTGTTCGTCGACGCGGCGACCCCGTCCGTCATCTACGGCCAGCTGCTCGGGCTCTTCGCACTGGTGCTGCTGCTCGGCTGGTGGCTGTCGCGCTCGCGGCTCGGCTTCGCGCTTCGATTGATCGGCGAGGACGAGCAGGCGGCGCGCCATTGCGGCATCGACGCCACGCGCACGAAGCTGCTCGCCTTCACCATCACCTCGGTGTTCATGGTGCTCGCCGGCGCGATCGTCGCGCCGCGCTGGACCTACATCGATCCGGCGATCGCGTTCAACCCGATCGTCTCGTTCCAGGTGCTCATCATGGCGCTGCTCGGCGGTGCCGCGCGCTTCTGGGGCCCCGTGCTCGGCGTGGTGCCGCTGGTGCTCCTCTTCGAGACGCTGATCAAGTACTTCCCCAATCACTTCCCGATCGTCCTCGGCGTCATCTTCCTGCTGATCGTCTACGCGGTACCGCGCGGCATCGTGGGACTCGTCCTCGAACGAGGCGCGCGCGGGCGGCGCGGCGAACCCGTGCGATGACGGCGCCCGTGCTCGAGGTGCGGGGCATCGCCCGTTCCTTCGGCGGGCTGCGCGCCGTCGACGACCTGTCGTTCCACGTCGGCGCCGGCGAGATCGTCGGCCTGCTCGGGCCCAACGGATCCGGAAAGACGACCGCGCTGCACCTGATCAGCGGCGTGCTGCGTCCGGACAGCGGCTCGGTCCGCTTCCGGGGACGAGAGCTGGCGGGCGCGCCGCCGCACCGCATCGCCCGGGCCGGAATCGCCCGGACCTTCCAGCTCGTGCGCGTGTTCCAGACGATGACCGTGCGCGAGAACGTACAGGCGGGCCTGATGTTCGGACGGGGCGACCACCGCGCAGACCCCACCCCGCTGCTCCTGCGCGTCGGCCTGGCCGCGCACGCCGGACGCCTCGCGCAGGAGCTCACCTACATCGACCAGAAGCGGCTCGAGCTCGCGCGCGCACTGGCGCTCGAACCGAAGCTGCTCCTGCTCGACGAGTGGCTGGCCGGACTGAACCCGTCGGAGCTCGTCGATGCGGTCGCGCTCGTGCGTTCGCTGCGCGGCACGGGCGTCACGGTGCTGATGGTCGAGCACGTCATGGATGCGATCCGGTCGCTGTGCGACCGCTGCATCGTCATGAACTCCGGCACCCGGATCGCGGAGGGCACGCCGCAGGACGTGCTCGCCGACCGGCGGGTCATCCAGGCCTACCTGGGGGACGAGGATGTTTGAGGTCGAGGCGTTGTCGGCCTCCTACGGGCTGCACCGCGCGCTCGACGGCGTGTCGCTGCGCGTCGGCGAATCGGAGGTCGTCGTGATGCTCGGTGCCAACGGCGCCGGCAAGACGACGATGCTCAAGGCGATCGCCGGCCTTTTGCCGACGCCGCCCCGCAGCCGCATCTCGCTGGCGGGCCAGCCGCTGCAGTCGCTGCCCGCGCGGCTTCGCGTCGAGGCGGGCATCGCATTGGTGCCGGAGGGACGCGGCATCTTCGGCGACCTCACCGTGCTCGAGAACCTGTCGCTCGGCGCCTACCCCCGGCGGGCGCGCAGCGACGAGAAGGCCAATCGCGAGCGCGTGCTCGCGCTGTTCCCGCGCCTCGCCGAGCGCCTGAAGCAGACCGCGCGAACGATGAGCGGAGGCGAGCAGCAGATGGTCGCGATCGGACGCGCGCTGATGTCGGCGCCGCGGCTGCTGCTGCTCGACGAACCCTCGCTCGGCCTGTCGCCGCTGGTGTGCAACGAACTGTTCCGCGCGCTCGAGCGGATCAAGGGCACCGGCGTGAGCATCCTGCTGGTGGAACAGAACGCGCGGCGCAGCCTCGCGATCGCCGACCGCGGCTACGTGCTGGAGAACGGCCGCATCGCCGGCGAAGGTTCCGCGCACCGGCTGCTCGAGGACCCCGCCGTGCAGTCGGCCTACCTCGGCATGAGCAGCGCCGCCGCCTGAGGAACGCCGCCGGCGAGGCGTGCCTGCGCGGGCTATAGTGGGTGTCGGAGGGGAGCGCACGACATGGCGGGTACACGAACCAGCCGCACGCATCCGCTTCGCAT